>JBOHJJ010000087.1:0-2206 GCA_050728495.1 Methylovirgula sp.
TCGATACAAAGACCGGAAAAATGTCGGTGACCAACGTCAAAGTTCACAAAGTGCCGGTCCTCATCAACGGCAGCTACGTGGAAATCCCGCGCTATAATTTCGACAGCAAGACGTTTAACATCGTGCCGTAAGCGCTGCCTCAGATCGTATAGCTGAAAGAATCGTAGGCAAGCTGGCTCAAGATCTGGTTCATGTCGCGGGCAGGTTCCAGGCAGCCGGCGCTGCCTACGACTTTGGCCGGAACGCCGGCGACGGTCGAATTCGGCGGCACCGGGCTCAGCACGACCGAGCCCGCCGCGACGCGCGAGCAATGGCCGATTTCGATATTGCCGAGGATCTTGGCGCCGGCGCCGATCATGACGCCGTGCCGCACCTTCGGATGCCTATCGCCGCTCTCCTTGCCGGTGCCGCCCAGCGTCACGTCCTGCAGGATCGAGACGTCGTCCTCAATGACGCTGGTCGCTCCGACGACCAGCCCGGTCGCATGGTCGAGGAAAATGCCGCACCCGAAACGTGCCGCCGGATGAATGTCGGTTTGGAAGAGATCGGAAGAGCGGCTTTGCAGATAGAGCGCTAAATCCTGCTGGTTGTCGTTCCACAGAAAATGCGCCAGACGATGCGTCTGAATCGCCTGGAATCCCTTGAAGTAGAGCAGAGGCTCGATCAACCGTGTGCAGGCGGGATCGCGGTCGACGACGGCGGCGATGTCGGCGCGAAATGCTTTGCCGATGCCGGGATCGGCGCGTAGCGCCGCAAGGAACGCATCGGCGATCAAATCCGCCGAAACCGCAGTATTGGCAAGCCGCAAGGCGATGCGGTGAATGACCGCCTCTTCGAAAGAATGGCGGTTGACGACGACCGTAAGAATGAGCGGCGCCAAGATCGGCTCGCGCGAAAGCACATCGTTTGCCTCCTCGCGCAAGCGCTCCCAGAGACTGTCGTCGGAGAAGACCTGACGCAGCGGCGGCGCAGGATCGGGAACGGAAGAGACGAGCGTCACGTGGGTTTTCTCCGATGGCATTAACGCATAGATAGAGATGCGAGCTCCAAACCGGAAGAGCTATGCCGGGCGGCCGCACCCCGGCAAAGCCGCGTTCGAGGTCGGCGAAGACGTCGATCCGCTCGTTGCCGCACTGCAGCGCACGCAGGCCGGGCGCGGCCGCGCCTCCTAGACGCGGATCGGCAGCGCGGTCTCGGCCTTGATGCTTTCGAGCGCGAACCGCGAAGTGACGCTTTTCAACGGAATCGCTTCGATGAGGCGCTTATAGAAAGCATCGAAGCTGTTCGTATCCGGCACCACGACGCGCAGCAGATAATCGACGTCGCCGGCCATGCGATAGACGTCCGTCACTTCTTCCATGGCGGAGATCGTTTGCGCAAACTGGCTCAAGCGATCGCGCGAATGATCGCCGACTTCGATCGTCACGAATGCGGTGAGCGCCAGGCCGAGCTTTTGCGGATCGAGCAGGGCGATCCGGCGGAGAATGACGCCCTCGAACTCCAAACGCTGAATACGCTTCCAACAGGGCGTTTGCGACAGCCCGACCTTGGCCGCGATTGCGGCGATCGACAAGCTCGAGTCGATCTGAACGATTTGCAGAATCTTGCGATCGGTCGCGTCCATACGTGTCCCCGCGCATGCCCCCAGCGAAAATTCTAGTCTTTTACGGCACCGACGAATGGCGGATCGCGTCGCGTCGCAACGGGCGGCATTCCCGCCTCCGTTCTCACCATTCTGGCGCTCAAATTCTTCGGGCGCAAACAACAAGCCGTGAATGGCTCGCGTTCCCGATCGCGTGCCGCGGCGGGTTCTCGCCTCAACGCTTGCCTTGGCTGGCGCGCGGCTCATCGTCTGATCGCTCGGCGCTCGGGGCGCTCACTTCGCGCGGCGATAAAGTGCCAGCCTGAGGCCCGAGAGCGGCGCCGGCTGCATGACGCTTTCGAGGTTGAAGAATGCCGCACAGCGCGGTGGCCCGAAAGACCGATGTGGAGTTTCGCCGGCCGGATCATCGGAGAGGATGAACCAGTCCGGCGGCTTTTCGCACCAATCTGAGACCGGCGACAGGTGGGCCCCGAAACGCCGATCGTAGAAGCGCACGGTGCGGCCGACTTCGGCCGGCATGTTCGATCCATAGGTCGCCGGACCGGCACGTTCCATCCGCGCGACGATCCCCTCGTAATCGCCGCGGCCCAGCGCAAGAAGCTC
>JBOHJJ010000088.1:0-11012 GCA_050728495.1 Methylovirgula sp.
GCGGCGGTGCTTTCCGGCAACCGCAATTTCGAAGGCCGCGTCAGCCCCGACGTTCAGGCGAATTATCTCGCCTCTCCGCCGCTCGTCGTCGCTTATGCGCTCGCCGGCACGGTGACGAAGGATTTGACGCGCGAGCCGCTCGGTCAGGACAAGCACGGCAAGGCCGTCTATCTGCGCGACATCTGGCCGAGCGCCAAGGAGATCAACAAATTCGTCGCAAAGTTCGTGACTAAAAAGATCTTCAAAGAGCGCTATGCCGACGTTTTCGAGGGTGATGCGCATTGGCGCAAGGTGAAAGTACCGGCTGGCGAGACCTATCATTGGGATATGGGCTCGACCTATGTGCAGAACCCGCCGTATTTTGACGGACTGAAAATCACGCCGGAGCCCGTCCACGACATTGTCGATGCGCGCGTCCTCGCCCTCTTCGGCGACAAAATCACCACCGACCACATTTCGCCCGCCGGTTCGATCAAGGCGGCTTCGCCCGCCGGCCGGTTCCTGCTCGAGCGGCAAGTCTCGCAGGCGAATTTCAACCAGTATGGAACGCGCCGCGGCAATCATGAAATCATGATGCGCGGCACGTTCGCCAATATCCGCATCAAGAATTTTATCCTCACCAGAATAGACGGAATCGTGCCCGAAGGCGGCATGACGAAACATTGGCCGGACGGAACCGAGATGCCGATTTACGACGCGGCGATGCAGTATGAGGCCGAAGGCGTGCCGCTAGTAGTGTTCGCCGGCGCCGAGTACGGCAACGGCTCGTCGCGCGATTGGGCGGCGAAGGGCACGAAGCTCTTGGGCGTGCGCGCGGTGATCGCCGAAAGTTTCGAACGCATCCATCGTTCGAATCTCGTCGGCATGGGCGTGCTGCCGCTGACTTTCGAGCCGGGCACGAGCTGGAAGTCGCTCAAGCTCAAAGGCGACGAGCAGGTCACGATCCGCGGTCTCGGCGCGAGCCTGAAGCCACGCCAGCGGATGGAAGCCGTCATCAAATATGCCGACGGCAACGTAAAGACCGTGCCACTACATTGCCGGATTGCCACCGAGGACGAGCTCGAATATTTCAACAACGGCGGCATCCTGTCCTACGTGCTGCGCCAGCTTGCGGCGGCGTAATATGCGCGCGTCACGGCCGGTCTGTCCGGTCTATGACCACCGGGCCGTCATGCGCGGACTTGATCCGCGCACCCAGGCACTATCGATCTGATATTTTCATGTTTCGAATTTTTTCGCATTCGGTAGCCTGCGTTCCTGGATGCGCGGGTCAAGCCCGCGCATGACGGCTGATTACCAATTCAACGCCTCGTAAAGATCGTTCGAATCAGGATTTGCTTCTTGGATCAGGGCGAGCTTCCAGACGCGCGGCCAATGTTTGAGGGTTTTCTCGCGTTGAATTGCCGCCCTGATGTCATCAAAGCTCTCGTAATAAACGAGGCGACGGAGACCGTAGCGCTGGGTAAATCCCTTCGTCAGCTCTTCACGATGCTCATGGATACGGCGCGACAGATTATTGGTCACGCCGACATAAAGCGTGCCATCGCGCTTGTCGCTCATGATGTAGACGAAGCCGCCCATAAGAGTAGATTGCCGTCGATCGGTTCTTCGCTCATGCGCGGGCTTGACCCGCGCATCCAGGCGTCTTCTGGGTAGTGGTGCAGTTTGATTGTGGCGATGCGCGTCTCAGTTTGAATTTTGACGCCACTTAGAGATTAAGCGGTTGACGATCTCCCCGATGGGTGCGTCGCGCACGCGAGCAGCCCGCTCAACGGATGCCCGCGTCGCGTCGACCCGACTTTTTTCTTGCTCGCAACAGTGGTCTCGCGTGCAGCGAGAATCCAGGCACGGTACTCGCTCTCGGGGCAATTGAAATTAGCGGGTACTCGCCTTTTCATGAGGGCGCTTTTCGCCTTTAGGGCCTCGGAGCTTAAGCCGCAACCTCAAGCGTTCCTATGCCACGGCCGTCCTTGACCAGCTGAAGAAACGCGCGATCAATACCGTTTTCCGTAAGCCATTCGCGCGCTCGTTTCGTCCCTAATGCGCACGCCTCATCTTCATACCTGGCGTCGGCCACATCTATTGGGGTCAACTCAATCTTTCTATCCGCGCTATATAATGCCGCAGCATAATGCGGCTTCTTGGGTTTCTCGCTCACTTTTCCCTCATGCTTTCCGCCCAGCATACCGGAAGCGAGGGGCGAGCGCGAGCGATTGTCAATCGGCGAAATTTCCAAACTGTGACGCTACCCTCTCCTGGTGGAGCTTGCCTTAATATCGCCCGCGTTTCTGGATGCGCGGGTCAAGCCCGCGCATGACGCGCTATCTCTTGTCCTCGACGGTCCAACCTGCTTAAACGCCCGCCGGCAGCAGGAGTGAAAATGCCCACCTACAAACTCTTCGTTCTTCCCGGCGACGGCATCGGCCCCGAGGTGATGGCCGAAGTCGAAAAGATCGCCGCCTTCTTCGGCAAGGAAGGCGTCGCGGGTTTCGAGATCGAACGAGGCCTCGTTGGCGGCGCCGCCTATGATGCGAACGGCACGGCGATCAGCGAGGCCGATATGGCGCGCGCCGCGGCGGCCGATGCGATTCTACTCGCCGCGGTCGGCGGCCCGAAGTGGGACAAAGTGCCGTATGACGTGCGTCCCGAAGCCGGGCTCTTGCGGCTGCGCAAGGATTTCAACCTCTTCGCCAACCTGCGCCCGGCAATCTGTTATCCGGCGCTCGCCGACGCCTCCTCCTTGAAGCACGAACTCGTCGACGGGCTCGATCTCATGATCGTGCGCGAACTGACCGGCGGCGTCTATTTCGGAGAGCCGAAGGAGATCATCGATCTCGGCAAGGGCCAGAAACGCGCCGTCGATACGCAGGTTTACGAAACTTTCGAGATCGAGCGCATCGGGCGCATCGCCTTCGAGCTGGCGCGGCGGCGGCGCAACAAAGTGACGTCCTCCGAGAAGCACAACGTGATGAAATCCGGCGTGCTCTGGCGCGATACCATCATCGATCTGCACAAGCGCGAATTCCCGGACGTGCAGCTCGAACATATGCTCGCCGATGCGCTCGGCATGCAGCTCGTGCGCCGCCCGAAACAGTTCGACGTGATCGTCACCGACAACTTGTTCGGCGACATGCTCTCGGATGTCGCCTCGATGCTCACCGGCTCGCTCGGCATGCTGCCTTCGGCCTCGCTCGGCGAGGTCGATGCAAAGACCGGCCGCCGCAAGGCGCTCTACGAGCCGGCACACGGTTCGGCGCCCGACATTGCCGGCAAGGGGCTCGCCAATCCGATCGCCATGATCGGCTCGTTCGGGATGGCGCTGCGTTATTCCTTCGGGCTCGGCGAACTCGCCGATCGGATTGAGCGCGCAATTGCCGGCGTGCTCGCCAAGGGACTGCGCACCGCCGACATCAAGGGGAACGCCGCGAAGTTCGTCTCGACCAGCGAGATGGGGGATGCGATTTTGGCCGAGCTGCGGGGCGCATGAACGTCATTGCGAGCGGAGCGCAGCAATCCGGAACCGAATTGCTTCGTCGCTTTGCTCCTCACAATGACGTCGCCTACGATTTGAGCAGCGGTCCCCAGGCCGGATCGGACGCGTAAGACGGCGTCGGGACCTCGAACTGGGCGCGGCCGAACACGTCGATCATGAAAATATGCGGGCCGGAGTCGCCGCCGGGATCGCGGAAGAACATCAGGAAGAGCCCGTTCGGCGCCCAGGTCGGGCCTTCGTTGTCGAAGCCTTCGGTCAGAATGCGCTCGCCCGATCCGTCCGGCTTCATCACCCCGATCCCAAACGTGTTGGCGTTCATTTTGGTGAAGGCAATGTAATCGCCTTTCGGCGACCAGACGGGCGTGGAATAGCGGCCTTCGCCAAACGAAATCCGCTGCGCCTGGCCGCCGGAGGCGGGCATGATGTAGATCTGCTGGCTGCCACCACGGTCGGAATCGAATACGAGCTGCGAACCGTCCGGCGAAAAGGAAGGCGAGGTGTCGATTGCAGAGGATTGCGAGAGCCTGGTCGTCGCGCGCGATCGGATGTCCATCTCGTAAAGGTTGGAGACGCCGTTTTCCGACAGCGACATCACGATCTTCTGCCCGTCGGGCGAAAAGCGCGGCGCGAAAGTCATGCCGGGGAAATTGCCGACGACCTCGCGCTGTCCGGTTTCGATGTTGAGAAGCAGAACTTTGGGCTGCTCCGCGACTCCGAACGACATGTAGGTGACGTCTTGTGAGGACGGAGAAAAACGCGGCGTCACGACGAGATTGTCGCCGCTCGTCAAATAGCGCACGTTGGCGCCGTCCTGATCCATGATGGCGAGCCGCTTGCGGCGCATCTGCGGGGTGCCCGTTTCGTCGATGAAGGCGATGCGGGTGTCGAAAAATCCCTTCTCGCCGGTGATCCGCGTGAAGATCGCGTCGGCGATGATATGGGCGACGCGCCGCTCGTTGTTTGGATCCGTCACATATTGCTCGCCCGCGACTTGTGCGCCGCTCGAAACGTCCCACAGTCGGAATTCGGTTTGTAACCGGCCGCCCGACCCGGGCGCGCTGCGACCGGTGACGACGAACTGCGCGTTGATCGCCTTCCACTGCTCGACTTGCGGCGCTTGATCCGGATTGGTCACGTGCTCCGGGAATGTGTTCGGATCGACCGGGGTGAGGAAGACCGAGTGGCTGAAATTATTGCTGATGACGCTGCTGATATCGGCGCCGTTATTGTCGGCAAATTGCGTGACAGCGATCGGAACCGGCTTGAACTGATTGCCGGACTCGACGTTGAAATAACGGTTTTGAGCAAAGGCGAATTTGCTCGATAGAGTGCTCGATGCCAATCCGAGAATGAGCCCGGACACCGATCGTCGGGTGATAAGCATGGTTTCGGTCCGCTTGGTTAGGCCCGGAATGAGAGAGTGACGCGCGCAACCGGGCGCTACATGTCTTCGTCGTTGAACCGGACGACCCGGTCTCTCCATTCGTCGTAATAGGGCTTGAATATGTCAGGAACGGGCAGGGGGTCGCAGGTATGCACCGCCCGAAGCGCACTGTCTGCCAGCGGCTGCCAAGCAGGATCACTCGGCGGGTTAAGCAGGGTCGGATCTGTCGCCAGCGACCCATCGAGGTTCAAGGGAACCCGAATCTCCGGCACGTATTTGGGTCCGGCGGGCAGAGTGATCGGCTCCGTCCAACAGCCCTGAAACCTATCCTGAAACCAGCCTTCCATCTGCGCCTCGAAGGACGGCGACATTTTCGGGGCGCTGGCGGTGGCTGAGCCGAGGGAAGCCAGTTGCTGCAGCTCCTTGCCGGTTGCGGCCTTGCGCTGCGCGGGCTCCCTGCTCAACAGCCGGGCGATATCGTCGGCGCTGAATTTCCGCGGCGCATCTTTGCTGTCGTCGCCCGATTTCGGCTTATCCTCGGCAAGCAGTTTGGCGATCTGGTCGAGTTTGAATTCCGGCTGTTTGGTTACTTCCTTCTTGTGAGTATCCTTGGGCGGCACCTTCTTGGAGTTGGACTGGATCTGCTCGGCATCCTGCGAGTTGTCGGCGATGGGAGGAATCGGCCTGGGCTTGGCGGGCGGCGGCGGAGTGGTCGCGGCTTGCACCGGCGGTTTCTGCGGCTCGACTTTGTCGGCCAATCCCGGGTCGGCAACCCGCTTCAGGGGTGGGGGCGGGGTCGGCACGTCGCGCTTTGCCTCGGCGATCGGCGGCTTCGGCTTATTTTCCACCGTATCGGCGACCTTATCCACCTTCTGCTTGGGCTGAACCTGCTTGGCGCTCTTGTCGCCATGCATGATCTGGTTGAAGTCCTGCATGCTCACCATCTCGATGGGAATCGTCTCCGGAGCATCATCGAACTTCGGATTGCGGGAAAAAGACACGAGAGCCAGGACGAGCAGAGCCGCGTGTGCGGCGCTCGAAGCGATGTAGCCGGGCTTTCCCGATGCGTCCATCGAAGCTCAATTTTTGCTCGGCTCGGTCACAAGAGCGACCTTCTTGTACCCGGCTGTGGTGATGATCGACATGACTTCGGCGATCCTGCCGTAGCTCACGCTATTGTCGCCGCGCACGTAGATGCGCTGGTCGAATACGCCGTGCGCCGCGTCCTTCAGCTTCTCGGCGAGCTGTCCGATCGGCACAGGATCATCCATGAGATAGATCACGCCTTTCTCGTCGATTGCGATCGACAGCGGCTTTTGCTCGATGTTAAGCGCCGAAGCCTTGGTATGCGGCAGATCGATCGGCACGCCGGTGGCGAGCAATGGCGCGGCGACCATGAAGATGATGAGCAAAACAAGCATCACGTCGATGAACGGCGTCATGTTGATCTCGCACATAGCCTTGTAGCGAGGAACGCCGCGACGATGCCGACCGCCGCTACGAGTCGACGCTGCGGTGATCATGGCCATGCGGTTACTCTCCTCTGCCGTGCCCGACGCGAACGCGCGCCCAGATCAGGCGGCGCGATCGCGCGCGCCCTGCTGATCGATCTGCCGCGACAGGATCGCGGAAAATTCATCGGCGAACCCTTCGAGCTGCGCCTGTTTCTTTGCCACGTCCGCCTGCAACTTATTGTAGGCGATGAGCGCCGGGATCGCCGCAAAGAGTCCGAGCGCGGTCGCAAACAGCGCCTCGGCGATGCCGGGCGCCACGATCGCCAGCGACGTATTCCTTGAGGCGGCAATCGAGCGAAACGAGGTCATGATACCCCAAACCGTGCCGAACAGGCCGATGAACGGCGCGGCGGAGGCAACCGTCGCCAGTACCAGCAGGTGGGATTCGAGCTTTTCGGTCTCGCGGGCGATCGTCACGTCGAGCACTTTCTCGATGCGCGTCTGCAGGCCCATAAACGAACTCGCCGCTGTTTGCACGGAACGCTTCCATTCGTGCATCGCCGCGACGAAAAGGCTCGCCATGCCGCTCGTCGGCCGCGACGATAGGGTCGCGTAAAGCTCCTCGAGCGAATTGCCCGACCAGAAGGCCTGCTCGAACCGATCCATGGCTTTTTGCACCTTCGCAAACAGCATGGCCTTGTTGATGATAATCGCCCAGCACCAGATGGACGCCCCCAGCAACCCCGCCATGACCAGTTTGACGACGATATGCGCCGATAGAAACATACTCCAAAGCGTGACTTCCGAGCCCGGCGTGACCAGCGCGGAGGTGGCGATATCGGCTGGATTCATGTCATTCGTCCTCGCGAACCGGAGATGAAGAGCAAAAACGCGCGCCGATGCCGCAAAACTGCCGTTCGCCGGCGAATCGAGCAGGCCATTAATCCCCGCCACATCGGGAATGGCAAATTCCGGGGAAATCCCAAAACTTCGAGATCGGACCGATGATTAGGCTTCTCCTTACCCGCAATTCGGTCATTTCTTGGGCTTTTTGCGGCCGCCGGTAGCTCAAAGGCGACCGATCCAGTTGAGCCATTCTCAAAGTTAACATGGAGTTACGAAGATCTATCGCGGCTCATAGCAGCGCCGCAAGCGGCATGCGCTCGATGCCGAACATTTGCAATTCCTACGCCGCCCCTCCCGAGCCCATCGGCCGGCGCTAACTGTCGTCCGCGGCAGGCCCAAGCAGGGACTCGATTTCGGCAGGAAGGCGCTTCGCCCGTCCGTCCGCGACCGCCGCCACGCGCACATGCGCGGAGGCCAGCAATTCCGCGCCGCGCAAAATCGCCTGCGCCATTTCGATCGAGGCGCCGCCGAGCTTGTCGAGCCCCGTCTCGACACAAAGTTCGTCGTCCATGCGCGCCGGCCGGAGGTACTCGACGTGCAGGCTGCGCACGACAAAAGCCAGCGCCCCGGCCGCAAAGAGCGCCGATTGCGCGATGCTGTGGGTACGCAGGAATTCGGTGCGGCCGCGTTCGAAGAAGCGCAGATAGGCGACATGCTGCACGACTCCGGAAAAATCCGTGTCTTCGTAATAGACACGGATTATGAGGCGGTGCGGCTTCTCGGTCATGGTGCATCCGCGGCGCATGGCGCCGAGCTTGGCTAGGCGCGCAACCCCCTGAAACAGCGGCGAATCCGGGCACCAGGGCGGCCGATTTTTGCGCCTCGCCCCGGCCGGTGATAGGCTTATGTCCATAGCGTGGATTCGGACGGTACGGAACCCATGTACAGCCGCGTCACCAACGACATTCAGATCACCGTCACGCCCGAATTTGTCCCGGAACGCTCCGACGCCGAGGAGGCGACGTTCTTCTGGGCCTATACCGTCGAGATTGCCAATTGCAGTGCGCTCACCGTGCAATTAACCGCCAGGCACTGGAAAATCACCGACGCCAACGGCAGGCTCGAAGAAGTGCGCGGTCCCGGCGTCGTCGGCGAACAGCCGGTCTTAAAACCGGGCGAGCGTTTCCGCTACACCTCCGGCTGCCCGCTTACGACGCCGCCCGGCATCATGGCGGGCACCTATCGGATGGTGAACGAAAAGGGCGATATTTTCGAGGCGGAAATCCCCGCCTTTTCGCTTGACTCGCCCTATGTCGCGCGGGTCCTCAACTAGGCTTGCGATCGGGGTAGCGTGTCGCCTTCCACTCCCAAACCAGCGGATGGTCGCTTAGCTGAGACGCTGACCATCCTCGAACGGCTCGTCGCCTTCGATACGGAAAGCGAAAAGTCCAATCTCGCTTTGGTCGCCGCCGTTGAAGCCTATCTTGCCAGCCACGGCGCCGACTACGTGAAAGTGCCGAACGCGCAAGGCGACAAGGCGGCGCTGTTTGCGACGATTGGCCCTAGGATCGACGGCGGTGTCGTGCTGTCGGGCCATACCGACGTCGTGCCGGTAGAGGGCCAGGCCTGGAGCGGCAATCCCTTCGCCTTGCGGACCGCTAACGGCCGGCTCTATGGGCGCGGCACCTGCGACATGAAAGGATTCGACGCGCTCTGCCTTGCCATGATCCCGGAATTTCAAGAGGCGCGGCTCAAGCGGCCGATCCACATCATGCTGAGCTACGACGAGGAGGTCGGCTGCCAAGGCGCCCTCGATACGATCGCCCGGCTGGGGCGCGATCTGCCGCGCCCCGAAGCGGCGATTGTCGGCGAGCCTACCTCGATGCAAGTCGCGGATGCGCATAAGAGCATCGCCACCTACCAGACGCGCGTGCACGGCAAGGAAGCCCATTCGGCGCGGCCGCAACTTGGCGCCAGCGCCGTCGAAGCCGCCTGCAAGCTCGTGGCCGAACTCTACCGCTTCGCCGACGCCCTGAAGACGACGATGAACCCGCGTTTCGATCCGCCCTATTCGACGGTCCACGTCGGCACCATCCGCGGCGGCACGGCGCGCAACATTCTCGCCAAAAATTGCGCCTTCCAGTGGGAATTCCGTGGTTTGCCCGGCGTGCCGCAGAATTTGGCGCTCGCCCACCTCAACGCCTATGCGGCGGGAATCTCCACGCCAAACCTGCGGATCGAGACGCAGATCGAAACGGAAGTTCCCGGGCTTACGGCGGCGCCGGGCTCGATCGCTGCAGAGTTTGCGTTGAAGGCCGCGCGGGTGCAGCGCACGACGACGGTGCCGTTTGCGAGCGAAGCGGGGCAATATCAGAGAGCGCAGATTCCGGCCGTCGTCTGCGGGCCTGGGTCGGTCGAGCAGGCGCATCAGCCGGACGAATATGTCGAGATCGCCCAACTTGAGGCGGCTATCGGTTTCATGCGCCGGCTTGCGGCGGAACTGCAGTGAACCGGCGCTTACACCCGCTTTGCGATGAACGTCATGCGCGCCTGATTATGGCCGATGTTGCGGTCGAAGCGACGCGCTTCAAAACCGCGCGTCGATAGCAGCCGCTGCATGTCGGGGATGGCGAACGTGGTCAGCCCCGTCCTGCCGCGCCTCCTGCGGTAGCGCGAAAAGAACGTGGAAAAAAGGCCGCGCAAGGCGGCGAAAAGAAATCCGCCGCGATAGGCGAACTCGACAAGCGCCCAGGAATCGGTCAGCGCGTCGACGTGCGGTAGAATGATGTCGGCGACGACGAGGCGGCCGCCGAGCTTCAATTTTACCGCCGCGAAGGCGACGAGCGCGCCGCATTCCTCGCGGCTCAAATACTGCAAGACCGAATTGCAGATCATCAGATCGAGGCTGGCGTCGGGCAGAGCTTCGAGGCCGTCGCGGTCGAGCACGGCGATCTTTGGATTTGCTTTGTTGCGCGTCCGCAGCAAGGCTTCGATCTTCGGAATTGGGTCGTAAAGATAGAGCCGGGCGCATTTCTCGGCGAGGAAATCGGCGGCAAGCGCTTCGCCGCAGCCGTAATCGAGAACTACAGCCTCAGGCGATGGAAGGAGCGCTGCGACCTCCTTGCCGACATCGGCATAATACAACGCGCGATGCCGACTGTTCACGTAAAGCACTTGGTCGCCGTTCCAGAAGTCGCGCTTAGGCATGGAGTAACGCCAATTCCTAGATCACGCAAAACCGCCGCTATCACGCATCCGGGCAGCGGAGAACTTCGATTGTCACATGGCTCAGGCCCGGCAAATCCGCGAGCCGCGCCTTATGCTCTTGCGGCGATTTCGGGTGATCGCTGACGATCGATATGACCGCCGCGCGGTGTCCGGGACCAAGCCGCCACAGGTGGAGATCGGAGACTAAATCGCCCTCGGTTTCCAGGCGCGCCTTGATCGCCTCGCAAAGATGATCATCCGGGGTGACATCGAGGAGCACGCTGCCCGAATCGCGCAACAACCCATAGGCCCAACTCAAGATGAAGGCAGTGCCGATGAGGCCGACGGCCGGATCCATGAAGACGAGCCCGAAATTGCGGACGAGCAACAGGCCGCCGATGACGAGCAACGACGTCGCCGCGTCGGCGAGCACGTGCACATAGGTGGCGCGCAGATTGTGATCGGCGTCGTCATGAGCGGCGTGCCGATGGTGAGCATGAGGATGCGTATCGCGCAGCAGCCAGGCGCTTACGAGATTTACCGATAAGCCCAAAGCGGCGATCACCAGCGCATCGTCATAGGCGATGGCGCGCGGATGGATCAGGCGGGTGACCGATTCGTAGCCGAT
>JBOHJJ010000089.1:0-12971 GCA_050728495.1 Methylovirgula sp.
GAAGACATCGAAGAAGAGGGCTTTGATGGGCGAGGCCAAATCGAACTCTTGGAGTTAGCAACGTAAATTAGCCGTCCGCGCCAGCGGTCAAGCGCGCAAAACGGCAGAATTGACACCCGACCCGTCTCACCATATAACTATACAGTTATATAACTTACAGGCGATCTATGGTTCCAAATCGGCTCAATGACACTTTCGCCGCTCTCGCCGACCCTACGCGCCGGGCCATCCTTGCCAGGCTTGCCTTAGGTGAGGCGACAGTGAACGAGTTGGTCGAGCCATTCTCGCTCAGCCAGCCGGCGATCTCAAAACATCTTCAGGTGCTGGAGCGCGCCGGGCTGATTTCGCGCGGCCGCGACGCGCAGCGCCGTCCCCGCCGGCTCGAGGCCAAGGCGCTGAAGGAAGCCGCCGAGTGGCTCGAACATTACCGCCGGTTCTGGACCGAAAGTTTCGACCGGCTCGACGATTACCTGCGCAACCTGAAGGGGAAGGAAAATGCCGGCAAATAGCTGCATCGAGGTGCGCGAGCGCGAGATCATCGGCACGCGCATTTTCGCCGTGCCGCGCGCGCTGGTCTGGCGGGCCTTCACCGACCCCGACCATCTGCAACACTGGTGGGGGCCGAAAGGCTTTACCAATACGTTTCGCGAATTCGATTTCCGACTGGGCGGCCGCTGGCACTTCGTCATGCACGGGCCTGACGGCACCGATTACCCCAACGAGAACATCTTCGTCGAAATTGCCTTTCTGGAGCGGATAGTTTTCGACCATCTTTCCCAGCCCAAGTTCCGCCTTACGGCGAGCTTCGAAAACTTGGACGGCAAGACGAAGCTCACTTGGCGCCAGCGCTTCGAATCCGCCGAGGTTTGCGACAGAGTCAAACCTTTCGCGGTGCCCGGTCTGGAGCAGAACCTCGACAAGCTCGCCGCGCACCTGCCGACGATCGACCCGATGCGCCGCGAGCTCACGATCCGCCGCATCTTCGATGCGCCGCGCGCGCTTGTTTGGAAAGCCTGGACGGATCCGGAGCACCTTGCCAAATGGTGGGGGCCGAACGGGTTCACCTGTCCGGTCTGCGAGGTCGATGCGCGGCCGGGAGGCGCGATCTATATCGTCATGCGGGCGCCCAACGGCGCGGAGTATCCGATGCGCGGCGTGTTTCGCGAAGTCGTCGCGCCCGAGCGGCTCGTGTTCACGAACTTCCCAGTGGATGCCAGGGACCATCCGATGATCGACGGGCTGACGGCCGTTACCTTCGCTGAACGCGACGGCAAGACCGAGATGACGCTGCAGACGCGTGCCATCGGCCGGATACCCGCCGCCGCGTACATGATCGTCGGCATGGCCGAGGGCTGGGGACAGAGCATGGAGCGCCTCACTGAGTTCGTAGCCGCAACCAAAACTTCATCCTAATGGGGAAAGAGCCGCGGCTTATCGCCCAAAAGGCGCTTTGCGGGCGAAAGCGCGGTTGATTCTGCGGCCGCCGTCCGCTAAATTGTTCGGATCGACGGAGATCTAAGTTGCGGACGATCCTTATCGTAACCTCGGCGCTGGAGACGGGACGGAGATAGGCTCTGATTCCGCATCTGGCGCTTACCCAGGCCCTTCAGGGGCCTTTTTTATTGCCGGAAATGCCAAAAACCCGCATGAAAGGCGGCGGAGAACGACGATGGCCAGAGAGATGACCGGCGCCGAAATGGTCATCGAAGCCCTGAAGGACCAGGGCGTCGATGTCATTTTCGGCTATCCCGGCGGCGCCGTCCTGCCGATCTACGACGTGCTCTACGATCACCAGCACGCCATCCATCACGTTCTCGTCCGCCACGAGCAGGGCGCGGCACACGCCGCCGAGGGTTATGCGCGCTCCAGCGGCCGGCCCGGCGTCATGCTCGTCACTTCCGGCCCTGGCGCCACCAATTCGGTGACCGGCCTGACCGACGCCTTGATGGATTCGATCCCGGTGGTCTGCATCACCGGACAGGTACCGACGCATCTGATCGGCTCCGACGCCTTCCAGGAATGCGACACCGTCGGCATCACCCGGCATTGCACCAAGCACAATTACCTCGTCCGCTCGATCGACGATCTATCGCGCATCCTCCACGAAGCCTTCTACGTCGCCCAACACGGGCGCCCGGGGCCGGTGGTCGTCGATATTCCGAAGGACGTGCAGTTCGCGCGCGGCACCTATTCCGGGCCGAAGAACGCCGAGCACAAGACCTACCGGCCGCGACTCGTGGGCGATCCGGAGAAGATCGAGCAGGCTGTCAGCATGATGGCGGCGGCCAAGCGGCCGATCTTCTATACCGGCGGCGGCGTCATCAACGCAGGCCCCGAGGGCTCGAGACTATTGCGCGAACTCGTCGCTGCGACCGGCTTCCCGATCACCTCGACCTTGATGGGCCTCGGCGCCTATCCCGCCTCGGGCGAAAACTGGCTCGGCATGCTCGGCATGCACGGCACGTTCGAGGCCAATAACGCGATGCACGATTGCGATCTCATGGTCGCATTGGGAGCGCGGTTCGATGACCGCATCACCGGCCGGCTCGATCAGTTTTCGCCCGGTTCGAAGAAGATCCATGTCGATATCGACCCCTCCTCGATCAACAAGAACGTCAAGGTCGATCTCGGTGTCGTCGGCGATTGCGCGCATGTGATCGGCGCGCTGCTCGAGCGCTGGCGGGCGCGCGGCTGCAAGTCGGATCGGGCGGCACTCAAGAAATGGTGGGCCGAGATCGCCAAATGGCGGGCGCGCAAATCACTCGCGTACCGAAATTCCGACAAAGTCATCAAGCCGCAATGGGCGATCGATCGTCTTTACGCGGCGACCAAGGGGCGCGACTGCTACATCACGACGGAAGTCGGCCAGCATCAGATGTGGGCCGCGCAACATTATCATTTCGAGGCGCCGAACCGCTGGATGACCAGCGGCGGCCTCGGCACGATGGGCTACGGCCTGCCGGCGGCGATCGGCGTGCAGATGGCGCATCCCGATGCGCTGGTCATCGATATCGCCGGCGAAGGCTCAATCCTGATGAACATCCAGGAGCTTTCGACGGCCGCGCAATATCGATTGCCTGTAAAGGTCTTCATCCTCAACAACGAATATCTCGGCATGGTACGGCAATGGCAGGAGCTGCTGCATGGCGGGCGTTATTCGCACAGCTATTCGGAGGCGCTGCCGGACTTCGTCAAATTGGCCGAAGCTTTCGGCGCGCGCGGAATTCGCTGTTCGGACCCGGCCGATCTTGATGCCGCGATCGCCGAAATGATCGAGACGCCGAAACCCGTGGTTTTCGATTGCCGTATCGACAAGACCGAAAATTGTCTGCCAATGATCCCCTCCGGCAAGGCACATAACGAAATGATCCTGCCGGACGATGCCGATTTGGAAGCGGAGATCGACGCCGCCGGCAAAGCGCTGGTTTGATTTCGAGGAAACGGACGCAACAAAATGAACGCTCCCGCCGCGCCGCTTTCGCCCTATTCTTCGGCGCTCGGCAAGTCGAATGTCGAGACGCATACGCTTTCCGTGCTCGTCGACAACGAGCCGGGCGTGCTGGCGCGCGTCGTCGGGCTCTTCTCCGGGCGCGGCTACAACATCGAAAGCCTGACGGTGGCCGAAGTGGCGCATGCCGAACATTTGTCGCGCATTACCATCGTTACCTCGGGGCCGCCCGAAGCGATCGAACAGGTCGGCCATCAGCTGGAACGGCTCGTGCCGATCCACACGGTCACCGATCTCACCTTGCGCGGCAATGCGGTCGAGCGCGAGCTCGCGATGATCAAAGTTGCCGGGACCGGCGCCGGCCGCGACGAGGCCCTGCGGCTTGCTGACGCCTTCCAGGCGCGGGTGATCGACACGACAATCGAGAGCTTCGTTTTCGAATTGACCGGCGCCGCTTCGAAAATCGACCAGTTCATCGAACTGATGCGGCCGGTCGGCCTCGTCGAGGTCTCCCGCACCGGCATTGCCGCCATGTCGCGCGGCAAAGATCCGATCTGACGGACGGCTCGCGCCATCCAAACCAAGGAAACTTGAAATCATGCGTGTCTATTACGATCGGGATGCCGATCTCAATCTCATCAAAGGCAAGAAGGTGGCCGTCATCGGCTATGGCAGCCAGGGTCACGCCCATGCACTGAACTTGCGCGACTCGGGCGTGAAGGACATCTCCGTCGGGCTACGCGAGGGCTCGGCCTCGGCGAAGAAGGCCGCGGCCGAGGGGCTCGCCGTCAAATCCGTCGCCGAAGCCGCCAAATCGGCCGACGTCGTCATGATGCTCACCCCGGACGAATTACAGGGCGATCTCTATCGCACCGATCTCGCCGGCAATCTGAAACGGGGCGCGGCTTTGATGTTCGCGCACGGGCTCAACATTCATTTCAATCTCATCGAGCCGCGCGCCGACCTTGATGTATTGATGATCGCCCCGAAAGGACCGGGCCACACGGTGCGCTCCGAGTATAAGCGCGGCGGCGGCGTGCCTTGTCTGCTGGCGGTGGCGCAGGACGCGACCGGCAACGCCCACGATCTCGGGCGTTCCTATGGCGCCGCGATCGGCGGCGGACGCGCCGGAATCATCGAGACGAGCTTCCGCGAGGAGACCGAAACCGATCTTTTTGGCGAGCAGGCCGTGCTCTGCGGCGGACTCGTCGAACTGATCCGCAATGGATTCGAGGTGTTGGTCGAGGCCGGCTACGCGCCTGAAATGGCCTATTTCGAGTGCCTGCACGAAGTGAAGCTGATCGTCGATCTCATCTATGAGGGTGGGATCGCCAACATGAACTACTCGGTGTCGAACACTGCCGAATATGGCGAATACGTCAGCGGCCCGCGGGTCATTACGCCAGAAACGAAAGCTGAGATGAAGCGTATGTTGGCGGACATTCAATCCGGCCGGTTCGCCCGCGAGTGGATGCTTGAGAACAAAGTCAACCAGACGTCGTTCAAGGCCATGCGGGCCAAATCGGAGGCGCATCCGATCGAAGCGGTGGGCGCCAAATTGCGCGCCATGATGCCCTGGATCGGCGCCAACAAGCTGGTCGATAAAGCCAAAAACTGAGCTGCCGTTAATGCTTCTGCGTCTTTGGCCGCCGACAATCGGGCCACCCTGACGCCACGAAAAGCGCTATGGTTAGGGCCTGCCGCGTCGCAATCGGCGCGCGCCGGCCAACGCCGCGTGGCATCAACGAAGCGGCCCAGGCAGCCACACGATCGTGCGCGACATTCTTACAATTTTTGCCATCATTCTTGTCATCATTCTGAGCGCAGCGTTGGCGGTGCCTTATCTCGTCGATTGGGATGCGGAGCGAAGCCTGGTCGAAGCGCAGCTCTCCCACCTGCTCGGCCAGCAGGTGGAGATCCGCGGCGGCATTGATCTCAAATTGTTGCCGACGCCCTATCTCCAGCTCTCCGATCTGGAAGTAAAGGACCCCGCCGCGGGGAGCGACATCCGAGCCGACGAGCTGCATCTTGAAATCGCTCTGCCGCCTTTGCTGCGCGGCGAGGTTGATTTCGTCGAGGCGCTGCTGGTGCGCCCGCGACTGCGGCTGCGCATCGAACATGAGGCGATGGCGCTGCCGCTGCCGACTCACGGCGTTCCGGAGCAGATGCAATTCGAGCGTATTTCGGTCGAGGACGGAACCGTCGTAATCGCCGATCCGGCGACCGGCCGCAATTTCACGTTCACCAACATCGGGCTCTCCGCCGAGGCGAGCGCCCTGACCGGCCCGTTCACGGGGAACGGCGCGTTCGATGTCGCGGGCGAACCGACCGCGTTCCGGTTCTCCACCGGCGAGCGCCACGGTGACCGGCTGCATTTCAAATTGATCGTCGACGAGAGCGCGCGCTATCCGGGCGGCAATCTCGACGCAGATCTCCTTTTCGCTCCGCACGCCTTGCCTTCGATCGACGGCGCCATCCTCCTCTCCGGCCATCAGCGCGACATCGTCGCCCTGCCCTGGCAGCTCTCCGGCGCCTTGCACGCCGAGCTGCGCAGGGCTTCCATTTCTAATTTGGATCTGCGGCTTGGCAACGAAGACCGCGCAGCAAACTTCGAGGGCGCCGCGGAGTTCGATCTCGGCAGCAAGCCGCACGTCAATCTCACCTTGAAGGCGCAGCAGATCGATCTTGACAAGCTGCTTGCAACCAAGACCGGTCCCCCGCCCATGCAGCAGCTTGCGAATGCCTTCGAGCGTCTGGCCAATTCGGAGAATTTCGCCGGCCTGCCGTTCCACCTCGCAGGGTCGGCAGATTCAGTCCTCCTCGGCGGCGAGACCTTGACTAATGTCGCGGCAAGCGCGGCGGTGTTGAGTAAACAATCCGTCGCACTCAGCTTCAATGCCGACGGCCCGGGGCTCTCGCATCTTTCCACCCACGGCACCCTTGAGGCCGGGATCGCCCCGCAGTTTACCGGCAAAATCGATGCGAGCGTCGATGACGTCCGGCGTCTTCAAGAGTGGCTTACGGCCAGTCTGCCGCACAGCGCGCCGGCGCACCCGGCGCCGCTTGTCAGTTCTTTCGCGATCCACGGAAACGCGACGATCTCGCGGGTCGGGTTCTTTGGCAGCGACCTTTCGCTGCACGTCAACGGCTCAACGCTCTCCGGCACGCTCGCCTACACGAAGGCCATCGGTCCCGATGCAGCGCGATTCTTCGCCGACCTTTCCGCCCCGGCGCTCGAACTCGATTCTCTGCCCGATCTTTCGGGCCTTGTGCGCCAGACTAAGGCGATGGATTTAGCGCTGCGCCTCGATGCGCACGCGGTGCGGCTCAGCGAAACGCAAGCCGGCGAGATCAACGCCGGACGAATCGTCATCAAGTTCGATCGTACCGGGTCCGATTCCAAGCTCGAAAACCTGACGGTGAACGGCATCGACGGCGCCGATCTCGCCGCCAGCGGCCAATGGAACGGACATGCCGGCAACGTCGCCGTCGAGCTGGACGCCGAGCGGCTCGACGGGCTGGTAGGCCTATTGCGCCGCTTGGTGCCCGGCCCGACGCTGGATTTTCTCGCCAACCGCGTCGCGGTCTTTTCGCCGGCGCATCTCAACCTTGGCGCCGAGGTGAAAATGACCGGCGACACGTTCGGCTTCGAAGGGCTGAACCTCGCCGGCACGGCGGGCGAGACCACGATTTTCGGCAAAGCCAATCCGGATCCGCAGGACCCGGCCGCCTTCAACCTCTCGCTGCGCTTCCACGCCAAGGACTCGAGCGACCTCTTGGCGCAGATCGGAGTGCCAACCGTGCCCTTACAGGATAGCGGCCCGGGTTCGATCGAAATTACCGCGCATGGAAGCCGGCATCTCGAGATGAGCGCCGCCGCGTCGCTTGCCGGAACCGGCTTCACGTTTCGGGGCGACGTCGATCCCAGTCTCTCCGCACCGCATGCCGCCGGGACGGTGACTCTCAGCAGCGCCGATCTCTCCGGCCTCATGCGGGTGACGGCGCTCGGCGTGCCGGATCTCACGACGCGTCTTCCGGTAGAGCTGAGCGCCGCGATCGACGCCGGCGGCAATTCGATCGCGCTCGAAAATCTCGCCGGCACGTTCGCCGGCAGCAAGATCGCCGGCCGCCTCGCCTATCGCCCCGATAAAGGCCTAAACGGCGCAATCACAGCGGACACGATGTCGCTGCCCGATCTCCTTGCGCTGGCGCTCGGACCGCCGCAGCAAGGAAAGCCCGGTGCGCTGTGGTCGGACGCCCATTTCGCCGCGCCGGAAATCCATCCGCCGCCGACGCATCTCGCAATCCGCACCGCGAATTTCGGTCTATGGCCGCAGATCACCGCGCATGATGCGCGCTTCGATCTGGCGATTTCGGGCACCGCGGCGGAATTGGAATTCGGCATCCATCATCTGGCAATGCAAATCGGCGCGGGAAGCGCTACCGGCGACCTCTCGCTGCGGCGCGCCGGCGCCAACGCCGCAGCCGAGGCGCACCTACAGCTGCGCGGCTGCGCCGTTACTTTGCCGAGCGCACGCGGGCTTCTGTCGGGCGACCTCGACCTTGCAGGCACCGGCGACAGCGCCGCCGCCTTGGCCGCCGGATTTGCCGGCTCCGGCGTGATCGGCTTTAGCGATTTCGTCTTGCCGGACACCGCCCCCGGCGCTTTGTGGCGCGTCTTCGAGGCCGTCGAAGAAGATCAGCTCGGCATCGACGAGGCAGAAATCGACCGCGTGCTGCTCGCCGAGTTCGGCAAGCGGCCCCTCGCTTTGGGCGATGTCTCGTTCGATGCCGGTCTTGCCGCCGGCGTTCTGCGCCTGTCGCAGAAGGATAACAGCGCCAAGATCGAACCGGGAATCACCGCAAACGTCGCAGCCGCGCTCGACCTGCGCGATCTGACAATCGATCAGGAAAGCGCGCTCAGCCTTGTCCATTTGCCGAAAAATTGGAGCGGGCCGCCGCCACAAGTTACGCTCGCCTGGAAGGGCAACGTTTCCAATCCCCTGCGGACGATCGATGCCGCGACCTTCGTCAACGCGCTTGCGGCACGCGCCATCGCCCGCGAGAGCGCCCGGATCGAGGCGCAGGAGTTCGACGTCCACGAACATGCATTTTTCTTGAACCGGCTCGAATCCGAACGCCACCGCGAAACCGAGCGGTTGAAAATCGCCGAAGATCTGCGCCGCGCCACCGCGTTCGAAGAACTCGACAAGGCGGAGGCGCAACGCACCGAAGCAAATGCCCAGGCCACGGAGCATAAGTCGGACGCGACGATCCGCGACGCCGCGCAAGTTCCGCTGCAGATCGGCCAACCGGCGACGCTGCCGCCGCGCCGGCCGGAGATGGCCTCTCCCAGCGCCGGCACGACGTCGTATCCAGATCCCACCGCGGCGGGACGCTATTGAGACCCACGATGGCCCGCGGCCCCATGCGTAGCCAGAACATAGACGCGGATCGCCGAACAAAGGTTGGCGGGGCCGCGGGTTGCGTCGATTTCGGCAACGAGTGCGGCGATGGAGCGGCCGCGACGGGCGGCGATCTGGCAGAGATCGTCCCAAAAAGCCCGTTCCAGCGAGATGCTCGTCCGATGGCCGGCGATGGTCAGCGAATGTTTGCCGATCGCGGCCGATCGCGACATCGGTCGCGCCTCAGTCGTCATTCCGAGTATCCGGATCGCGACGCTGCGACTCGAGGCGTCGGCGCTCGAGCTCGTGCTGCGCGGCGGCGTGCATTCGCGCGGATTTGGACATGCCGAAGCGCAGGCGATTTTCCGCCGCTTGCGCCTCGGCCGCGGTACGGGCTTTTGCTTTGCGGGCGCGGCGAAGATTGACGAGCCTCATGGTTTCTTCCGAAACGTTTCGATGGAAATGACCTTGGCTTGTTGGGCGTGACCGGCGGCCGGGCTTTTCGCCGGTGCGGTGCCCTCGTCCTTCGCCACGGCGGGGCCGATTTCGGCGGGCTCGCTGCCGCTGCCACGCGGCTTCGGTTTGGCGCGACTCGGCGCATGTGCCGCGACTTCCGGCAAAGCCTCCGGAGCCGACTCGGCCGTTTCGCCCGCAAGCTCGAACTTCAATCCGAATTCCACCGACGGATCGAAAAATCCCGTCACCGCATCGAAGGGAATGAGCAAGGTTTCGCTCTTGCCGTGAAAGGACAGGCCCACCTCGAATGCCTGGTCGCCGACCGTCAAATCCCAGAACTGATGCTGGAGAACGACGGTCATCTCCGTGGGATATTGTTCGCGCATCCGGTTCGAGAGGCGAACGCCGGGAGCGCGCGACTGAAAGGTGATGAAGAAATGATGCTCGCCGGGAAGACCTTCGCGGGCCACATCGGAGAGAACCTTGCGCATGACCGCCCGCAGTGCATCCTGCACCAAAAGATCGTAGCGGATGAGGTCGCTGTCCATTCCAACATCCGAGGCGGCGCATCGAAGTGGAGGCTTCTGTTGCCAGGTGCCTCCGAACCCCGCCTTGAAGTGCTACCTCCAAGGGCTTTGAATCGGTACCTTTACCGCATTACGCGGCAACGGCCACCGGAGCATAGTTGTCGTTGGCAACTATAGATTCGGCCCGATGACGGCGGAACCATGCCGGGCGAAAGAACACCCTTTACACTCCCCGTCGAACCTATTTCGCCCCCGCCGAAATCCGCGCCGCGGCGTGGACTTTGGTGGAGGCGCCGGGTACCGCCCCCGGGTCCGAAGAGCTTATTGCGATGCCGTTTATCGCCGTAGCTGCACGAGGCAGCACCGCCAATATAAGCAAAGCAGGGCCGATTAGAAAGAGCCGTCTCGCCCGTGGATATGGCGCAATCCCGTCTTCCACTGCCGGCAAATCGATGCGATCGACTGAAGCCCGTCTCGACCATCGCCATACCCTTCCTCCAGCGGAGCCCCATGCACGGCAACCCCGATCCGAGTCGCCACCCTTACGGGTTACTCGGCCTTTGCGTGAGCCTCATCGCGATTCTTGGCATCGCGCTCGTTCTCACCGTGGCTGTCGTCTTGGCGGTGGCGCTCGCCGCCGATCTGGCGCTTGGCTGGCACGGGCTGCGTGGCTTTCTTCTCGCTGCCACCACCCCGCAAAAAGGCGAAGGCACGGCCCCGCTGCGTCTCGTGCTTTTGATTGCGCTCGTCGCGTATTTCGCCATTGCCGTGGCCGTCCTGGCTGTGGCGCGCTGGCGCGGCGGGGCGGACTGGCGGCAGCTGATCGGCTACGAAAAAGCGCTATGGCGCTTCGACGACAAGCTGCTTTGGGCGATCGCCGCGGCAGCGCTCTTCTATAGTTTCGCGGCAACGGCGGTCCTCAGCTATCTTTACCCGCAATCCCAAACCTGGTTCACGATACCGTCCGACCGGATCGCGCGGCTGATGCTATTCGTCCTCGCCGTGGGCTTCGCACCGATCACGGAAGAATTGTTGTTCCGCGGCTGGATCTATACCAGCCTGCGCTTTAGTTTCGGGCTCTGGCCGGCGCTGCTCAGCAGCGCGGCGCTGTTCGGCGCCGCTCATTATGAGAGTACGCATCTTTATGCGCTGGCGGTTTTTCCGGTGGGTATCGCGCTTGCCGCAATCCGCGAGCGCACCCAAAGCGTGAAGGCCGCGATGCTCTTTCATGCCGTCAACAATTTCATCGCTTTCTGCGCCGCGGCGCTGAACGTCGGTTGAGCTTCATGCGCGCTTATCTCGATCTTCTCGAAACGATCCTCACCCGCGGTGAGCAGAAGGCCGACCGGACCGGCACCGGCACCTTGTCGATTTTCGGACATCAAATGCGTTTTTCGCTGGCCGACGGCTTTCCGTTGGTCACCACCAAAAAGTTGCACGTGAAGTCGATCCTCTACGAACTGCTTTGGTTCCTGAAGGGCGACACCAACGTCGCCTATCTTAACGAGCACGGCGTCGGGATCTGGGACGAATGGGCGGACGCCAACGGCGAGCTCGGGCCGATCTATGGCAAACAGTGGCGCGCTTGGCCCGCCCACGACGGCAAGACGATCGACCAGATCAGCGATGTAATTGCGGCGATCCGGCGCGATCCGTTCTCGCGTCGGCTGATCGTGACCGCCTGGAACCTCGCGGATCTGCCGGCGATGCGGCTTGCGCCCTGCCATTGCCTCTTTCAGTTCCACGTCGCCGAAGATAAAGACGGGGTGCGCCGCCTCTCCTGCCAGCTCTATCAGCGCTCCGGCGACGCTTTCCTGGGCGTGCCCTTCAATATTGCAAGCTACGCGCTATTGACCGAGATGGTCGCGCATGCGACCGGCCTCATGCCCGGCGATTTCGTACACACGCTCGGCGACGCGCACCTCTATCGCAATCATCTCGAACAGGCGCGCTTGCAGCTCTCGCGCAAGCCGCGTCCTTTGCCGCGCTTAAAGCTCAATCCGGCGGTGAGATCGATCTTCGATTTCCGTTATGAGGACATCGCAATCGAAGGCTATGACCCGCATCCGGCGATCAAGGCCGAAGTCGCAATTTGACCCCCTCGCGCGTCGGCCGCATACGCTCGATGCGGATATGCTAGCTTCCGGCGATGTGAACTTGGGAGAGAGCGATGCCGAAACTTCTCTTCACGTTTGCCGCGGCGATGTGGATCACCAGCTTTTGTCCTTGTGTCGCCGCCGATCAGCCGATCGAGGTGCAGATCGTCGACACCCTAAACAAAGTTTAGGCGATTATGCACTTTGCAAACACCAAATTTCTCTTAGGACTTCGCGCCTATCCCGAAGACATCAGCGAGCGTCGCCAAGCTGGCCAGCGATAGATTCCGTACCCCAGAGCAATGAAGGCGGCTGCCAAAATGATGGAGTAGAACGCGACGGGGAACACCACCCAACGACCATCGACCTCATAGCCGAGTTCCCAACGCACCTTTCGTATCCGAGTGCCGACCGGCAAACTTCTCTCCAGAGAAGCATCGGTTGCCCCAGCAGTGTAGCGAACTTCGTGGCCATCCGGCGATCGAATGACGTAGTCAGTCCCATATCTAGGAGCACCTTTGGACGGAACATCGAAGCTGGAGACCACTACGCCGTTCACATGGATTAGGTATCTAGCCAAAACCGTTTGGTAACCAAATCCCCAGAATATCCAGAGGCCGGCCAAAATCAGGACTATGGGGGTTGGCAGACCGGCCGGCTTAGCCATGTGAACGGCGACGCTTCTTCGACTCGGTCTTTGGCTCATCCTTCGGCTTCTGCCGCGCGATCACGCCCAGCTTCGCCTTGAAGGCGGCTTCGTCTTCATCTGATCCTAGAGCACGAGCCGCACTAGCGAATCGTTGCGCCTGTGTGTTTGGATGAGAGTTTGCTGGTAATTTTGATCGGCCCATCGGGATGCCTCCAATTGGCTACATAGCATATATTGATGAATCCGGCGATGACGGCCTAGGGAACCCTGGCGATTCTCGCGGCGCATCGGAATGGCTCGTGATGTCTGCTGTCGTAATCCGCGAGAGCAACGAACCAGATGCGCTTCAATGGTTGAAAACCATCATCGAAAAACTGAAACAACCGCAAC
>JBOHJJ010000090.1:0-16676 GCA_050728495.1 Methylovirgula sp.
TGCCATGGCTCGGTTTACGACCTCGTCGCCCGCATTCGCCAAGGGCCTGCGCCCTATAACCGTGTTCTCCCGTCCTACGAGTTCATCTCCGACAGCAAAATCTCGATAGGTTGAGCCGCAGCGCCCGCCTTCGCGAAAGAGACCAGTTATGAGCGGCCAACCGACCTACGTTCCCAAAAGTGCGCTTGCCAAATGGTTCGAGGCCCGCTTGCCGCTGTTCGGCTTCGTGCATTATTCCTTCGTCGCCTTCCCCAATCCGCGCAATCTCAACTATTGGTGGACGTTCGGCGGCATTCTGTCCTTCATGCTGGTTTTCCAGATCGTCACCGGCGTGGTGCTTGCCATGCATTACACGCCGGATTCGAAGCTCGCCTTCGTTTCGGTCGAGCACATCATGCGCGACGTGAACTACGGCTGGCTATTGCGTTATGCGCATTCGAACGGCGCCTCGCTGTTCTTCGCGGCTGTCTACATTCATATGCTGCGCGGCCTCTACTACGGCTCCTACAAAGCGCCGCGCGAAGTCCTTTGGATTCTCGGCGTCATCATCTACATGCTTATGATGGCGACCGGCTTTCTCGGCTATACGCTGCCGTGGGGGCAAATGAGTTTCTGGGGCGCGACCGTCATTACCAGCATCTTCGGCGCGATCCCGCTCGTGGGCCACAGCCTGACCACTTGGCTGTGGGGCGGCTACGCGGTCAATAACGCAACGCTCAATCGCTTTTACGCCTTGCATTACCTTCTACCGTTCATGATCGCCGGCGTGGTCATCCTCCACATTTGGGCGTTGCACGTCGCGGGCTCGAACAATCCGGCCGGGATCGAAACGCAGAGCAACAAAGACACTCTGCCCTTCCACCCCTATTTCACGGCGAAGGACGGCTTCGGACTCGTCGTGTTCCTCATCATCCTCGCCTGGTTTGTCTTTTATGTTCCGAACTATCTCGGCGACGCCGACAATTACATCAAGGCCAATCCGCTGCAGACGCCGGCCGAAATCGTGCCGGAATGGTATTATTTGCCCTATTACGCGATCCTGCGCTCGATTCCCTCGAAGCTGACCGGCGTCATCGCGCTCTTCAGCGCGATTCTGATCTTCGCCTTTCTGCCCTGGCTCGACCGCTCGCCGGTGAAGTCGGCGAGTTATCGACCGCTCTACCGGATTTTCTTCTGGCTCTTCATCGCGGTCGTCTTGGGACTTGGATACGTGGGCGCCAATCGGCCGGAAGGCGCTTATGTGACCGCCGGGCGCATTTTCACGATCTGCTATTTCGCCTTCTTCCTGGTGATCCTGCCGCTACTGCCTTTCATCGAGAAGACACGGCCGTTGCCCGCTTCCATCGCCGACACAGTTCTCGGCAAGACCGCCCAGCCGAGCCTGAAAACTTGAGTTGAGAGGATTGACTTTGGCAATACGCACGGGTCTTGGCGGAATAGCGACGGCGGGAGCGCTTGTATTCGGCGTTACGTTCGCGTTGCCGGTCATGGCGGCGCAGCCCAGCGAGACGCACGCCGTTCCCGAGCGCCAGTCGTGGACCTTCGCCGGCCCGTTCGGCAAATTCGATCCCGAGCAATTGCAGCGCGGCTTCAAGGTCTACCACGACGTCTGCTCGAACTGTCATTCGCTGAAGCTCGTCGCCTTCCGCGACCTCGCCGATCCCGACGGTCCAGACTTTTCCGAGGCGCAAGTAAAAGCGCTCGCCGCGACCTACAAGATCGAAGACGGGCCGAACGGCGCCGGCGAGATGTTTACCCGCCCGGGGCGGCCTTCGGATCATTTCCCCTGGGTCTTCGCCAATCCCGAGGCGGCCAAAGCCGCGCTCGGCGCCGTGCCGCCCGATATGTCGCTGCTTGCCAAGGCGCGCTCCTATCCGCGGCCCTTCCCGCTCTTCATCTTCGACGCCTTCACGCAATACCAGGAGCAGGGACCGGATTACATCGTCGCCATCCTGAACGGCTTTACCCACCCGAACGATCCGCACTGGAATCTCTATTTCCCCGGTCACAAGATCGCGATGCCGAAGCCTCTCTCCGACGGGCAGGTGAAATATACGGACGGCGCGCCGGAGACACTGAAGCAATATTCGCGTGACGTTGCGGCTTTTCTCTACTGGGCGGCCGAACCCAAGCTCGACGAGCGCAAGCAGATGGGATTTCGGGTGATCATCTTCCTCGTCGTTTTCGCCGGCCTGCTCTATTTCACGAAACGGCGGATCTGGGAAGGCATCGAACACTGAACATCAAGCAGCGCATGCCCGTTCGTCGCTGCGCTTGCGTAAATTCGCCCCTTGCTTGAAAGGGCCGCTGCGTCGAAACTGCTACGCAACGGGCGGATACATGACCAAAGCCATCGTCGGCATCATCGGCGGATCGGGCGTGTACGATCTGCCCAGTCTCGAAGATTTGCGCGAAGAGGAGGTTGCCTCGCCCTGGGGCGTGCCGTCCGATGCTCTGCGCTTCGGGCGTATCGGCGCAACCGAGTGCGTGTTCCTGCCGCGCCATGGCCGCGGCCATCGCCTCTCGCCGTCCGGGATCAACTACCGCGCCAACATTGATGCCTTAAAACGCGTCGGCGTCACCGACATCTTCTCGGTCTCCGCCTGCGGCTCGTTCAAAGAGGAGCTTTATCCGGGGCTCTTCGTGCTCGTCGATCAGTTCGTCGACCGCACATACGGCCGCCAATCCTCGTTCTTCGGCAACGGCTGCGTCGCGCATGTTTCGATGGCGCATCCGATCGCGCCGCGCCTGCAAGCGCGGATCGCCGCCGCCGCCGAGGCCGAGGCCATCGCCTACGTAAAGGGCGGCACCTATGTTGCGATGGAAGGCCCGCAATTCTCTTCGCTCGCCGAGTCCCTCGCCTATAAAAGCGTCGGTTTCGACGTGATCGGGATGACTGCGATGCCGGAAGCCAAGCTCGCGCGCGAGGCCGAAATGTCTTATGCGACCGTGGCAATGGTGACCGATTTCGACTGCTGGCATCCGGGCCACGACAATGTCGATGTCGGGGCGATTCTGAAAATCGTCGCGGCGAACGCCGGCAATGCGGCCCGGCTGCTGGCACGTCTCTTGCGGGATTTTCCGGCCGAGCACGAAGCTTGTCCGATCGGCTCGGACCGTGCGCTCGACGGGGCGCTCATCACCGCGCTGGCGGCGCGCGATCCGGCGCTATTGCAAAAGCTCGACGCGATTCTCAAGCGAGTCTCTTCATGAGCATTGATCTCAAAAACGCCATCCGCAGCATTCCGGATTATCCCAAGCCCGGGATCATGTTTCGCGACATCACCACGCTGCTCGGCGACGCGCGCGCCTTCCGCCGCGCCGTCGACGAACTGGTGCAGCCCTGGTCCGGCACCAAGATCGACAAGATTGCCGGCATCGAAGCGCGCGGCTTCATTTTGGGCGGCGCCGTCGCGCATCAGCTTTCGGCCGGTTTCGTGCCGATCCGCAAGAAAGGCAAGCTGCCGCACAAAGTGGTCTCGATCGGCTATTCGCTCGAATACGGCATCGACCAGATGGAGATGCACGTCGATGCGCTGACGCCGGACGAGCGGGTGATCCTCGTCGACGATCTCATCGCCACGGGCGGCACCGCGGAGGCAGCCGTCAAACTCCTGCAAAAGCTCGGCGCCGATGTTATCGCCGCTTGTTTCGTCATCGATCTGCCCGATCTCGGCGGCGCCAAGAAGATCGAAGCGCTGGGCGTGCCTGTGCGCAGCCTCGTAGGATTTGAGGGGCACTAGGGTACTCGTCAGCGTTCGGGATCGGGGATTTTGGCGCGTCGTCCGGCATCACGCAAAATCTCCCGCGCCGCGTTGTGTCCCGGCAGTCCCGTGACGCCGCCGCCCGGATGCGTGCCCGCCCCGCACATGTAAAGCCCGGGAACGGGCCCGCGGTAATCGGCGTGGCCAAGCACCGGGCGGCCCGAAAAAATCTGCCCCAAATCCAGCGCCCCATGAAAAATGTCGCCGCCGACGAGACCGAAGGTGCGCTCCAAATCGAGCGGCGAGAAAATCTGCCGGGCGATCACCGAAGCTTTGAAGTTCGGCGCATAGGCGTTGACGGTCGCAATCATCAAATCCGCCACCTCTTCGCGATGCGTATCCCACGAATCGCCGTTCGGCAGATTGGGCGCGACGTGCTGGCAAAAGAGGCTTGCGACATGCGCGCCTTGCGGGGCGAGCGTGGGATCGAGCGTCGAGGCGATCACCATTTCGACGATCGGCCGCTCCGACCAGCCATGGCGGCGCGCGTCGAAATAGGCCTCTTCCATATAGGCAAGCGACGGCGCGAGGATGATGCCCGCTGTATGATGCTCGGCGAGATCGCGCCCCGGCAGCGCCGAGAAATCCGGCAGTTCGGCGAGCGCGACGTTCATGCGGAACGTACCGGAGCCGCAGCGGTATTTGTCGATGCGCTCGCGAAAGTCGGCCGGCAGCGCGTCGGGCGGCACGAGATCGCGGTAGAGCAGTTTGGGATTGACGTTCGCCGCGATGATCGAGGCGCGAAAGATCTCCCCGGCCTGCGTGACGACGCCGGCGGCGCGGCCCTTCTCGACGAGCACTTCCTTCACCGGCGAGGCGACGCGGATCTCGGCGCCGTGTGCCGCGGCGGCGCGCGCCATGGCTTCGCTGATCGCGCCCATGCCGCCGACGGCGTGCCCCCATTGGCGCTTGCGTCCGTTGACCTCGCCGAAACTATGATGCAGCAGCACGTAGGCCGTGCCTGGCGTATAGGGACTCGCATAGGTGCCGACGATCGCGTCGAAGCCGAAGGCGGCCTTGAGCGGCGCGCTCTCGAACCATTGGTCGAGGAAATCGCCGGCCGAACTTGTGAAGATTTCGACGATGTCGCGCTGCGTCTCGATGCTCAGCTGGCGCAGGCGATTGGCGAGCCGCCCGGTCTTGACGATTTCGGCCAGCATCTTGAGCGGCGGCCCGCTTGCGATATTCGGCGGCGTCTCGAGCACAAGTTCGCGCAAAATGTCGGCCAAACCGTCAAGCCGCGCCGCGTAGGCGTCGAGGCGCTCGGCATCGCGGGTTGAGAATTTGGCGACTTCCGCTTGCGTGCGGCCGGCGCCGATCTTGAGATAGCGCCCATCCTCGAGCGGCAGAAAATTCTGCAGCTTGCGTTCGACGATTTTCAGCCCGTGGCGGGCAAGATCGAGATCGCGGATGATTTTCGGGTTGAGCAGCGAGACGGTGTAAGCGGCGAGCGAATTGCGGAAGCCGGGATGGAACTCTTCCGTCACCGCCGCGCCGCCCACTTTGTCGCGCCGTTCGAGCACGAGTGGCTTCAACCCCGCCGCGGCGAGATAGAAGGCGCAGACGAGGCCGTTGTGGCCGCCGCCAATGATGATCGCGTCGTGCATGAGGCGCCTCGCTTGGGGCGCCTTTTCCCACAGGCAGAAGGCCCAGGCTAGCTCCGCACCGAAGGCGCAAGCGCATCCGCACAACGATGCAGCCTTGTTCCGGCCGCAACCTTTGGCGCCTTTCGGCTTGAATCGGGGCAACCGCCGTCTTAAATCGACGTACTGTACTGCGGATGGTCGATGCGCACGCTTGCTCCCGCCGCCGAACGACAGCGGCTCGATAAATGGCTGTGGTTCGCTCGCCTGGTCAAAACGCGCCGAGAAGCGGCGCGTCTCGTCGAAGAAGGTTTCGTCAGGGTCGACACGCGCCGCGCCGCCGTCCCGTCGAGGCCGGTCGGTCCCGGCGATGTTCTGACGATCGCGCTCAAACGGCAGGTTCGCGTCTTGCGCATTCTGGCGATCGCGGAGCGCCGCGGCCCAGGCCGCGATGCGCGTACTCTGTTCGAAGATGTCGAGGTTTAGAACGGCATCTTTCGAGCGCCAACGCTAGACTATCCGACCGGCACTTGCTTGCCTAAGCGGCACAAAGGCGATAGCAACGCCGGTAGTTGCGAAGCGCTGCGCGGGAGGCTCCGCGCGGAGGAGTGGAATGACCTACGTCGTCGTCGAGAATTGCATCAAGTGCAAGTATACGGACTGCGTAGAGGTCTGCCCCGTGGACTGTTTCTACGAGGGCGAGAACATGCTCGTCATCCATCCCGACGAATGCATCGACTGCGGCGTCTGCGAGCCCGAATGCCCGGCCAACGCGATCAAACCGGATACCGAGAAAGGGCTCGAAAAATGGCTCAAGCTGAATGCCGATATGGCGAAGATCTGGCCGAATATTTCGCATAAGCGCCCGCACCCCGCGGACGCCAAGGATTTCGACGGCAAGCCGGATAAATTTGAGCTTTATTTCTCGCCCGAGCCCGGCCAAGGCGATTAACCAATAACGTTGATTGCAAGAGATCAGCTTGCGCGACCGCCCAAGGACGGCCGACAGCGGGTAATTCTTTGATTTTCGCCCATTGTTGTGGTATTTTTGTTTGTCGTCGGCCGGCTTGATCATCCGGAATTTAGCCTCGTTGCTTGGCGGGAGCATTGGGGCGTTTTCTACCTATATATCTCAAGGTGGCGATCCCCCGGCCTAGGTCGCCTCGGATGGTCCTCAACATGGCTGTGCTGCGGTCCGAAGGCGGGATTGTGGCTTGAAAAGGCAGCAGGAAGTGTCCTGTTGCCGCAATGTTCCGTCTCCACAGCGGAGCCAACTAGGAGTTTGCCGCGTATGTCCGTCAAAAAGACCGGAAAATCTCGTAAAACCAAGCTTGTGGCCGTAAAGTCGCGGCGCGGCGCGGTGAAAAACGCGAAGCGGCAGCCTCTAACGAAGAAGACGCGGAGGGCAGCGCCGCGCGCCAGCCGGTCCGCTGTCAAGGCTCCGGTTAAGGCGGCGCGCAAGCCGGTTCGCTCAGCCGCAAAGTCGAACAGCAAAATAGCGGCGCGCAATCGTGCCGCGGCGCTAGCGCGGCTGAAGAAGGCGAGAGGGGCACGGCCGGCTCGCAAGGTTTCCGCTAAGTCCAAGGCGGCGGTAGGGCTCGGTCGGGCAAAGCATCCGGCTTCTCGCAGCAAACCGCGTTCCGCCGCTCCGCCCAAGCTTCGCAAGAACGTGACTGCGCCGCGCTCGCCGGCGACCCGCAACGAGACGCAGAAGGTCCTTTCGGAACGCCGCGCGCATGCCGAGGCGGTCCTTGCGCTGCGCGCTAACAACCGTAAGCTCGCTCCCAAGAACCGCGAACCCGCACCGGCTGGCGAGAAGGCTCCGAAGAAAGTGGCGGGACCTACGCCGCAACCGACCCGGGCCGGGGCTGCGGCGACGGGCGTCATGCCGCCGCGTCCCTTCGGGGCACGCCCGGGCGACATTCGTCTGCCGGAACGGCCCGGCTTCAGGCCTGCACCCAAACCGCCGGGAGCTGTGAAGCTCGGCTTCAAACCGGCGGAATACATCGTCTATCCGGCGCACGGCGTCGGCCAGATCCTGGCCATCGAAGAACAGGAAGTCGCAGGTTTCAAGCTCGAGCTCTTCGTCATCAGCTTTTCCAAAGACAAGATGATCTTGAAGGTTCCGACGCCCAAGACGGTCAGCGTGGGCATGCGCAAGCTGGCAAGCTCGGACGTCGTCAAGCAGGCACTCACGACGCTTACCGGCCGCGCCCGGGTCAAGCGGACGATGTGGTCGCGCCGGGCGCAGGAATATGAGGCGAAGATCAATTCTGGCGATCTCGTCGCGATCGCCGAAGTGATTCGCGATCTCTATCGCTCCGAAGCGCAGCCGGAGCAGTCCTATTCCGAGCGCCAGCTTTACGAAGCGGCGCTCGACCGCGTGGCGCGGGAGATTTCCGTCGTCCAGAAGTTGACCGAGACGGAGTCGCTGAAGCTTATCGAATCGCAGCTGCAGAAGGGTCCACGTCGCGGCAAGGCCGAGGAAGGCGAGGCCGACGCGGCAGCCGATTCGGAGGAAGGCGTCGAGGAAGCGGCGTAACCCGCCAGTCAGTAGTGCAGAGGCCCGGCTGCCGCGTCGGGCCTTTTGCTTGCCGCGAACCGCTTCGTGTCATCCCCCGGGTGATGCTCGATCAACGCCCGACGTAGCTTGTCGAGGGCGCGACTTTCGATTTGCCGGACTCGCTCTTTGGAGATCCCGAGCCGGTCGCCGAGCGATTCCAGAGTTGCGGCGTTTTCGACGAGCCGCCGCTCGCGCAAAATGTCGAGTTCGCGCGCCGTCAGGCTTTTCATGGCGTTCTCGAGCCAAACCGACCGCCGGTCGGCGTCGATGGTGCCCTCGACGATTTCATCTGGTAGCGGGCCATCGTCGGGCAACAGATCGATGCGTTGCGTCGAAGGCGAAGCATCGCTCTCCGAAATCGTGGCATTTAGGGACACGTCGGGACCGGAAAACCGCGCGTCCATGAGCTCGACATCGGCGCGGTGCACCCCGAGCGCCGCAGCGATCTGATCGAAGACCGCCGCCGACCCGCTGCCCTTGATCGCCAATTTGGCTCGCAACCTGCGCAGGTTGAAGAAAAGCGCCTTTTGCGAGGAACTCGTACCGCCGCGCACGATCGACCAATTGCGCAGGATATAATCTTGGATCGCGGCGCGGATCCACCAGGTCGCATAGGTCGAGAAGCGCACGTCGCGTTCGGGGTCAAAACGCGAGGCCGCCTGCAGCAGGCCGACATGCCCCTCTTGGATCAGGTCGCTGACCGGCAGCCCATAATGGCGGAAGCGGACGGACATGGCGATGACGAGCCGCATATGGGCGCGAGTCAACTGGTGCAGCGCCGCTTCGTCGCGGCGGTTTTTCCAGCGTATGGCGAGCTCGCGTTCCTCGTCGCGGCCCAGAAAGGGCGCCGCTTTCGCTGCCTCCGCAAATTGCCGTCCTAACCCGATATATTGCGCCATGACCCCGTCCTATGATTGTTCCGCGACGTTGCGACTGTCGCAGAACGGGCGTTTGAAACGTTGGAAGGATGCGTCTCGTTCTCAAAAAACGCGGCCAGTTCGCCGCGAACCGCCGCGATCGCCGGGTTTCCGGCTTCTTCCGATCGCCACGCTGCCGATTGCGGCTTTGCGGTAAACGTATCGCTGGCCGCGGAGTTCCGTCGTCGGATGCGGCGCAGCAGGTTATTCGGTCACGATTTTGTAATGCTCGCCGGCCGGCAAGGGGCCGGCCTTTTTCAGTCCGTTGATCAGCTCGAAATGTTCGAGCGGGCGGTCGAGCACGCTCATTTCGGAGCCGAGCACTTCCGCCGTATCGCCCGTTTTGGACGTTACGATGACGATGCGCAGCGGCCGAACGTCGCTGGCCTCTTCGGGCGTAAGGTGCCGGAAGGTATCGATCGAAGCGCGAAACCGCTTCTCAGCCTCTTCGTTCAGGTTGCGGATCGCGAAGATCACACGATAGACATGGTGTTCGTCGAAGCGGATGACCGCAATGCGGAAATTCCATTCGCCGGCGCGCGCACTGGCGATCACCGCCGGCATGTCGTTGACGTCGATCGATTCCACCGAACTTGGCAGCAGGCCATCGATCCAGCCGGAGGCAATGTAGCGTGCGAGCGGCGTCTTTGGATCGAGTCGCACGCTGTCGAGGCGCAGCGCTTCGAGGCCGCCGGCTTTGACGCCAAGCACGGCTTGCGACGAATTCTCCAGCACGAATCCTTCGGGCGCGGTGAACGTGAAGCCGAGGCGAGGATGCAGGAAGGTGCGGCCGCGGATCGTCCCGTCGGCCGGATCGTCGCCGTACATCATGCCGTCGATGGCGGCGAGATAGGCGTCGCGGTCGGTAGTGCCGGTGCCGGGCGGCCCGATCTGGCGTGCCAGGGCAAGCGCATGTGCGACGCGCTGCGGCGTCGAGGGATGCGTCGCCAGCAGGTCTGGCTTGTCGGAAATGCCGCTCTGCCCCAAAGAGCTGGCACGCAGTTGCGCGTTGCGCTCGAGCGTCGTCAAGAACCGCGCCGCGGCATAGGGATCGTAGCCGGCCTTGGCCATGTTCTTGATGCCGATCTCATCGGCCTGCAGCTCCTGTTGGCGCGAGAAACTGGCGATCGACAAGCGCTCGGAAGCTTCGACCTCGGCGCCGCGTTGCCGGCTTTCGATGACGCTCGCGGCTTGGCTGATGAGCGCGGCGCGCTTTTCTTGTTCGGCGCGCAACGCTGCGTGATGGGCGGTGATATGGCCGATTTCATGCGCCATCACCGCCGCCAGTTCGGAAGCATCGTTGGCGAGGCCGAGAAGCCCGCGCGTCACGTAGATCTTGTCGGGCGGTATCGCGAAAGCGTTGACGATCGGCGAATTGAGGAGCGTAACTTTATAGGGCTGCCCGGGATTGTCGCTGGCGTTGGCAAGCTTGACGAGCATTTCGTCGACAAATTGCTCCGCCGAGGGATAGTGATACACGCCGCCGAAGAGCGCGATCATCTTTTGATTCTCGGCCGTATCGGGGCTTTCGATCCCGAGCGTGCGCGGCGCCGCAATCGGAACGTCGGCCGAGATCGGCTTCGTCCCCTGCTGCTCCATCAACGAGCAGCCGGCGAGAACCAGCGCCGCGCAGCCAGCGAGCCAGAAAGGATGGAAGCGAAGCTGGTGTTCGGGCATCAGAGGGACCGGCCGTTCATCGAGACATCCTTCAAGTCAAAATGGCCTATCGTTCCGGGCTCGCGGGATCAATTCGATTTCGTCCGGATCGGAAATCTCGATCTGCGGCCCGAACCGCAAATCGAGCAGACCGCGGACCCGGAGCGTCCGCCCGACGAGAGCATGGAAGTCCATTCCCGCGCGCGCAAATTTTTTGACGTTAGTTGCAGGATCGTGATTTCAAAGGCGCGCGCCCGGCGCGGCGCGAACTGCAAATAGATCCGCAGCCGAGCTTCGTACACGCCGGTAAGACGGCCTTCGACGATGACGTTGGTCGCGGCGCGTTCGGCGAAGGCGTTGCGATCCGTCGGGGCGAGAATTGCGTAGAACGGATCGTGCCAGAGGCCGAGCCTGGCATCGCGGGCGGCGGCCTCGGCGGCGAGGAACAGACTGCGGCACGGATGCGCCGCCGGCTCCGGCACGAATCGCGCGAAGCCGCCGGCCAGCAGGAATTGCCCGGCCGAGACGGGCGCGGCACCGGGTTGTGCGAAGAAGACGAACGCTGGAATGCGGCCCCAGCGGTCTGCCTCGCCGAGCGGCAGGAAGGCGATCTCTTTGCCGGCGCGGGCGCGCAGCGCATCGCGCGCCGCCATGTCGAAGTCCGGTTGATCCGGGGTCGGGCTCGGCGGCTCGAGTCCGGCGAACCGCAGCGAGCGCCCATCCGTCAAAGTAATCTCCAGCCGTTCGTCGATATTGGCGATACTGCCGCGGCTGGGACCCGAGGTGGAGCAAGCGGACGATGCGCCCAGCGCGCTCTGTGCGTCTGCCGAAGCGGATAGCGCTACGAATGCCAAAACCAGCACCAGCGCCAAAAGAAGCGGGCCGGGCGCGGCCGGAAACAAAACTCTGCCCGCCTGCCGTTTCGCCCGCATGATCTTCGCCCCGCACCGGTTGGCGCAAGCAATTCGGACATGCTATGGCAAAATGCGCGGCCGCACAGAGAATCCGCGACGCGGCGCGGTTCCGGTCGCCAAAGTCCCGGTAGCTCAGCGGATAGAGCAGCGGTTTCCTAAACCGCAGGTCAGGGGTTCGACTCCCTTCCGGGACGCCACGGAGGCGTGGACCGTTGACGCCGCAGAAAACGCCCGGAACCGCCGCACCAGACTAGAACGTCGCGATAGAAAGTGTATCGGTGACGAGAGCCGGCGTGCTAGTCTGGGTCGGAATGCGGGAGAGCGCAGTTGCAGTTTGCGGTCGGCTTCAAGGTGCAAGGAAAGACCGGCCACGTCGTTGTCGACGCGGACGACGCCTTGATCGCCGCTCTCAAGGTCAAAATGGAACGTCCGGAGGCGCTGATCGCCTACGTCCGCCGTGAAAATAGGCGAGGCGACACTCGTCACCCGATGCGCGGACTCGGCGGCGAGAAGGGTCCGGCGATGACGCGGCCGGACGCGCCGGCGTGATCTTCGTGGCCGAGAACGGCGCGGAGCGGCGGTTACCCTGATCCTGCGCGGCCCCAGTTCCTTCGCCATGTAGCGCGTCAGCACTTTTGAAAGGAAGTCTGTATGTTCTATCGCATCGGCGCGAGCGCCGTTGTTGCCGCTGCTTTTGCCTTATTGACGGCCGGACTCTCGGCGCGTTCGCAACCGACGGAAAATTCCGCCACGGCTTGCGCGGGCGACAACGGCGGCATCACCGTTGCCCCCGGCTTCTGCGCGACGATCTTCGCCGACAATCTCGGCCACGTCCGGCATCTCGTCGTGGCACCTGACGGCGTCGTCTACGTCAATACCTGGAGCGGGCGCTACTATCACTTCGGCAACGTGCCGGCTGGTTTCCTCGTCGCGCTGCAAGACACCAAGGGCGATGGTCACGCCGATATCGTCGAGCGTTTCGGCCCGAGCTTCGCCGAAGGCGCCGCGGGCGGAACCGGCATCGCCTATTACCATGGCGCGATCTATGCCGAGGAGAAAGACAAGATCGTGCGCTACGCGCTGGCGCCCGGCGAAATCGTTCCGAAAGGCTCACCGCAGATCGTCGTCTCCGGCATGCCGCTCGGCGGCGATCATCCCATGCATCCTTTCGTGATCGACCCGAACGGGAATCTCTACGTTGACGTGGGCTCGGCCACCAATTCCTGCCAGGTAAGAAACCGGACGCTTGACTCGCCCGGCATCGATCCGTGCACGGAGCTTTTGACGCGCGCCGGCACGTGGCGCTTCGACGCCAACAAGCTCAACCAAAAATTTTCGCCCGCGGAGCGCTTCGTCACCGGCCTGCGCAACGGCGAGGGTTTTGCCTTCGACTCCGCCAGCCGGCTCTTTGCAACCCAACACGGTCGCGATCAGCTCGCGCAGAACTTTCCCAAGCTCTTTACCGTTCATCAAGGCGCCAATCTGCCCGCCGAAGAACTGGTGCATGAAACGAAGGGCGCCGATTTCGGCTGGCCCGAATGCTATTTCGACGGCATGCTGCAAAGAAGACTCGTGCTCTCCCCCGAATACGGCGGCGACGGAAAGAAGGTCGGCGTCTGCGCACGGAAACAGGAGCCCGTGGCTTTCTTTCCGGCGCATTGGGCACCGAACGATCTGCTGATCGACAATTTCCCGAAGTTTCCCGCCGCCTACCGGGGCGGCGCGTTCATCGCTTTTCATGGTTCCTGGAACCGCGCCCCGGAACCGCAAGGCGGCTATAACGTGGTCTTCCAACCGCTCAAGGACGGCAAGGCGGCGGGCGATTTCATCGTCTTTGCGGACGGTTTTGCCGGGCCGATCAAGGACCCGGGCCTGGCGCATTTCCGCCCTTCGGGGCTTGCGGCCGGACCCGACGGCGCGCTCTACATTTCCGACGACGTGCACGGGCGCATCTGGCGTGTCGTTGCGAAGACAGAGCCGGTGCGCATCGCGCCAGCCCCCGAACCCAAAGTCGCCGCGGCGCGCGGCGCAGAGCCAGAGCCGCCCGAGGGCATCAACCCCAACGCCGGGCGGCCGGATCTCGCCGCGTTGCCGGTGCCGCCCGGCGCCACCAAAGATCAAGTCGCGCTCGGCGACCGAATCTTTCACGGCGGAGTCGATGCCGGAACCTGTAGCGGTTGTCACGGCGCCAACGCCAAGGGCACTTCGGTCGGACCGGACCTGACGAGCGGCAAATGGATCTGGGGTAACGGCAGTCTCAACTCGATCGAGCAGATCATCTCGATGGGCGTACCCAATCCCAAGGTCTATCCCGGCGTGATGCCGCCGAAGGGCGGCGCCAATCTTTCGGCATCCGACGTGGACGCGGTTGCGGCCTACGTTTGGGCGATCAGCCATGAGGAAGCGCGAAACTGAAGCTAGGCGGCCGCCGCGAGCGCCGCGGCGATCCTGCGCCGGCATTCCTCGGCGATGATCTTGCGGTCAGCGTTCGCCCCGAACTCGATGGGCGCGCAGAAGATGAGGTCGCAGGTGACCGGCGCGCCGCGAAGGAGGCCGATGACATGCGGCAACAGCAACATGTCGCCGCACCAGGCGGCGCGCGGCGAAGAATAGCGGATCGCCACGGGATGGATGCGCAGGCTCTCTGAACACAACGCAACGAGATCCTGCGCCACGCCGAAATGCGCGGAACGGAACGGCCCGAGATGCGTGCCGTCGGACGTTGTGCCTTCCGGAAAGATCGCGATGCAGGCGCCCGCGCGCAGGCGGGCGGCCATGATCGCATTGGCATCGAGGACCGATTGGCGCCTGCCGCGATCGACGAAGATTGTCTTCTGCAAGCGTGCGAACGTGCCGACCACCGGCCAGCGGGCGATCTCCTGCTTGGCGAGAAAGCTGACCGGATACACGCACCCGAGTGCCGGAATGTCCGTCCAGGAGATATGATTCGCGACGATGAGTTGCGGAATCGTCTTTGGCGCACCGTGAACCTTAACCCGCACCTTCACGAGCCAGAGCAGCAGGCGATAGAAGAGCCACGGCAGAAAGTTCGCGGCGCGCGGGGCGAACCGCAGTATCAGCCATTGAATCGGCGCGCCGACGATAAAGAACGAGCTCAGCATCAGCGCGACGCCGGTCGTGCGCAGCGCGACGCTTGCCTGCACGATGGGGCTTAATTTGGAGCGCGAGATCGGATAAGACATCAGGCTTGCCGCGCCCGCCGCGGAACTCGTCATCAAACATTCGTCCGCTGGATCCTATCATTATCGTCGTCCGGCAGGATTCGTCAAAACGATGTGGCTCATCACCCCGCCCCTCGGCGCGATCATCGAATTTCCGCAAAAGCGGCGCGAGGAAAGTGCCAGCCTGCCGCGGATTCTCGGTCGTTGCGGCACGTTTGAGATTCGCCTCGCAACCACCAACGACGAGATCCGCAAGGCGCAAAGGCTGCGCTACAAGGTGTTCTACGAAGAGGGCGGCGCAATTGCCCAGCCGCGTGCCGCCCTCGTCCGCCGTGATCTCTGCCGCTTCGACAAGGTCTGCGATCATCTCCTCGTCGTCGATACGGCGGCGCGCAATTCCTTCCGCCGGATCAATCCGAAGGTCGTCGGCACCTGCCGTCTGCTGCGCGGCGAGGTCGCCCAAAGCCACGGCGGATTCTACAGCGCCAGCGAGTTCGACCTAGCGCCTCTATTGAAGCGCCACGCTGAGCGACGATTTCTCGAGCTTGGGCGTTCCTGCGTCCATCCGGGGTATCGCTCGAAACGCGTCATCGAGCTTTTGTGGCGTGGGCTTTGGATCTACGCCAAACATCATAACATCGACGTTCTCATCGGCTGCGCCAGTCTGCCGGGCACAAACCCGCTAGCGCTTGCACTGCCGCTGAGTTTTCTCCACCACTGCGCCTCCGCCGATCCAGCGTGGCAGGTTCGGCCGCGCGACGGCCGCGCCGCGCTCATGGCGATCCTCGACAAAGCCGCGATCGATCCGCGTCGCGGCATTGCGGCTCTGCCGCCGCTGCTCAAAGCCTATGTGCGAATCGGCGCGAAATTCGCCGACGGCGCCGTCGTAGATCCGGCCTTCGGCACCATCGATGTCTTCACAACGATGCCGGTCGGCGAAATCGAGGCGCGCTACATCGCCTATTTCGGCGATCCGGGCGAGGTAGGCAAAGGCGCCGCTGCGTGAACCATGCGCCGCGAATTGCGTCGTTGCGGGGCATTTTAGCGAATGGACTCACCTGGGCTTTAGAACCTCTACTTAGGGTGGATCATCCTTCATTAAGGGTGATCCTATGCGACAGAACGGTTTTGACTATGCAGGCCGCCCCACTGGCATTTACGATTGTGGCGGCGGCGAAGCAGGGCGTTATGTCGATGTCCTTTGCCAGGATCTCGACCTCTTCTGCGAACAATACGCGCGGCTTGGAAGCGATACGGCCCTCCAGCGCAAGCGGCAGACGCAACGCCGGCTCGCTTGGATCAAGGCGCTCTGGGACGATCCGGTGCGTTTCGAGGCGGTCGTGGCAAGCGACCGCTACCAGCGGCTTTGCGCGCTCACCCGGGCGATCAGCCAGGCCGATGCGCGCGCCTGGCGGCGGTTGAAGGACGAAATTCTCGCCGTCCGGGCGCGGGAGTTTCTGTGCGGCGCCGAAGCGGCCTGAGCGCGACGACACGCGGCGTTTCCTACGAGCGGTAATCGCCGTTGATTGCGACGTATTCCTTGGTCAGATCGCAGGTGAAGACCGTCGCTCGTCCTTTGCCGAGCCGAAGATCGACGCGAATGTCGATTTCCGCGCGGCGCATCAACGCCGCGACTTGGGCCTCGTCGTAGGAGGGATCGCGCCCCCCTTTGTAGGCGACGCGGATGTCGCCGAACCAGATGGAAAGCCGGTCGCGGTCGGCAGGTTCGCCCGCCTTGCCTACCGCCATTACGATGCGTCCCCAATTGGCATCCTCGCCGGCGATCGCGGTTTTGACGAGCGGCGAATTGGCGATGGCGCGCGCCACGCTCTTGGCCGAGCGCTTTGTCACCGCGCCTTCCACCGTGACTTTCACGAACTTGCGGGCGCCTTCGCCGTCCTTCACGATTTGATGGGCGAGATCGCCTAGCACTTCCTCGAGCGCGGCGCGAAAAGACTTGAGTCGCCGATCGCCGGCGTGCGCGATTTTCGGCGCGCCGCGCGCGGCGGCGGCGCCGGTCGCGAAGAGCAGCAGTGTATCGGAAGTCGACGTGTCACCGTCGACCGTGATCGCGTTGAACGAGGCGTCGGCGCCGCG
>JBOHJJ010000091.1:0-13695 GCA_050728495.1 Methylovirgula sp.
CCAAAGAAAAGCGAGGCGACTTCCGATCTTAGCTCTCAATTGAGGCGTCGGAGGCGGCACTTAACAAGTTCTCGCATCAAGTTGAGGAATGGCTGGGAGGCCCTCACAACTTCGCGCTTTTGAGAGAGATTTTCGACCTGCGCTTCCGTGTGCCGCGCTCGATTGGCGCGGTGTATGACGCGGAATGGCGCGTGCCGAAAATATGCAGATCTGCATGGGAGGAAGTAGCATGAGACTTCGAAAACTGCTGCCAATATGTATGGGAGTGGCTGGCGCCGTGGCATTTTCAAGTGCCGTGTACGCAGCCGACGACGCGATAACGCTGGCAAACAATCCAAATCTGTGGCCGGCGCCGGCTCACGATCTTAGCGTGACCCGCCACAGCGACCTTAAAGACATCAACACGAGCAACGTCGACAAGTTGCAGCTCGCCTGGGATCAATCCACCGGCGCGTTGCGCGGCCATGAAGGCCAGCCGCTCGTGGTCGATGTCGACGGCACGCCGATGATGTTCATCTTCAGCGCGTGGCCGAACATCGTTCAGGCGCTTGATCTTTCGGATCCCGATAATCCGAAGGAAGTCTGGAACTATCTCAAGAAGACCGACCGTGACGAATCGGCTGTGCCGCGCGCTTGCTGCGACACCGTCAACCGTGGCGGTTCCTATGCCGACGGCAAGATCGTCTACCAGACGCTCGACGGCTGGCTGATCGCCCTCGATGCCAAAACCGGCAAGGAAGACTGGATCGTCAAGAATGCCTATCCGGATAAAGGCCAGACCGGCACCCCGGCGCCAATCATCGCCGAAGGCCGGGTATTTATCGGCTGGGGTGGCGACGAATTCGGCGCCCGCGGCAACTTCACGGCTTACGACCTGAATACCGGCAAGATGCTGTGGCGGAAGTACAGCAACGGGACGGACGCTGACGTCGGCATTACCGCGGATACCAACAAGGACAATGCGCGGCATGACGAGACGCAGAATCAGGGCTTGACCTATCCTGGCGACGAATGGAAGCGGGGTGGTGGTGCAGCCTGGGGCTGGTACAGCTACGATCCTGACTTGAACTACGTCTACTACTCGACCGGCAACCCCGGCCTGTGGAGCCCGGCTTATCGTTGCGGCGCCAAGCCGATCAGCCAAGCAGGCTGCAACGACGGCAAATGGGACAACAAGTGGTCGATGAGCATCTTCGCTCGCAAGGCTGCAACGGGCGAGGTCGCCTGGGTCTACCAGATGACGCCGTTCGATCAGTGGGACTATGACGGCGTCAATGAGGACTATCTGGTCGACATGCCGAATGTGGACGGAAAGCCCCTCAAGGCTCTGGTGCACTTCGATCGTAACGGCTTCGCCTATGTGCTCAATCGGGTCACTGGCGAACTGGTTCGCGCTCACAAGTACGTGACCGTGAACTGGGCCGAGAAGGTCGACATGAAGACGGAACGTCCGATCAAAGTGGCGGAGCATTCGCCGCTCGAAGTCGGCAAGACTGTTCAGGCCTGCCCGTCGGCGATGGGCGGCAAGGACCAGCAACCGGGCTCGGTCGATCCCAAGGATCCGACCAAGTTCTATATGCCGACCAACAACTGGTGCATGACGGACGCCCCGCAGACACGCACGAGCTTGCAGCAAGGCGTGGTCTATGTGTTCGCCAACGTCTACATGTATCCGGAGAAACCCGGTGTTACCGGCAGGCTGAAGAAGTTTGACGTCATCACCGGCAAAGAGGATTGGGACATTCCGGATCCGTATCCGAATTGGGGCGGTACCCTCAACACGGATGGCGGCCTGGTGTTCTACGGTAGCTTGAACGGCGACTTCCGTGCCGTCGATCGCGACACCGGCAAGATCCTCTGGCAGAAGAAGCTGGGCTCGGGCATCATTGGCAACCCGATCGCCTGGAAGGTGGCCGGCAAGGAGTATATCTCCGTGTTGTCGGGCATTGGCGGCTGGATCGGTCTGCCCGTCACTGCTGGCCTCGATCTCAACGACAAGTTCGGTGCGATCGGCGCAACGGCGATGGCCAAGGCAACCGGGCTCAACTTGATCCCGCAAGGCGGAATGCTTTCGACCTTCCGCGTCTACGAATAAGGGTGTAAACACCCACAAGCCCTGTTGACGCCCGAGTCTTCGGCTCGGGCGTCAATTCCTTTTTAAGACTAAGGCTGCGTCCAGGCCTTGTAGATCGTGTCGCCCAAGATGAGCCCGCCTCTCGTAAGAAGCGCCAAATTGGCGCTTGAAGCATGCGTAATTACCGTCGCACTTGTCTTTGCAATTTCCGCCTCAGCCGAAGACGTCTCCAAGGAGCAGCTGACTGCGAACCCGGCAGTCGCGGCTGCTTTGCGCAAACTCGATTCCTTGGAGCCGCTCAACGCTGGCGATCGCGCCGCCCTCAAGGCGGCAGCGCGGCGGTGGACGCCGCCGCAGCTGCGCGTATGCGCTGATCCCGGCGACATGCCGCTCACGAATATTCGCGGCGAAGGTTATGATAACAAGATCGTCGAGATTCTCGCCGCGGCGATGCACACGCAGCTGAGCTATTACTGGCGCCCTTACATCGCCCGCGGCATGACGCGGTACACGTTGGGCGAGGACAAATGCGATGTCCTGCTGGATCTGCCGGTCGGGTATGAAGGTGTGCTTCTGTCCGAACCGATCTACAAAACGACCTTTGTTTTCGCCTATCGCGCCGATCATGACTACGACATCAAGAGCCTCGACGATCCGCGGCTCAGGAAACTCAGGATCGGCGTCTATCAGACGTCGGCGATTCGGCAAGTGTTCAAGCAGCACGGCATCGCGGATAACGTCGTTGTTCATATTGTGAGTCACGACGCCGACATCAATCCCCAACATCAGCCTGCATATCAGGTCCAGGAGGTGGTCGACGGGAAGCTCGATGTCGCGGCCGTATGGGGTCCCTTCGCGGGCTATTACAAGGCCGTCAAGAAAGCGCCGATCGTCATCCAGCCGATTAATCTGATGGAAAACGATTGGCCACTCGAATTCGAACTCGGGTTCGGCGTGCAGCCGACGAATTATTTGCTGAAATATAAGATCGATCTGGCGCTCAAAGACAACCAGGCGAAAATCGCGAAAGTTCTTCAGGATTATGGCGTCCCTCTGGTAAAATGCAGCGAGTGCATTGTCGAAGGCGACTTGCCGGCGCATGGCACCTACACGCAGCCTCCTCCTCCTCCTGCTTCCGACAACAAATCTTCCGTAACCCTGCAGCAACTCAAAGGTTGGCTTGCGGCGGGTGCCGACGTAAATGATGAATTCGACGACGCGGTGCTTGCGTCAGACATGCGGCGCGTCGAGTTCCTGACGAACAAAGGGGCGGATATCAACAAACGCAATGCGCAGGGCGATACGCCTCTGAACATCGCCGCGCTGCAGATGAATCCGGATCTTGTCAAATTTCTCCTCGATCATCATGCGGACGTGAACGCGCGCGGCAGCACCGGGATCACGCCATTGCTGGAGGCGGTTCTGCAAGACGACGTAGGTACCTTGAAGGTGCTGGCGGCGCATGGGGCAGATTTGGAGAGCCTCACCTCGGACGGAGCCACACCTCTCGCCCTCGCCATCGCCGAGAACAAAATGAGAGCGGCTTTGGCGCTGATCGACGTCGGCGCGCCGCTCAATACAAAGTGCACCAAGCTCGGCCTGACGCCATTGATGGTGGCCGCAGGCAGGCAGCTGATCCAATATACGCTCACCTCCGGGCCGCACCCTTTCGTAAATCTCACTCTCGATCCGCATTATCCGGATACGTTGCAGGTGGCGCGCGCTTTGATCCGGCATGGCGCCGACGTGAACGCGGCAAGCACTTCGGGCGTCACCGCGCTGATGCTTGCGGCGGCGCACAATAACGCGCCCATCGTTGGGCTTCTTCTCCAATCGGGCGCCAATCTCGACATGAAATCCCCGGACGGCAAGACGGCGCTCGACTTGGCCAAGGAAAACGGCAATGATACCGTCGTCAGCCTCATTCGGCTGATGCAACAAGCCAGTAGCAACGGCAAGTGAGGCCCAAGCGGATGTTCCGAGGCAATCGGCGTAGCGTAACGATGTGCAGATGAACGGGCAGGTCATTGCCGTAGCATAACCAACGATTTAGCCAGATTCGCCGCAGCGCGGCTGAAAGCGGCCATCGGGGAGGCATTGTCGCGGGCATGGCCCGCAACATGATGGAGGTGGATTTATGGTCAGGAGTGCATTGAGGGTTGTTCTAGGTATCGGCCTCGTCATGGGCGTCATGTTCGCGATCGGTGCCCATGCCCAGAATGCAGCGCCGGCGCCGGGGACTGCACCTCCAAGTCCTGTACAGAAAAACACGTGTAGCATGCAAGGCGGCACGCTCGTCTGCGAGACGGCGCACCCTGCGGCTGAAGTGGCGGGTGCAGCGGGTTCGCCGCTCTTACTGGCCCAGACGGCGAAAGTCGGCACGCTTGTAAATCCCTACCAGGCCAAAGAAGATGCGCATGATCAGGCGCTCGCCGCGGAGGGCCACAAGCTGTTCGAAGGCTTTGGCTGTCCTGGTTGTCACGGCGACGGTGGCGGCGGCGGCATGTGCCCGCCGATCACCAACGGCGTATGGATCTATGGCAATGCCGACGACACTCTGTTCCGTCTTGTAGCGCTGGGCTCGGTCGATCTGCAGAAGCAGGGCTTTTCGCGCCAGGCCATCGAAAACATCGTCGCGCCAATGCCCTCGTTCGGCTCTATCATCTCCAAGCCCGACGATCTTTGGAAAGTCATCAGCTGGGTCAAAATCAAGGCCTATGAAAATACACATAAGAAGCAGTGAACGTTGCTGATGATCGCCTGCATGTTTGGTTGACGGGGGCGGTCTGAAGCGGAGGCACTGGTGAATGTAAAGATGGCCGAGCGTCGGCTGGGAGGACGTGCGTTACGGAGCTTGTCGATCCGCGTATGGGCGAGCAGGCTTGTGCTGGTGGCGATGGGCGGATTGCTGCCGCTCATCGCCAGCACCCCTTCGGGCGCCGCCCAACAGCCGGCCACACCGGCGGCGCAAGCGCCGGCCAAACCCGCGCCTTTGCAGGCGAACCTCCTTTATATCAGTCGCCGGTATGTGGAACCGCCGCCGCTTTCGCTGGTGAAAAAGATCGTCACCGATAAGGGCATACAGGGGGCCCGGGTCGGGATCGAGGACACCAACCGGACGGGCCGATTTCTCAATCAGAATTATCATCTTTCCGAGATGATCTTGAGCCTCGACGATGATTTCAAGGCAAAGGCCAAAGCGGCGCTCGCCTCCGGCCAGAAACTCATCCTCGCCGATCTCGAGAAACCCGATCTCCTGGCTCTCGCCGACATGCCGGAAGCGAAGGACGCAATCATTCTAGACGTCCGCACCAGCGACGACAGTTTGCGCCAGGAAGATTGCCGGTCGAACGTCTTTCATATCCTGCCGAGTTTTGCGATGCGCACCGACGCGCTCGGACAATATCTCGCCTGGAAGAAATGGACGCGCTGGCTACTCGTGACCGGCAAGAACCCCGACGATCTCGCCTATGCGGCAGACGTGAAGCGCGCCGCCGGACGGCTCGGCGCCAAGGTTGTGGACGAACGCACCTACGCTTATGCGGCGGGCTCGCGGCGTACCGACACCGGCCACCAGCAGGTTCAGGAGCAAATGCCGCTGCTGACCCAAAGCGCGCCGCCGTACGACGTCGTCGTCGTCGCGGACGAGAGCGAGACGTTTGGCGATTATCTGCCCTATCGCACTTGGGACCCGAGGCCCGTCGTCGGAACCCAGGGCCTTTACGCCGTTGCTTGGGCCAGGCCCTTCGAGGAATATGGCGGTACCCAGCTGCAACATCGCTTCGAGCGGGAGATCGGTCGGGTCATGACGGAGCGCGATTATTCCGCTTGGCTCGCCGTTCGGATCATCGGCGAAGCCGTGCTTCACATCAACTCCGTAAAGCCGGCGGATGTGCGCGCTTACTTGCTCTCCGACCGGTTCGGCGTCGACGGCTATAAGGGCGAGGCGATGAACTTCAGGGCGTGGGACCTGCAATTGCGGCAACCGGTGTTGCTCGTCGACCCGACCGAACTTATCTCGATCTCGCCGCAGCAAGGATTCCTTCACCCGAAATATCTTACCGACTCGCTCGGCTACGATCAGCCCGAGACGAAATGCCGATTGAACAAATGATCCGATAGAGCCAAGCGATGAGCACCACGCGCCGGACTGTCCTGCTTTTAATGTCGGCCTCCCTGACTCCGCTGTTCGCCGGGGCCTCGTTTGGGCAGACGCAAGATTTCTTGATTTTCGTCACCAACGAAAAGGGCGACACCGTTTCCGTTATCGACGGCGTGAGTTTGAAGCCGGTGAAGACGATCCAGGTTGGGCATAGGCCGCGCGGCATTATCATTACGCCCGATAAAAAGGATATCGTCGTCTGCCTCGGAGATGATGCGCAGCTCGCCGTGATCGACGCGTACGCGCTGAAGGTGACGCGCCTGCTCGATTCCGGGCCGGATCCCGAACTCCTTAACATTTCTCCCGACGGCAAGACCCTGTACATCGCCAACGAGGACGACGCCCTCGTCACGATCATGGATTACAAGACCGGCAAGACCACGCAGGAAGTGCCGATCGGCGTCGAACCGGAAGGCATGGCCGTGAGCCCCGATGGAAGCTTGGTGGTGGCGACTTCGGAAACGACCAGCATGGCGCATTTCATCGACGCCAAGACCTATAAGGTCGTGGCGAATATTCTGGTTGATTCGCGCCCAAGATATGCCGAATTCACCGCCGACGGCTCCAAGGTATGGGTGTCGTCCGAGGTGGGTGGAACGGTCACGGTGATCGACACCAAGACCCGCAAGATCCTCAAAGTCATCGATTTCGAAATCCCCGGCGTGCGCCCCGAATTGATCGGCCCGGTGGGCATCAACTTCACCAAAGACGGAAAGCGCGTCTTCATCTGCCTCGGCAAGGCGAACCGATTGGCTGTGATCGACGCCGCCAGCTACAAGGTGATCGATTATATCCTCGTCGGCCAGCGCCCCTGGCACGCGGCGCTGAGCCCGGATGGTTCGAAGATCTATTCCGCCAACGGCCTCACCAACGACATCACCGTCGTCGACGTAGCCTCATTGAAGGCAGAAAAATCCGTGCCGGTCGGCCGTCTGCCTTGGGGCCTGGTGGTACGGCCGTAGGAAATCAAAGATTTGCCTTAAGTCCTTGGGAGTGTGGCTCATGTCTTACGGAAAGTTGCTGAAAGCCGCGCCGCTCCTGTTTGGCGGCCTCGTCGCGATCTTTGGCGTTTCCGGCGCTTGGGCGGCCGCGCAGACGAGATTCTGGAACATTACCGGCGATACGGTCGTGAAGTTCGAGTTGGCGCCGGCGGGAACCACCAATTGGGGCCCGGATCAATGCAAGAACGACCAAGATAACTCCGTCGACGACGACGAGCGTCTGCCGGTCAAAGACGTGCCCACCGGCTCTTACGACGCGCGGATGACCTTCGAGGATGGGAGAGTCTGCCTCGCCAAGGCGATCAACGTCGAAGACGGCAAGATTTTCTCCATCGAGCGCGACCAGCTGAAGGATTGCAGCACCCCGCATTAACGGCAACCGCAGGGACCTGGGGCACGACGCCGAAGGTCCTAACCCAGTCCTCAAACGCGGAAGGACTCAAAAACAAACGCAGAAGGATCAAGAAGATGAAAAGCATCTTCCTTCGCGGTGATCGGCAATCAGCAGGACGCGGACTGTCGCGCGCGGCTCTATCATGTTGGGCGCTTGCCCTAGCAATATTTGCGATCGCGCCGCTGGCCGTGACCGGCGCGCGCGGCGCTACGATGACGGCGCGTTTCATCACGCTTTCCGGACACACCGCCGATCTTACCGACGCCGGATTCAGCCCCGACGGGAAACTTGTCGTAACCGCGTCGAGCGACAAGACCGCCAAGATCTGGGATTCGCATTCCGGCGCGCTCCTGCATACGCTGACCGGCCACAAGGAGCCAATCAGGACTGCCCGGTTCAGTCCCGACGGAAGCCGCGTGCTGACCTCTTCGCAGGACGGCACTGCCAAGATCTGGGACGTCAAGACGGGCAAGCTTCTGCTGACTCTCAGTGGGCATACCGCCCCCCTGGAGGACGCCGAGTTCAGCCGCGACGGGAAATTCGTCGTCACCGCGGCTCGCGACTCGACCGCGAGAATTTGGAACGCCGATACCGGCGCTTTGATTGCGGTTTTGAAGGGCCACGCGGGGCCGGTCATGCACGCGGTTTTCAGTCCCGACGGCAGGCGGGTCGTAACCGGCTCGAGCGATCATACGGCGAAAGTGTGGGATGCCGCGACCGGCAATCTGATTTTCACGCTCGCCGGCCATGACGGACTGATTTCGGGGGTCGCCTTCAGCCCTGATGGACATCGGATTGCGACTTCCTCGACCGACAAAACCGCGCGCATCTGGGACGCGGATACCGGCAGCCTGGTGGCGACGCTCGTCGGCCACACGCGGGCCGTCGAGTTCGCCATCTATAGCCCGGACGGGAAAAAGATTGTGACCGGCTCAAGCGACAAGAAGGCCATCCTGTGGGATGCCAACACCGGCGCGCGGCTCGCGACGCTGTCCGGCCACCGCCGAGCGGTGATGTTCGCGAGCTTCAGTCCTGATAGCAAACATGTCGCAACCGCCTCCTATGACGGCACAGCGCGGATTTGGGATGCCACGACCGGCGCGCCGCTCATGGTCCTCGCCGGCCACGCCCGGGAAGTCGGCCGCGTTCGCTACAGCCCGGACGGCGGCCGCGTGGTCGATGCTTCGTTCGACATGACCGCCCGGATCTGGGACGTAGCGCATCCCGTGCCGGTGATGGTTGCGGCCCCCGCGCCGCCGCCTGCCGCTTCGGCCTCCACGGCGGCTTCCACAGGCGCGGCGATGCCGATGCGGGCGGCTCCGGCCTCGCCGATGGCGCCGGCAAACAAATAGGCCACGGTGGCCAGGGGCGGCGGGCGGCGCTAGATTGCCTGCCTCCGCCGCGCCATCGTGATAAATCAGGGCCGCGCTCGATGATGCCTTAGGCCTATGCAGCAGAAACGCGATCAATTGCTTGCCTTGATCGGTACGCGATCGGTGATCATGGGAATTCTGAACGTCACGCCGGATTCGTTTTCCGACGGAGGCAAGTTTCAGACCCGCGAGGCGGCCTTGGCGCAGGTGCGCAAGCTCGCCTCCGAAGGCGCCGATATCATCGACGTCGGCGCCGAGTCGACGCGCCCCGGCCATGTCCCCGTGGCGCAAGAAGACGAGCTTGCCAGACTCGACCCTTTGTTCGCCAATGTCGTCGGGGCGACCGAGAAACCTGTGTCGATCGACACGTACAAAGCCGCCGTGGCGCGGCGCGCGCTGGAACAGGGAGCCGTCGTCGTCAATGACGTCTGGGGCCTGCAGCGGGATCCGGCGATGGCCGACACGGTGGCCGAAGCCCGGGCGATCGTCGTCATCATGCACAATCGCGACAGCGTCGATCCCGAACTCGACATCGTTGCCGATATGCGTCGCTTCTTCGATCGTTCTCTGGTGTTGGCGGATCGCGCCGGCATTCCGCGCCGTCACATCATTCTTGATCCCGGCATCGGCTTCGGCAAGACGAAGGAGCAGAATCTCGCCGCCTTGCGCGGTCTCGACGGCTTCGTTGCGTTTTATGGGCTGCCGCTGCTTGTCGGCGTCTCCCGCAAATCGTTGTTCGGTCCGATCCTCGGCGCCGGCGTGGACAGTCGGCTCATTGGCACGCTGGCCACAAACCTCATTGCCGCCGCGCACGGTGCCTCGATTTTCCGCGTTCACGACGCAGCCGAGCATGTTGCCGCCTTGAAGGTTTACGATGCCATCGAACACGCCTGATCCCGGCGGCGAAGGCGGTCGCGACACAGTCGAAGTCGGCTTGGGGCTCGGCAGCAATATCGGCGACGGACCGGGCAACATCGCCAGGGCATTACGGTTGCTCGCGGGCAGCGGCGCTATCGAAATCACCGCCGTCTCCTCGATCTATAAGACGGCGCCTTGGGGCTATCTCGACCAACCGCCGTTCGCCAATGCCTGCGCTTTGGCGCGCACCCGGCTCGATCCCACCCAGCTCCTCGCCGCAGTCAAGAAGGTCGAAGCCGACATGGGCCGCAGGAAGACCGTCCGCTGGGGACCGCGGTTGATCGACATCGATATTCTCTTTTATGGCGACATGCCGCTCGCGACGCCGGAACTGGTCTTGCCGCACAAGGAACTCTTCAACCGCGCCTTCGTTCTCGTCCCGTTGGCCGAGATTGCGCCGCAATTGCGGATCGGCGGCCGCTCGGTGGCGGACGCGGCCGCGAAACTTGTAGACGCGGGAATCGAGAGATGGGCAAACGGCTGAAATCCGTTCCGTTTGCCGTGGCACGACGGCCGAGGACGACATGGGGCGGATGATCAAACTGACGACCAAGGATGGCGCAAAGATCGGTGCCTATGAAAGTGTGCCGGAGAGCAACGTGCGCGGTGGGCTCGTCGTCCTTCATGAGATCTTCGGCGTCAACCATCATATCCGCGACGTCGCCGACGATTTCGCCGCCGCCGGGTATCATGCCATCGCCCCGGCGCTCTTCGATCGCATCGCGCCCGGTACCGAGCTCGGCTATGACGGCGAAGACATCCAGAAGGGAATCGCAATCCGCTCGAGAACTAGCCTCGCCGATACGCTCGCCGACATCGAGGCGGCGGTCGAAACGGCGGCGCAGGCGGGGCGGGTCGGCGTCGTCGGTTATTGTTGGGGCGGCACGCTCGCCTATGCATCGGCCGCGCGCATCGGCGGGCTCGGCACAGCCGTCGGCTATTACGGATCGGGTATCGCCAACACGCTCGCCGGGCAGCTTCTCTGCCCGGTGCTTTTGCATTTCGGCGATCGCGACAAGAGCATTCCTTTGACCGATGTCGAGAAGATCCGGCGCGCCCATCCCGACATCACGATTTACATCTATCCAGCCGAACATGGGTTCAATTGCACGGCGCGGCCGAGTTACAATCCGGCCGCGGCCGATTTGGCGCGGCAGCGGACGCTCGATTTCCTCGCCGCGCATATCTGAGCATCGTAGGAGAGCGCTGAGTCACGCCGCCTTCGGCGCGCGCAAGGCCGTCGAAGAAAGCGTCGAGCGCGGCCCATAGAGAAATATGATCGCCGGCGGCCGCTGCATCGCAAAGACACGAGCTTGGTTAGCGTTGCGCCGATAGGGGGCGAGCGCGGCGGCGGCCGGCGCGTGAGCGGCGGCGAGCGTAGATCCGGGCCGGTCGACGACGGCGATCGCTACGTTGCCGGCGATTTCGCGCCAGCGTCGCCAGCGATGCAACGTCGACAGGTTGTCGGCGCCCATAATCCAGACGAAATGGACGCCGGGGCAATGGCGCTTCAGGTAGCGGATGGTTTGGTAGGTGTAGCGCGCCCCGATCTCCGCTTCGAGCCCCGTCACCTCGATGCGCGGATGATGGGCAACGGCACGCGCCGCCGCAATGCGCATCGGAAACGAAGCGAGATCGCGCGTATCCTTCAACGGATTGGCGGGGCTCACCAGCCACCATACGGAGTCGAGCCCGAGGCGGTGCAGCGCGACGAGGCTCGCCGTGCGGTGCCCCTCATGCGGCGGATTGAAACTGCCGCCGAAGAGGCCGATCTTCAGCCCCGGCGCATGCGGTGGAAGGGCGAACCGCGCAGGCACGTGTCAATCGCCATGCCGGGGGATGCGTTTCACGGCCTGATCTGACCCGTCCCGCGGACGCGATATTTGAACGAAGTGAGCTGGTCGAGCCCTACGGGCCCGCGCGCGTGCATGCGTCCGGTCGCGATCCCGATCTCGCCGCCGAAGCCGAATTCGCCGCCGTCAGCGAATTGCGTCGAGGCGTTGTGCAGGACAATCGCCGAGTCGATTTCGCGCAGAAAGCGTTCCGCCGCCGCGCTGTTCTCGGTAATGATGCAGTCCGTGTGATGCGAGCCGTAGGTTTCTATATGAGCGATCGCGGCGTCGAGTCCGTCGACAAGACGCACTGAGATGATCGCATCGAGATATTCGCACGTCCAGTCCTCTTCCGTCGCCGGCGTGACGCGCGGATCGACCCGCAGCGTCGCTGCGTCGCCGCGCACCGCGCAGCCGGCGTCGAGCAGCATCTTAACGAGCGGCGCGAGATGCGTCGGCGCGGCGGCGCGATCGACCAGCAGCGTTTCGGCGGCGCCGCAGATGCCGGTACGGCGCAGTTTGGAGTTGCGCAAGATCGTCATCGCCTTGCCGAGATCGGCGGCGCAATCGACGTAGACATGTACGATGCCTTCGAGATGTGCGAAGACCGGTGCGCGCGCTTCCGTTTCAACCCGCGCGACGAGGCTGCGGCCGCCGCGCGGCACGATTACGTCGAGGTTGCCGGAAAGCCCGGCAAGCATGTCGCCGACCGCGGCGCGGTCTCTGACCGGAACGAGAGTGATGGCTGCCTCCGGCAGGCCGGCGGCATCAAGCCCGGCGCTAAGGCACCGGTGAATGAGCGCGACGGAATGAAAGCTCTCCGAGCCACCGCGCAGAATTACGGCATTGCCGGATTTGAGGCAAAGCGCGCCGGCGTCCGCCGCGACCGCGGGGCGGCTTTCAAAAATGACGCCGACGACGCCGAGCGGGGTCGCGACGCGATCGATGACGAGCCCGTTGGGACGCGAAATGCGCACGAGAATGCGGCCGACGGGATCGGGCAAAGCGGCGATCTCTTCGAGACCCTTGGCCATGCCTTCGACATGCGGCGCATCGAGTTCAAGCCGGTCGAGATAGGCCGCGCTCGTCCCGCTCGCCCGCGCGTCCTCCATGTCCCTGGCATTGGCGGCGAGGATCTCGTCGGCGCGCTCGCGGATGTTTTTGGCCGCGACCTTGAGCGCTTGGTTCTTCGTATCCGTCGCGGCGAGCGCCAGCATCTGGGCCGCGCGGCGGGCGGCGCGGCCGAGCGCGTCCATCAGAGCATGAATGTTTTCCGGCGCATCGCTGCGGACGAGCTTGAGATCGGTATCCTGTTTCATATGGCCTCCCGGCCCAGAACGCGCCGGGTCCTCCCTGGCCATTTTGGCACAAAGGGGTTGACTCCAAACTCAAGCCATTTGACCTACATTGGTTTTGGCCCCTTGGGAAGGACTTCATGAATCTCCTCGCGAGCGTGATTTTTGCGGCCATCCTTCTTTCCGGCGCGCTCGATCTCTATCTGGAACGCCGCCAGGCGCAGGCGGTCACGGCGCATCGAGAACAGGTTCCGGCCGCCTTCGCCGCCGAGGTCGGCATGGTGGAACACCGGCGCGCCGCCGACTATACGTTGGCCCGCACGCGGCTCACGATGGCCGAGACGCTCTTCGATACTGGGCTTGCCGTGGTTGCGCTCGCCCTCCTGCTGGCTCCCGTGTACGCCGCCGTCGCCGGGCTCATCCCGCCCGGACTTTCCCGCAGCGTCGCCCTGGTCGTGGCGGTCGGCGCGATTGCCTATCTCCTTCACCTGCCGTTCGCGCTCATCCGCACATTCCGCCTCGAGGCGCAGTTCGGCTTCAACCGCACGACGCCGAAACTGTTTCTGCTCGATCAACTGAAGGGAATGGCGCTGCAGCTCGCGCTCACCGTTCCGTTGCTCTACGGGTTCTTCGCTCTGCGGCGCGC
>JBOHJJ010000092.1:0-7112 GCA_050728495.1 Methylovirgula sp.
CGGCTGACGTCGTGTGGAAGAAGGTCGGCGATTTCTGCGGCATCGCCAGTTGGCATCCGGCCATTGCCAAATGCGAACTCTCGCACGGCAAAAAGATACGTACCCTCAGCTTGAAAGGCGGCGGCACGATCGAGGAGCGTTTGTTGAAATGGAACAACAAGGGCATGAACTATACCTATACGATCGTATCGAGCCCGCTGCCGGTGACGCACTATATTTCGACGATCAAGGTCGTGCCTGACGGCTCCGGCTCAGATGCAATCTGGACAGGAAAATACAAAGCCAAGAAGGGTACCAGCGACGCCGATGCAAAAAAGGCCATCGACGGCATCTACAAGGCCGGCATGGACTCGCTCGCACAGTGAGCTAGATCTCTTCTAGTTCAGCCGGAAGACGTCCGCCTAATCACTTTGGCGGAAACACCATCTGCGCAATGAATCCGTGTGGTTCGTCCATCGGCGGCTGGGGAAACGGCGCGGCGCGGCGAACGTCGGCCATCGCCTCGGCGTCGAGTTCGGGATAGCCGCTGGTGCGGTAAAGCGCTTCGTGGATAATTGCGCCGGTCTCGTCGATCCAAAAGGCGACAACGGCCTGCGCCGCCCGGTGGCGCGGATGCGGGGTCGAGGGGAAACGCTGCTGGCGCATGATTAGGCCGTAGAGGACCGAGAGATAGCGCATGTCCTCGGTCCCACCCATCACCGGCGCCACCTTGGATTCCGCCGCGATCGAATAATCGGGCGACGGCATTAACGACGCGAGCTGCCGCGCCACCGCGGCTCTTTCGTCGTCCGGCAGCACCGACTTCTCTTTGGCCTGCTGCACCCTCTGCTTGGATCGCGCGTCCTCGAGCGGCGCGGCTTTGTCGAGCGGCTCGGCGTCGGGCGTATCTTCGGGCTTGTCGGGCGCGACAGTGCGATCGGCGGCTTCGGGCGCGGCGTTCTGCGCGGCCTTTGAGTGATCCGGCGTAGGTTTCGTTTCGCTCGCAGCGACGGGCTTGGCTTGGGTCGGCGCGCGCGTTTGATTATCGGTGCTCTCGCGCTTCAGAGTTTCATTGGTGGGCGTGCGCGGCGCGTCGAAGGCTGGCTTTTCCTCGTGAAGGTATTTTGGCTTCTCCGGCTGCGGTTTTGGCTGCTGCTCCGCTTTCTTCTGCGGAGGTGGCGGGGGAGGCTGCGACGGCTCTACGATGACCTCGACCGGAATTTCCTTATCGAGCAAATTGGCGTTTTTGTTCTGTTCGTCGCTCAGGATAAAAATCGCGATCAACGTTGCGTGCAATAGAAGGACGCCAACGAGCAAAGGCCCAAAACGCCGCTTCGCCGCGCGCCAGATCGGATCGGCCGGGGTAAGCAGCCGATCTTCCGCGCTGACGGCGAGAACCAAGGCCGAGATGGAAGGCCTGATGCTCACGGGCAAAGCTCGATGTCAGGCAACAGCATCGGGACCGCGCACAAGCCCTCCGCATCGATTCCGGTCGGGCGCAAAGCAAGACCGGACATCGGGTTTTGTCACATAAGCCTCGGGCGCGACAAGCGCGCCGTCGGCTCCCGCAGCCATCAAGCTGCACGCCGGGTGTGCGCGGCCATCTGCCGCGTACGCCGTTTCCGCAACACTAAGAATGAGGATGAAAGGCCTGCATCCTCAGGTTCTTGTGGCAAAGCCACAATGTGGCGGAAGCTTGACAGGGTTAAACGGCGTTTTTAAGGTCCGCCGCCGGTTCCAAGCTTTGGCATCGAGCCTGCGCCCTTTCAGGCGGCGCGGATGCTCGCTTTTCATTGCGGACCACATTATAGAGCGCTGTTCCGTCTGAAGGGGCGGGAAACGGCGATGGCAAAGGGTGAGAAGACGCACGATCGGAGCGCGGCCGATCGCCAATTGGGGCGAGACAGCGAAGCCGAGCAGCTCAACGCGCGGCTCGTCAGGCTTACGGAGGCGCTCGATCAACGGCAACTGCCATCTGAGCCGAGCAACGACGGACAATCCTCCCGACAATCCTTCGACGCGGCGAACCTCGGATTTCGGGCGCTCGTCGAGTTCGTAACCGCGATTGTTGTCGCTCCCCTGATCGGTTGGCAGATCGATGCCTGGCTTAGGACCGGGCCTATCTTTCTGATCATCTTCCTGATGCTTGGCATGGCGGGCGGATTGGCAAATGTCTATCGGATCGCGGTCGGGCCGACGGGCCCGTCCCGTGGTCCCAAACAATAGAGGGCGAAGAACAAAGAATGGATCCGATTCGTCAATTTACGGTGGAGCCGATCGTCAAGCTACATCCCTTCGGGATCGACGCTAGTTTCACGAATTCATCTCTTTTCATGGTGATCGTCGTCGCCGCCGTCTGTTTCCTGATGTTTATCGGCACATCGCGGCGCGCACTCGTGCCCGGGCGGCTGCAATCGGCGGCCGAGATGTCTTACGAATTCATCGCTTCGACGGTTCATATGACCTCCGGCGCCGCGGGCATGCAATTCTTTCCACTGATTTTCACGATTTTTATGTTCATTCTCTGTTGCAATATATTTCGGCTGTTTCCCTATGCCTTCTCGGTGACGAGCCAGATTTTCGTCACGGCATCCATGGCCGCCGGCGTCATTTTGCTCGTGATCGGCATCGGCGTTTATCGCCACGGTTTCCGCTTCCTCAAAACCTTCGCGCCCTCCGGCGTCACGCCGTTTCTGCTTCCGTTCATCATCCTGGTCGAGATCGTCTCTTTCGCGACACGTCCGGTTAGCCTCTCCGTTCGTCTCTTCGCCAACATGCTCGCGGGCGATATCGTGCTGAAGGTCATGGCGGGCTTCGTTGCCACGTTGCTCGGCACCGGCATCGCCGCAATCATCGCGCCGCTTCCTTTTATTGCAGATATCGCGATGCTGGCCTTCGAGGTCCTACAAGCAGTGCTGCAAGCTTACGTCTTCGCCATTCTCACTTGCGTCTATCTCAACGACGCAATTCACCCGGGCCACTGAATAAAGAGCGCAACAACAGATCGGTCGCCCCAATAGTCAGGAGCATAGAATGGACGTCACTACAGCAGCGAGATTCATAGGCGCGGGCCTCGCCGCGATCGGCATGGGCGCCGCCGCGATCGGCGTCGGCCTGATCTTCGGCCATTTCCTCTCCGGCGCGCTGCGCAACCCGACAGCATCCGATGCTCAGTTCGGTCGCGCCTTCATCGGCGTGGCGCTGGCGGAAGGTCTCGGCATTTTTGCCTTCCTTGTCGCGATCCTGCTTTTGTTCGTGCTGAAATGAACGGCGGCGCGCGGGTCATGGCATTTGTGACCCGCGTGCTCCTTCGCCAATTGGAAATCGACGATGGCCACCGACACCGGTTTGACGACGAGCACACAGGTACCGAGCAATGCGGGCGGTGGCGAGAAGCCTTTTCCGCCTTTTGACGCCGCTAATTTCTCGTCCACATTTATCTGGCTCGTACTGAGCTTCGGGCTGCTCTATCTTCTGATGTCCAGAGCGGCGCTTCCGCGTGTGAAGGGCATCCTGCATGCACGGCAGAGCAAGATAAACGGCGACATCGGAGAAGCTTCTCGCAAGCGCGCGCAAGCGGATCAAGCCGCGGCCGAATATCAAAAGACCCTTGCCGATGCGCGCAGCAACGCCCAAAGCTTGGCACAAGAAACGTACGCCCGCCTTGCCGCGGAGGCCGAAGCCAAACGTCATGCGCTCGAGGCCGAGCTCGCCGCGAAGCTCGCAGCCAGCGAGACGCAGATCGAGGCTACAAAGGCGAAGGCAATGTCCAACGTCGCACAGATCGCGCAGGATGCCGCTGCGGCGATCGTCGAACGCATCACCGGCAAACCGGCAGAGGCGAAAACCATCGCGGCAGCCGTCGCCAAATCCACGACATAGAGGTTCGTCATGCACTTCGATGCGGAGTTCTGGGACGCCGTCGCCTTCTTCGTGTTCATCGGCATTCTCTGGTATATCGGCGCCCACAAAAAAATCACCGGCGCACTCGACAAGCGCTCCGCCCGTATTTCAAGCGAGCTTTCCCAAGCTGCAAATTTGCGTAAGGAGGCCGAAGCGCTGCTTGCCTCTTTTGAGCGGAGAAAGGCCGAAGCCGAGGCGGAAGCAAAGTCGATCATCGCGCAGGCCGAGGTCGAAGCCGAGATCATTGCGCGCGAGGCGCACGAACGCGCCGCCGAATTCGTCCGGCGCCGAACCAAACAGGCGCAGGATAAGATCGCCTCGGCCGAAGCGCAGGCGATGGCGCAGGTACGCGATGCCGCCGCCGACGCCGCGACCAAAGCCGCCGAGATCGTCTTGAAGGCGCAAGCCAAGGGCGCTTTGAGCGAGGAACTTCTTGAAAAGGGGATCGCCGATCTAAAACGCCTGCTGCATTGAAGGCGCTCAGCCGTCCACCCAGTCGGCACATTTGGGAGCCGCCGACCCAGCCCAGGGCTGGATCGGAACCGTCGATGTCGAATTCTTCGGCGAGCCCTCGATCAGCTTGTCGCTGTAGACCATATAGACGAGCACGTTGCGCTTCTTGTCACAGCCGCGGACGATCTGCATCTTCTTGAAGAAAAGCGAGCGTCTCTCGCGGAAAACGACGTCGCCTTGCGAAAACTTCTCCTTGAATTTCACTGGCCCGTATTGCCGGCAAGCGAGCGAGATATTGGAGACCTGCTCGGCGAGGCCGAGCGTGCCGGCAACGCCGCCTTTTTCCGGGACCGTAAAATAGCAGGCGACGCCTTCGACAGCGGGATCATCGAGCGCATAGGTGGCAAGCTTGTCGTTGGGCGTCAGAAAATGAAAAACCGTCGATTTGCGGAAAATGAGGTCGGGCTCCTCGGCGCCCGCGCAACTCGACGCCAAGATGACCATGGCGCATATGATGGCCGGGGCCGGCCGTAAAATCGACAGGATCATGGATGCTCTTTCCAAACTCAATTGGGCCTTGGAGCGCAGCCAGGCCCAAACGTCGGGAGACCTTTTATCGGTGCATAGCGGGAAACATGGCCGTTTAGCAATTTCTTCGCCGAAAGTGGTAAAGCGCGGTCACGAATCACCCAACCGGCGATCGTCAGAATTCCATGAGGTTTGAATGACGCGATCTTCGTACCGCGCTTCTCGCCCCGGTCCGGACAGCGCTCGAAGGCGGGCGCGCGCCGTCTTTTTTGCGCCAATTCGCGTCGCCGTTCCCTTGCTCGCGATGATCTGTCTTGCCTCGAGCGCGGCACTCCCGCAGGGCATCGACTGTGCCGGGCTCAGATCGCAGATTGCCGCGCTCGACGAGGCTAATGCGCGCACCAACCCCTATCTCGTCCAGGCACAGCAACAGCGCGCGGCATTGCAGCGCTCGATGAGTTACACGCATTCGATCGGTTGCGATCGGCAGCAATTCCTTTTCTTCGGCAGCCCGCCGCCGCCGCAATGCCCCGCGTTGAATGCGCAGATTCAGCAGATGCAAGCCAATCTCGGGCAGTTGGAGGCGAAAGCCAGCGCCAACGCTTCGCCCCAACGCCAACAGCTCGCGGCGCGCTTTTATGCCTACTGCCGCACCGCCGACAACACGCCGCACCAAACTGGCTTCTTCGAATCGCTCTTCGGCGGCCAAAGCAGCGCCGACGTTCAATCGCCGCAGGATCCGCTGGAATTGCCGGCGCCCGAGAGCGAATCCCCGCAGGGCGGCTCGGAAGTGCTTTGCGTACGCCATTGCGACGGCTACTTCTTCCCGTTGAGCTATTCGGATCACGGCGGGGCAAGCCTTACGGATTTTTGCAAGGCCTCCTGCCCGAACGCCGAGGTGAGCGTCTATACGCGCGTGCCGGGGCAAGAGATTCAGACGGCGGTCGGGCTCGACGGCCAGCCGTACATGGATCTCCCGGCGGCGCTGAAATACCAGAAGAGCCTCGATCCTTCCTGCGGCTGCCGGGCGCCCGGGGCATCCTGGGCCGATACTCTCAGTGGTGCGGAGCGCATCCTCAACAACGGCGGGGCGCACGACGCCATGATCACGCCGGAGAAATCCGCCGAGATGGCGCTGCCGAAACCCGATCCGCGCGCCAAACAGACAGGCAAATCTGACGATATCCAGGCGACGGATGCCGCCGCCGCCGCGCAGGTTCCGACCGCAGGCAACGACTCGGCCGGGATCGCGACCGGCGACGTCAAGAACGGCACCAACTATTCGCAAGGCCAAGGACAGACGGTCGAAACGATCGGCCCCGACGGGGTCAAGCGGCGTGTCCGGATAGTCGGGCCTCCGCTTTAGCCCGGCCGATGAGCGGCAGAAGGGTGGCGAGTTCGGGTCCTTGTTCGCGCCCGGTCAGCGCCAGGCGCAGCGGGTGAAATAATGCCTTGCCCTTGCGATCGACGCGCTCCTTGAGCAAAGCCGTCCAGCGCCCAAACGTCGCCGCGTCCCACGGCTCCTGCGGCAGCGTCTCGCGCGCCGCGGCAAGAACGTCGGCATCTTCGATGCGTGGCGCGATCTCGCCGGCAATCACCCGCCACCATTCGGCAACTTCGCCGAACGCGGTGAGATTGCCGCGCACCGCAAGCCAAAAATCTTCGGCCTTGGCCTCGGCGATTCCTGCCGCCGCGAGCCGCTCGCGCACATCTGCGAAGGACATTTGATGCAGCGTCCGCGCCGAGAGGCTCTTGAGTTCGCCCGGATCGAAACGCGCCTGGGTGCGCGATACATGTCGGAGATCGAGTTCGGCGGCAAGTTCATCCAGCGAGCGAACCGGATGAACCGAATCGGATGAACCGGTCAGTACCGCGCAGGCCGCGACTGCCAACGGCTCAATGCCCTCCTCGCGCAGCGCCGCGATGGAGAGCGCACCGCTACGCTTCGAGAGCCCTTCCCCGGACGCGGAGGTGAGAAGATTATGGTGCCCGAAGAGCGGCGCCGAGCCCTGCCCGGCGAAAGCCTCGAAGAGCTGGGTCTGCACTGCCGTATTGGTGACGTGATCCTCGCCGCGAATGACATGGCTGACCGCGAGGTCTATGTCGTCCACCACGGACGGCAGCGTATAAAGATACGTGCCGTCTTCGCGCACCAGAACCGGATCGGAAAGCGAGGCACAGTCGATATGGCTCTCGCCGCGAACGAGATCGTCCCACCGCACGATCGTAGGATCGAGTTTGAAGCGCCA
>JBOHJJ010000093.1:0-16320 GCA_050728495.1 Methylovirgula sp.
GTGTAGTTCGGGCCGGTCTGCGGACCGATGCTCTTCAGAACCAGCTGATAGGGACCAACGCTCGCGCTGTCGCCGGGCTTCATGACAAGGATTTTCTGCGCGCCCCAGCCGGTCGCGGCGAGCCCGAGCAGCGTGATGCCGATGCCGGCATGGGCGAGCGCCGTCCCATAGGTCGAGCGCGGCAGGCCGAGCGCGTGTCGGAAAACGTGGCCCTTCACCAAAGCAGCGCGCCCGAAAATGCGCGTGCCGAGATCCGAGAAGGCGCCGATGATCAAATAGACCGCAAGCCCGGCGAGCACGATCGAGATCGCCGGCCCACCGCGCGCCACGGCCAGAACGAGCATCAGGATTGCTCCGCACACGAATGCGAAGAAGACCCGCTGCACGGAACCCAGAAGATCGGCGCGCTTCCATGCCAAGGTCTGGGCGATCGGCATCACGGCGCAGAGCGGCAGGAACAGCGGCACGAACGTTAAATTGAAGAACGGCGGCCCGACCGAGATCTTCTCGCCATTCAAGGCTTGGAGCGCCAGCGGATAAAGCGTGCCGATGAACACCGTCGCGCAACACGTCGAAAGCACGAGATTGTTGAGCACGAGCGCGCCCTCCCGCGAGATCGGCGCGAAGAAGCCGCCCGGTTTCAAGGCGTTGGCGCGCAGCGCAAAGAGCAGCAGCGCGCCGCCGATGAAAAAGACCAGGATCGCGAGGATGAACACGCCGCGGCGCGGATCGTTGGCGAAGGCATGCACCGAAGTCAGCACGCCGGAGCGCACGATAAATGTGCCGACGAGGGAGAGCGAAAACGCGAGAATGGCAAGGAAAATCGTCCAGACCTTCAGCGCCTCGCGTTTTTCCATCACGGTCGCCGAATGGAGCAGCGCGGTCGCCGCGATCCACGGCATCAGCGAGGCGTTTTCGACCGGATCCCAGAACCAGAAGCCACCCCAGCCGAGCGTGTAATAGGCCCAATAGGAACCCATCGCGATGCCGAGCGTGAGGAAGGACCAGGCGATCAACGTCCAGGGCCGCACAAGCCGCGCCCAGACCGCGTCGATGCGCCCGCAGATCAGCGCCGCCGCGGCAAAGGAGAAGGTGACCGAAAGGCCGACATAGCCGAGATAGAGAAGCGGCGGATGGATTGCCAATCCCGGATCTTGTAGCAACGGATTGAGACCGTTGCCTTCGATCGGCGGAATGGCGATCCGCGCGAACGGATTGGAGGTGAGCAGGATAAACAGGAGAAAAGCCGCGGCGACCCAGGATTGCACCGCGAGCACCGCGGCGCGAAGATCGGCCGGCATCCCCCGGCTCGCAACCGCGACCGCCGCCGCAAACAGCGACAGGATCAGAACCCAGAGCAGCATCGAACCTTCGTGATTGCCCCATACTCCGGTGATCTTGTAGATCAGCGGCTTCGCCGAATGCGAATTCTCAACGACATTGACGAGCGAAAAGTCAGAAGTCACATGCGCATAGGTCAAGGCCGCGTAGGAGATCGCGACCAAGAAAAATCCGGCAAGCGCGACGGAGGGCGCAACCGCCATCAGACGCTGGTCGCGCGTCGCAACCCCCCAGAGCGGTACGCCCGCGTTGACCAGCGCCAGCGCTAAGGCGAGGACGAGCGCAAAGTGACCTGTTTCGACAATCACGAGCCACCTCCCATACTTCCCGCGGTCGCGGCGTTTTCCTGCCAGCGGCCCGCCTTCTTCAACGCATCGACCACTTCGCGCGGCATGTAACGCTCGTCGTGCTTGGCGAGAATGGTCGAAGCCGTCATGCCCGAGGCGCTGAGCACGCCTTCAGCCACGACGCCCTGTCCTTCGCGGAAGAGGTCGGGCAGCGGGCCGTTGTAGGTGACCGGGATCTCGTGCCTGCCGTCGGTCACGTCGAAATGCACCCTCAGGCCGTCACGAGTGATCGAGCCGGGCTTGACGAGTCCGCCAATCCTGAGGCGCGTGCCGGGCGCCAGATCCTTCGCGTAGACTTCGCTCGGGCCGTAGAAGAAGACGATGTTGTCGCGCAAGGAATAGAGTACGAGACCGAGGCCGCTGCCCCCGACGACGAGCGCCGAAAGGATCAAGGCGAGGCGTTTCCTGCGGCGCGTCATGAATTCAGCCCAAGTTGGTGCGCCAGCGCGTCGAGCCGCGCCGTCGCTGCGGCGTCGCCGCCGAAATCGCGCCGCGCCGTTGCCAGCGCCGCCCGCGCCTTGTCGTCCTCGTTCATCACTTTATAGGCGCGCACGAGGCGGAGCCAGCCTTCGATGTCCTGGCCGTTGGCGGCAAGCCGCGCCGCCAACTTGTCGACCATCGCACGGATCGCCGCTTCCCGCTCGGCGGGCGGCAGAGCGGCGAGGACCGCGGCCGGATTGGGCGCGGTGCTTTGGCTGGAAAGCGCTGCGAGTCGCGCCGTGAGATCGGAGCGCCAAGGCGCGTTGGGCGGCGATTGCGCCAAGAGTTTCTGCCAATAATTGCGAGCCCCCTTCTTGTCGCCCTCCTGCGAGGCGGCAAGGCCGAGGAAGAAAAGTGCCTTCGGCTCCGGGCCGATGGCGAGCGCCCGCGCGAAAAGTCGGCGCGCCTCTTCGGTCACGATTCCTTCGTTGGCGAAGACAAGAGTCTCGCCGTAAGCGGTGAGCCGCTCTGGGTTCTCGCCGAGCTTCTGCAGCGCCATTTGTGCCGCGTGCACCGCGTCTTCGATGCGCCCGAGACGCAAATAGGCGGGTACCAGAACCTCGTAGCCGAGACCGTCCTCCGGATGCCGAGCGAGATGCGCCTCGACTTTGGCGATGGCGGCATTGATGTCCATGGATTCCGCCGGCGCGTTGAGGCGCGCTTCGAGGGGTTCATCCGGCCAATCCGGGTGACCGAGGGCGGCGTAGAGGCTAAGCGTCAAGGTCGGGATGAAGACGAGCGCAATGAGCGCAACGAGCCGCGGCCGCAACGGCGAAGATCCGGCCGGTTTGGGTTCCTGCTTTTCGGTCGCCGCGAGAAGTTGGCGTGCAGCTTCGATCTTCGCCACTTCCGCGTCTCGCGACGAGATAGCGGCGAGCTCGGCGTCGCGTTCGATCTCGTCGAGCTTAGCGCGATAGAACGCGACATCGGGGGAAACCGCTTTGCGCACCGGCTTGGCGAGCGGCCAAAGCACGGCGAGCACGGCGGCCCCGGTCAAAAGCGCGAATATGCCCCAGAGCATGCCGTTCCTTGCGAGCGCGTCCCCAACGCTGATACCCTTGAAGTTCTTGTTTTATCGTATCCTGCGAATGCGCCACGCCGGCGGCGGTTTCGCCGTGCCCTGCTGTAGAGCATTTCTCCCGCCTCCGGGGAGGGTATTTCGTCGCGCACAGCCTTTTCCATATAGGGCCGTTACTAACGGTTTCTGTAGGAGAACTAAGAAGTTAGCTATGTTCTTCTTAAGCTCCCGGTTGAGGCAGCCGCCGGCAGTTCGAGCTCGGCGCGCAGGCCGCCCATAGGGCTGGCGTCGAGCTTCAGCGCGCCACCATAGAGGGCGGCAAGATCGATCACAATCGATAGCCCCAGCCCCGAGCCGGGACGCGTCTCGTCAAGCCTCCGGCCGCGCCGCACCGCCGCTTCGCGTAGCTCCGGCGCGAGTCCCACCCCGTCATCGTCGATGGTGACGCGGAACAGGCGTTGGCCTTGCGGATCGGCGGCGATCGCCGCGATCTCGATCGCCACCGTGCGTTTTGCCCACTTGCCGGCGTTGTCGACCAGATTGCCGATCATTTCTTCGAGATCCTGACGTTCGCCCTTGAATCGTATCCGGCCCTGCACCGCGACCGAGAAGATAATGCCGCGATCGCGATAGATCTTCTCGAACGTGCGCACCAGCGCCGCCGAGACCGCCGCGACATCGGCCATGTTGCCGAGAACCCGCACCCGCACGGCGGCGCGGGCGCGGTCGAGATAATAGGTCACCTGATCGCGCATGAGCGCCGCCTGCTCCCGCACTTTGGCCGAGAGCGCGCTCTTGTCCGCCGCGGCTTCGTTGATGATGACGCTGAGCGGCGTCTTCAACGCGTGGGCGAGATTGCCGACCTGGGTGCGGGCGCGTTCTACGACTTCGCGATTGGCGGCAAGCAGCAAATTGAGCTCGCCGGCAAGCGGCGCGATGTCGGGCGGAAAGTCGCCGGCAATCTTCTCGCGCTCGCCGCGCCGGATCGAGGCGACCGCTTCCTGAAGGCGGCGCAGCGGCTCGAGTCCGTAGCGCAATTGCAGCGCGGTCGAGCCGACGAGCGCCGCAGCCAATAGAGTGAACGTGATCACCAGAGCAATCTCAAACCCGGCGATTTCCGATTCCATCGGCGTCGTCACCGCCGCGACTTGCACGAGATAGATGCCCTGATCGCCGGCATCGATCACGCGCTCAACCAGGCGCAGGCGGCGGTCGTCGGGGCCGGTCACGTAGCCCTTGCGCGCCCCGCCTACGCCCGCCGCGATTCCTTTATCCGCCAATCTCGGCAGCCGCGCCGCAAACAGCGAGCGCGAACTCTTGATGTCCGGATTGTCGCCGTCGAGCCGGGTGATCTGCCAGTACCAGCCGGAGAGCGCGATTTCGAATTGCGGCTCGCCGAGCGCAAAAGGCTCGGAGCGGTTCTCTTCCGAAGGCGAGGCGATGTCGGCGACGAGGGCCCGCAAATAAACGCCGAGCCGTTCGTCGAAACGCGCTTCGGCCGAATCGCGATACAGCGCCGAAAGCCCGACCCCGGCGATAAACAGGATCGTGGTGCTCAGAACCGCGGCGGAAAAGAACAGCCGGGCGGCAATCGACCAGGTTCGCGGGTCGGTGCGCATCACGCCCTATCGGAGGTGCCCGAGCCTGCTCTGTCGGGCTTGCCGGACCCTGCTTCGCCCTCCGGCTCGGCGACCAGGTAGCCGAGCCCGCGCATGGTCTTGATCATGTCGACGCCGAGCTTTTTGCGCAGCCGCCCGACGAAAACTTCGATCGTATTGGAATCGCGGTCGAAATCCTGATCGTAGAGGTGCTCGACGAGTTCGGTGCGCGAGACGACGCGGCCGGCGTGATGCATCAAATAGGAAAGCAGCCGATATTCGTGCGAAGTGAGCTTCACCGGATTTGCACCGACGAAGACCCGGCCGGCGCGGGTATCGAGGCGCACCGGGCCGCAGACGAGCTCGCTTGTCGCGTGTCCCGTGGCGCGGCGCAGCAAGGCGCGCAGCCGCGCCAGAATTTCCTCGATGTGGAACGGCTTGGCGACATAATCGTCGGCACCCACGTCGAAGCCCTGCACCTTGTCGCTCCAGCGGTCGCGCGCCGTAAGAATGAGTACCGGCATGGCGCGCCCGGCCCGGCGCCAGTCGCCGAGCACCGTAATGCCGTCCTTCTTCGGCAGACCGAGATCGAGGACCACCGCATCGTAGGACTCAGTGTCGCCGAGGAACCAACCCTCTTCGCCGTCATAGGCCCGATCGACCGCGTAGCCCGCCTCGGCGAGCGCCGCCGAGATTTGCCGATTGAGATCTTTGTCGTCCTCGACCACGAGCAGACGCAAAGCCGCGCGCTCCTCACTTGGCGTTCTTGGCGCCGATAATCTTTCCGCTCGCCGCATTGGTAAACACGTGGATGACTCGTCCATCGCGGCGCAGCAGGGTTATCTCATAGACGAACGCTTCCTTCCACCGGCACAGTTTGGCGCCGATCGCCTCGCCCTGAAACCGTTTGGCGGCGTTGGCCATCAAACGGAACGGTTCGGCAAGCTTATGGACGGCGATCCTCTCGCGGGTCTGCGCCGCCGAGTAACATTCGCGTTCCGGCGCCGGTCCGGCAGCCGCCGGAACGGCGGCTGCCAAGCTCAGAGCCAAGACCAGGCCGGCGTACCGCATCAAGAAAGCCTCGCGGCCAAGCGATGAACGCGCCATGAACATCGCGCCGCGACAAGGACCTATACTTGCGAGCTTCGCATTTGCAAGCGCCTCTATTGGTTTGGAAAGCGCCGATTCCTGGCGACAGCCCCCAGGGCTTTCAGGTTGGAGCATGCGCATCGCCCGGACGCGAGCCCCGGGCGGGCACTATTCCCCAAAGATTACGCGTTGCACGTAACTATTGGGAAATGCTCGTTTGTTAGATTCGGCCCGAGCGATGCGGATGCTCGGACAACCCGGACCATGGCATTGAATTTTCCGGCCACAATAGCGAGCCTAACGCAGGGACTGGCAGCGCGCCCTCGGCTGAAAGCGCCGAAGAGCTTCCTGCGCTCCCGGGACGGCACCTCCGCGGTCGAATTCGCCCTCGTCGGGCTGCCGTTCTTCGCCATTCTCTTTGCCGCGCTGCAAGCCGCCATCCTGCTCATGGCGCAAGAGGAGCTCGAAACCGCGGTGGAAAAGGCCGGCCGTCTGGTGCTGACCGGGCAGGCGACGGACGACGGCACGACGGAGGCGCAGTTCGCCACCGACGTTTGCGGCTATCTCCATGCACTGTTCAACTGCGGCAATCTCATGATCAATATGCAGACGGCGGACTCGTTTGCGGACGTCAGCCCCGCTGCGCCGACGCTGACTTTCGGTTCCAACGGACAAGTGACCAATACCTGGTCCTATGACCCCGGCAACCCGGGCAGCATCGAGGTGCTGCAGGTCATGTATCAATGGCCGGTTTTCGGCAATCTGCTCGGCTTCGGTCTGTCGAACCTGCCAAACGGCAAACATCTCTTAATCGCCACTTCGGTTTTCAAGAACGAGCCCTAACATGAAACGCGCTGCGCATCGGCTCCCGCGACATTTTCTCGGCAACGAGCGAGCGATCGCCGCCGTCGAATTTGCCATCATCCTTCCGCTCATGCTGTTCATCTTCGTCGGGGTGGCGCAGGTCGGTCAGGCAATCGAGATCAGCCGCAAAGTGACGGTCACCACCCGGGTCGTGACCGATCTTGTCACGCAGTACTCGACTGTATCCTGTTCGGCGTTGAATGTAGTTCTTGCCGCTTCGGCGCAGGTCATTGCCCCTTACTCAGCGACCAATCTCGCCATCACCGTCTCCGAGATCTCCACGGATTCGAAGGGCAACGCGACGGTCGCCTGGACTTCGTCGCTGAACAGCACGACGTCGACGTGCAGCCGACCCGGCTCCAAATTCACGCTGCCGAGCGCCCTCGATCAGGACAGTATCTCGCTGATCTACGGCCAGGTTACCTATAGCTTTACGCCGGTACTTGGCTACAAAATCATCGGCACGATCCCGATCTCGGACCAGATCTACATGAGCCCGCGGCTCACCAACTCGATCGCCTATACGGGAGCTTCCTGAGCCGCGCTCAATCCGTCAGATGCGCGCTGTTCACGGCATTGATGAACAGCGTGTTGAGCGCCGTCGAGATATCCTGGTCGGTCGTGACTTCCTGGTAGAGCCCCGGCGACGCGCAACTTTGCAGAGTCGTTCCGATATCCGACTCGAACGGTTCGACGTTTGCCGTGTAAAAGGAATTGCTGGGAATCGGCAAATAGTTGAGATAGAGCACCGCGATCCGAATCGGAAGCCCACTTCTGCTAACCCTGTTTTTGATGGCCGTGCAATTGGCCGTGTTGAGCAGCGAGATTTGACGGGTGCCGTTGTTCATATAGTCCTCGACCCCATCGGTGACGAAGAACAGGACTTCCTGCGGGCTGTCGCCCCACTTGCTGGTGCCGTTGCCGGGTGTGGGCATAATACTGTTGAGGTTGCTCAGCGCATCGTCGATGTCCGTGTCGCCATCATCATTGGCGCAGGTCGAAGTTAGGTTGTTGTTGTTGTAGGCCTCGAGCATCGACATGTTGGACGCTTCACTCTGAGCAGTGGTCATGTTCGACGTTAAACTTGCAATGGTGTTGACTGGGTCAGATCCTATCGTACATTTGCTCGTGTAATTAGTATCAAATGTATAGATCGCTAGCTGATAGGCGGCTTTGTTGGATGCCGCGGTCGTTGCGGACGTGCTCGCCAAATTTTCAATCGCCGTGCGCAAGTTGTCGATGCGCAGCGTCAATCCCAATATGTCCTCGGCATAAGTATAGTCGTCGACGTATCCTGGTTTTCTGCTAGTTCCGGTTCCAGGGTAGCTTGAATTTCCAGGCAAGACCCATTTGGTTGTATCTGATTCATGGCAGGCGAAGGAGCAGCCGCCCTCATTGTCGCCGCCCGTCCCGGTGCCAGACGACGTCGCGGTGTACATGGCATCGATTCCGGCCGTCGTCGCCGGAATTGCCATCGACGGCGAATCGTCCGCCAGGACATAGAAATTGATATTCGGTGCCGTCGAGGCGGTGGCGGTCGAGCTGCCGGCGATCTTAATGTACTTCTGGCCGATGACGCCCGCGAAAGCGGTCGCTGATTGCGCCGTATACGTGACCACCGCGGTTTGCGTCACGCTCTTATTCGACGTCGTTTGCGTTACTTTGGCCGTCAGACTGATCGAGCCGACTCCCGAAATGGTCGAGGCCTGCGCGTTGAACATGTTTTGCGCGGCCGTCTGGGCCTGCGACGCCGTCTCCGACAGCATCGCCGGCGTCACCGCGGCGAGCGCCGCGGCGTCGGCGGCGGCGTCGAGCTTCGTCTGGCGCCGCGCCGCCGTTGTGTAATCGATGCCCATCCCCGCTGCGAAGGTGATCGGAATGAGGGTCAAAGCGAAGATTATCGCCACATTGGCGCGGCTGTCGGTGGTGAACCGCGGCAAGAGCGAGGTGATTTTCGAACCCGACGGCACGTTTCTTCGTGGCGACCGCCGGAGTGGCGCGCGAAAAACCTGCAACATCGAGCGGAGCGTGCGGGACATAGCGGCGTTCCAATGCGACTGCCGCTAGGAAAGGCCGAGACAGGTAAAAACTTTGCTAGAGCAATGTCGTGGAGTTCCGGTTTCTTGCGCCAAGCCTAGCCGCTCCCGAAGCGCCTACCGCTGCACGTTTTTTGTATAAAGTTCAATTGGTTGCGACCTCTGCCGCTACGCAGGCCGTGGCCCGGTTCGTTTGCTATCGTAAACCAAGACTTGCCGTCGGCGCCGAAATTCAGGTCGGCGGTCGCTTTGCCCGGCGCGGCACTTTCGTCGGCCACCTAACGATATGGTCAGGATAATCCTTGAGCTTGACCTCTCTTTCCGAAGCCGCGATGCGGCCGCGGACGGAAATTCCGGCGGTATGCACCGTCTCGGCCGAGCCGGAGACGAGCGGATGCCACCAGGCAAGCGGACGGCCTTCGGCGCGCAGCCGGTAGGCGCAAGTCGGCGGCAGCCAGGCGAGCGCCCGCGCCAGATCCGCCGTAAGCTTCAGGCAGTCCCGGACCCGGCGCCGGCGGTGCGCATAGTCGGAGCAGCGGCAGGTCGCGGCGTCGAAAAGCCGGCATGCGACGTCGGTGAAATGCACCGCGCCCGTATCCTCATCCTCGAGCTTGACGAGGCAACAGCGGCCGCAGCCGTCGCAAAGGCTCTCCCATTCCGCGGCATCGAGCGCTTCGAGCGGCTTCGATTCCCAAAAGGGCTGGTCTTCTGTCGTGCGGGAACGCACTGGTCGGCTGCTCATGCGGCTCCGCTCACCCGGCAATGTTAATGTTATAGACTGCGGGTGCGGCGCCGCCATCCTTATCGCACAGATTGTGGATAGGCCATAAAATTGCAAATATTGCCGCCCCTTGTTCAGCATCGCGCGATGCAGAGCGGCGGCTTTCGAGGCCAGCTTGGCTGGGGGCAGCCGAAGGAAGAAGCGAGTGGCCGATACGCCGAGCAAGTTGTTTGAATGGTTGCGGTCGTCGCGGCTCTACAGGAGAACGGCGCGCGCCTTCCTCGCCTTCGACTCTTGGATCGACTCTTCACTTTATGACTCCAAGGAACGGGCGCACGCGTTCTATGCGACGTTCGCCGCTTGGATGGACCGCCTCCACGTTTCGGGCTGGCGCCGTCTGCTCGTCGAGTTCGCTTGCGAAGGCTCGAATCTCATGTTGGCCGGCGCCTTCCTGGCGCTGTTTCTGGCCGTTCCGGCCTTTCAGGTGACGTCCAAGGACTGGCTGAAGAAAGAAGATCTCGCCGTCACGTTTCTCGACAGATACGGCCAGGAAGTCGGGCGCCGCGGCATTAAGCACGACGATTCCGTGCCCCTCGAGCAAATGCCGAAATATCTGATCGACGCGGTGATTGCGACCGAAGACCGGCGGTTCTTCGAACACGTCGGAATCGATTTCATCGGCGTCTTTCGCGCCTTGACCGTCGACGCGCGCGCCAACGGCATCGTGCAGGGCGGTTCCTCGATCACCCAGCAATTGGCCAAGAACATCTTTCTCTCCAACCAGCGCACGCTGACGCGCAAGATCAAGGAAGCTTATCTCGCGCTCTGGCTTGAGGGGCATCTGTCGAAGCGCGAGATCCTGCAGCTCTATCTCGACCGCACCTACATGGGCGCCGGCACGTTCGGCGTGCAGGCCGCGGCGCAATTCTACTTCGGCAAATCGGTCCGCGACGTGACTCTCGCCGAGGCGGCGATGCTCGCCGGCCTCTTCAAAGCGCCGGAAAGATATGCGCCGAACGTCAATTTGCCGGCCGCCCGCGCCCGCGCCAACGATGTCCTCAACAACTTGGTCGAAGCCGGCTACCTGACCCAAGGCCAGATCTACGCCGCCGTGCGCAACCCGGCCACGCCGATCGCGCATAATAGCGACGAAGATGCCCCGAATTGGTATCTCGATTGGGCTTACGACGAAGTGCGCCAGCTCGCCGATGCCGGCAAGCTCGGCAATGATCGCGTGCTCACCGTGCGCACCGCGCTCGACTCCAATCTCCAGAAGTTCGCCGATCAGACGATCGACAATCAGTTGATTGAATACGGCCCAACCTATCACGTCAAAGAATCTGCGATGGTCATTCTCGATCCGTCCAACGGGGCGGTGCGCACGATTGTCGGCGGCACGGATTACGGAGTGAGCCAATTCAACCGGGCCGTAGCGGCGCGCCAGCCGGGCTCCTCGTTCAAGCCGTTCGACTATTTGGCCGCCCTGCTGACCGGCAAGTTCCATCCCGACACGACTGTCCTCGACGCACCGATCTGCATCGGCAACTGGTGCCCGCACAATTACGACAACAGTTACGCGGGCGCGATCCCGCTCACCTACGGCTTGGTCCATTCGCTCAACAGTGTCGCCGTCCGGCTGTCGATCGAGATCGGCGAGGCTTATCCGGTACCGGGACATAACAACGTCTTCGAAGCCGCTAAGCGCGGCCGCGCCAAGATCGTCGCGACGGCGCGTAAAATGGGCATCTCGACGCCTTTGATCGATACGGTGTCGCTGCCGATCGGCGCCGACGAAGTCACCGCCATGGATATGGCTGGCGCTTATGCGACCTTTGCCAATGGCGGCAAACGCGTCCACCCGTTCGCCGCCGTCGACATCTACAACAGCCACGGCGACCTGATTTACAGCCACGACCGCGACACGCCGCCACCGCAGCAAATTTTCCCTTCCGGGCCGATCCTCGACATGGTCTCGATGATGAAACAAGTCGTCGAAGACGGGACCGGGCGCCGGGCGAGGCTCGACGGCATTGACGCCGCCGGCAAAACCGGCACGACCAACGGCTTCAAAGACGCCTGGTTTGACGGCTATACCGGCAACTACGTCGGCATCATCTGGTTCGGCAATGACGACGATAGCCCGACCAATCACATGACCGGCGGGTCACTGCCTGCCGCCACGTGGCATGAAATCATGCAATATGCGCATCAGGGTATCGACTTGAAGCCGCTGCCGGGAGACCAACTACCGAGCGTGCCGCCGCCGACGCCAACCACGCCGAACGTCGCGGCCGCCGACGCGCCGCAAAGGCCGCCCAGCCTGTCGCGCCGCTCGGCCGACGTTCTGGCGACAATCGAAGCGACGGCGAAGTCGATCGAAAGTCAACGCGCGAGCGCCGTGGAGAGTGGCGCGCCGCTGCATCCTTGAACGTTGCGATGCCAAACCGCACGGGTCAATAACGTGCTGAACATTTTCAGATTTCTCATCATCCTGTTGGCCGGGACCGTACTTGGCTTTGTCGTCACCTATCGCGTCTTGCAGCGCGGCCCGGTGTTCAACGTGGTGCGCGCCGGCCCGTGGACGACCGTCCCGAAAAGCGGTTCGCTCGACGTCGATCCGTATGTGCGGGCGATTGAGGCGCGCAGTGCCGAATTGCCGCTCGGCACCGCCGAAGGACTGACCTTTATCGCCCGTACCGACAGCAACGGCGCGCCTCTGCGGCCGCGCTGCGATTATGAGGTGCGCGGCTCCGTCCCGCCGACTCGCTACTGGACGCTGACGCTCCTCTCGCCACGCGGATTTTTGATCGACAATCCGGCGAAGCGTTTCGGCTTTACCTCGACGGAACTGCTGCGCGCCGCCGACGGCACGTTTGACATCACCGTCGCGCGCCAAGCCAGGCCCGGCAATTGGCTGCCGCTCGGCAGCACCAAGCCTTTTGTCTTGATGCTGCGGCTCTATGATACGCTGCTCGACTTTGGCACCACCAAGTCCGACGCAAGCACGATGCCGAAAATCGTCAAAGGCCGTTGCACATGAACTTCTTTGCCCGGCCGTTCGGTTTGTTGCTTTCGCTGTTGGGCGTGGTTTTCGTCGCCGCCGGCGTGCACCTCGTCTCGATCCTGGCGATGCCCGAAGTCGCCCCGCACAACGCCTACGCGCGGCTTTTGGCGATCGCCAAGCCCGGGGAGATGACGCTGTTGCCCGCGGCGTTGCCGGGTCATGAAATCACTCCCTTCGAGGATCCGGCATTGGCGCAGGCCGTCTGCCTCTACGATCTCGCCAACGGCCCGTTGCACGTCCACGCCGACATCGAAGATCCGGGGCTTCTCACCCTTTCGTTTCGGACGCGAGACGGGCGGGTTTTCTACTCCATGACCGACCAGGCGGCGCTGCACGGCAACATCGATGTCCGGATCATGACTGAGCCGCAACTCGAGGCGCTCGAAGAAAGCGACGAGGACGACGAGAACGAACCTTTGCAGGAATTGCGCCTCGTCGCGCCCGACATGAAGGGATTCGTGCTGGTCAATGCGCTTGCAGCGTTCCCCAGCGAGCGAGCGGAAGCGGAAGCGCGCGCAACTTCGATTGCCTGTTCAACGGAAACCGTCGCGCGCAATTGAATTAGCGCTCCCTGTGCTCGGCGTGCCGGGGCGCGCGGCAGTGTGGCGCGTTGCGCTTTCTCTTCGGTTGCTCGGGATAATCTTCGAGGCGGCCGAATCGCACGCCGGTGAAAAACAGGATTTCGGCGCTTCCGTCGACCGCGCCGATGCTGCACGCCAGACGAACCCGCGGATCGCTCCCCCGCGACCGGAAGGCAACCAGTTCCCCCATCGGACCCTCACGCGCGACCCAATTGCTTCGCTTGCGGCGCAGCCTGGCGTCCAACTGGTTAACGCCGGCTCAACGCCGGTCCGGCGCAAGCGAAATTGCGGCGCTCGGGACGGCAGCCGGATCACGCCATTTCGAGAAAGGTCCGGCCGAGCCGGTCTTCGACTTCGACAATCCAAAGATCGACGTCGAAGGCGATCTCGCGCTTAAGGCGGTCCTCGGCGTTTGCCGTATCGATCCAGTCGCCGGCGTGAAGGCGATCGAAGCGCCGCTGGCCACCGCTCTCAGCCTCGCTCTGCGGCGCCGGGCCGTATAGCGCCGCATTGCCGTCGAGTCGGTCGACCTTCACAAAAATCGCTCCGGCTTCCGCGGCCCCGCGGCGGCGCAGCACCGCGGTGATGCCGGCGGTGGCGCAACGGCGGATATAGGCCGCAACCCAAAAATCGCTCCGGATCCGCATCCCGCCTTTGTCTTTTTAGCAACAGCTCGGAAAAAACAAAATCTCTTCCGCGTTGCGGTTTAAGCCGATACCTTTGGCAGGACAACGGGTCGATCGATGGCAGACAAAACCGGCCGCGTCGGAGACCGGCTGTTTTCACGGCCTTTGCGCCGCCTCCTCTGCCGCGATAAAAAGCGGGCCTGATTCCAGGATCGGAGGCTTGATGGCCAAGCTCGACGCCGCGCTGGCAAAGATCGATTCCAATCTCGACGCCGCGCTCGGCCGGCTCTTCACGTTGGTGACCATCCCTTCGATCTCGACCGATCCCGCCTACGCAGGCGAGGGCAACCGGGCGGCCGAATGGCTCGCGAACGAATTGCGCGGCCTGGGCTTCGAGGCGTCGGTGCAGCCGACCACAGGTCATCCAATGGTGGTGGCAAAGGCGCGATCGGGCCGCGCGGGCACCCCGCATGTACTCTTCTACGGCCATTACGACGTGCAGCCGCCCGATCCCGTCGAGCTTTGGGAAAGTCCGCCCTTCGAGCCGCGGCTCCTCGATACGGCAGAGGGCAAACGCATCGTCGGGCGCGGCGTCTCCGACGACAAAGGCCAGCTCATGACCTTCATCGAGGCCTGCCGGGCTTTCCAGGAAACGGGCGGACTGCCCTGCTCTGTCAGCATCCTGCTCGAAGGCGAGGAAGAGACGGGCTCTCCTTCGCTGCCGGCGTTCCTCGCCGAAAACCGCGCCCAACTCAAAGCCGACATCGCGCTCGCCTGCGACACCGGGATGTGGGACCGGCAGACGCCGGCAATCAGCGTCATGCTGCGCGGCCTGGTGCTCGAAGAGGTCGTCATTCGCGGCGCCGACCGCGACCTTCATTCCGGCATGTTCGGCGGCCCGGCGATCAACCCGATCCACGTGCTCGCGCTGATCATCGCCGATCTTCACGATGAGGCCGGCCGCGTCACTCTGCAAGGTTTCTACGACGGCGTGACGGAACTGCCGCAAGAAATCGCCGAACAATGGCGGAAACTGCCGTTCAACGGCCGGCATTTTCTCGAAGAAGTCGGGCTTTCCGTGCCGGCCGGCGAAACCGGGCGCAGCGTGCTCGAAATGATCTGGTCGCGCCCCACCTGCGACGTCAACGGCATCATTGGCGGCTATACCGGCAAGGGCTCGAAAACGGTGCTGCCGGCGCAAGCGAGCGCCAAATTCTCCTTCCGCCTCGTCGGGACGCAAGATCCGGAGAAGATCGCCGCGAGTTTCCGTTCATTCGTGAAGGCCCGGCTGCCGGCCGATTGCGGTGCCGAATTCCTGTCGCACGGCGCCTCCGCCGCGCAGCAACTTCCGGTCAATTCGGCGGCGCTCACGCGGGCGCGCAAGGCGTTGGCCGAGGAATGGGGCAAAGACGCCGTGCTGACGGGTTGCGGCGGCTCAATCCCGATCGTCGGCGCCTTCAAACGCGATCTCGGCATGGACACGTTGATGGTCGGCTTCGCCCTCGACGACGACCGGATCCATTCGCCCAACGAGAAATACGAGCTCTCGTCTTTCCACAAAGGCGCGCGGAGCTGGGCGCGTATCCTCGCGGCGCTTGCCCCATGAGCGTCGCCCGGACACATTTTGCCTGAAACCTCAACAACTAAGCCCAATGGGTTTCACGACGTTGCAAGCGTGGCCGGCGTGTGAGGATCGGGTCGGGTCGGAGCGCGCTCCGGCCAGGCCTTGACCTTTTTCCGCGGCGGCGGCAGGACCTCGCCACGCCGGGAAACAGCCTCTAATCTGCATTGCGTTCTGGCGCCGCCGCGCCCGCAGCGCGCCCAACGACAAGGATTGCGTCTATGCCGACCAATATCGAGATTGCCCGCACCGTCGAACTCGAGCCGATCATGACGATCGCCGAGCGCGCCGGTGTTCCGGCCGAAGCGATCGAGCCCTATGGCAAATATATCGGCAAAGTCGATCTGCATTTCCTTGCCGCCGCCCACGAACGCGCCAAGGCGCGGGCGAAGAGCAAGCTCATTGTCGTTACCGCCATCAGCCCGACGCCCGCCGGCGAAGGCAAGACCACCACGTCGATCGGACTTGTCGACGCGATACGCCGTCTCGGCAAGCGCATCATCATCGCGCTGCGCGAGCCTTCGCTCGGCCCCTGTTTCGGGGTAAAGGGCGGCGCGTGCGGCGGCGGCCGCGCGCAGGTCGCGCCAATGGAGGCGATCAACCTCCATTTCACCGGCGATATTCACGCGATCTCCGCGGCCAATAATCTGCTCGCGGCGCTGATCGATAACCACATCTTTTTCGGCAACGAGCTCAACATCGATCTGCGCCGCATCCCCTTCGGCCGCGCGATGGACATGAACGATCGCGCCTTACGGGAGATGGTGATCGGGCTTGGCGGCAACGGTTATCCGCGCGAGACCCGTTTCGATATCACCGCCGCCTCGGAGATCATGGCGATCTTCTGCCTCGCCCGCGATATCCCCGATCTCCAGCGTCGGCTCGCCCGTCTCGTCTTCGGCTTCACCCGCGACAAGAAGCCCCTGACCGCCGA
>JBOHJJ010000094.1:0-4184 GCA_050728495.1 Methylovirgula sp.
GTGGTGCGCTGTTTCGAGGACGGCGACGTTACCCATGTTTCGGGCAAGATCGCGCCGCTCGACGACATCGAAATCGTCGAGACCGAATTGATGCTCGCCGATCTCGAAAGCCTCGAAAAGCGCGTCGTCGCGGTGGAGAAAAAGGCCAAGGGCGGCGACAAGGAGGCGAAAGAAATTTTCGCGCTGATGAGCCGTTGCCTCGACAAGCTGCGCGACGGCGAGCCAGCGCGGCTCGTCGAAGTGAAACCCGAGGAACAGAAGAGCTTCAAGGGCCTCGGATTATTGACCGCCAAGCCCGTCCTTTATGTCTGCAACGTCGAAGAGGCCTCGGCGGAGCGCGGCAATCGGTTCTCGGAGGAAGTGCGCGCGCGAGCGGCCGAGGAGGGCGCCGGCGCGGTGGTGGTCTCGGCGCGGATCGAGAGCGAGATCGCGCTGCTGCCCGCTAGCGAGCAGAAAGAGTTTCTCGAAGCGGTGGGCCTATCCGAGCCCGGCCTCAACCGTGTCATTCGCGCCGGCTACCGGCTCTTGCGCCTCATCACCTTCTTCACCGCCGGACCGAAGGAAACGCGTGCTTGGACAGTGCCAGGCGGCACCAAGGCGCCGCAAGCGGCGGGCGTCATCCACACCGATTTCGAAAAGGGTTTCATCCGCGCCGAAGTGATTGCTTATGAAGATTATGTCGCGGCAGACGGCGAAGCCGGCGCGCGCGAGGCTGGCACGTTTCGGCTCGAGGGCAAGGATTACGTCGTCGCCGATGGCGACGTGATGCATTTCCGGTTTGCGAATTGAGGGCGATGAAAATGCCGTTTTGAAGCCCGTCGGTGCTTCGAGACGGCGCCTGCGGCGCCTCCTCAGCATGAGGGCTTTGACAAGCGCAACCCTTAGCCCTCACTCTGAGGAGCGCGCATAGCGCGCGTCTCGAAGGGCGAGGGCCTGAAAAATGGACCGTGATTTGCGGCTAGATGTCGCCAAAGTGAACGCGCGCGGGGCGGGCACGTTTCGGCTAGAGGGCAAGGAGTACGTCGTCGCCGATGGCGATGTGATGCATTTCCGGTTTGCGAATTGAACCCTCACCGCCCCTCCACATGCTCCCGCAGCGCGGCGAGGTGCTCGTTGTTCTTGAACAGAACCATCACAACCTCGGTGAGGATGCGCGCCGCAAGCAAGCCGACGACCGTACCGATGATCGAACAGATGAGCCAGGCGATGCCGGGCAGCAGCGAATAGGCCATCGCCGCGAACGCGGCCAAAATGTTGATAATCCCGAAGATGGCAATCAGCGCGACCAGCAGCAGATAAAACGTGCGGATGATCGACGGCGTGAGATAACGCTCCAACGTCAGAAAATCTCGCAGGCTCGGCATCGTCCCCTCGGCGGTTGGTTTCATTGGCGTTTGCGCTATTGTAAAGGAACGCCACGCGCGCGAACAGCCGGTAGTCGATACAAGATGCGAAGAAATGCAGGGTGGATTTTTCTTTGGCTCGCCATGTTTTCCGCGCCGCTGCACGCCGCGCCGCAATGGCCGGACACGTTCGTCGGTCGGCTCGAAGCGCTGGCGCTGCTTGAGACTCTAAACGCAAATTTACTTGCCAGCAGCAGCGCCACGCAAACGCTCGAAACCTGGTGCGCGGCGCACCACATGGCGAAGGACGCGACCCTCTATGCGCATCTCCAGCGCGGCGTGCAGAAACTGCTCCCCGCCGCCGAGCGCGCCCGGCTCGACATCGGCCCGCATGAGCGCATCATCTACCGGCGCGTCGATCTCGCCTGCGGCGACTACGTTTTGTCGCGTGCCGACAACTGGTATGTGCCGTCACGCTTGACGCCGGCGATGGACAAAGAACTCACCTCGACCGACATTCCTTTCGGCCGCGTGATCAAGGATCTTCACCCGCGCCGACAGACGTTCGCCGTCACGATTCTCTGGCATCCGCTGCCGGTTGGATGGGAGATGGGGCCTGCGCCGCCCAACCGTTCGGGCGCGGAGCTTGCGATTCCGCCGGTCCTCTTTGAGCATCGCGCGATCGTTTATGCCGGCGACGGCAAGCCGATCTCCGAAGTCGATGAACACTATACGCGCGACATCCTCGATTTCGTGCACGGCAAGTGAGGATCGCATCTTCTTGGGCAACGCGCTAAGCTGCGGCATGACCCAAAGCGTACCGCGGTTCGACGCGGATTTCGTGCGAGAACTCGCCGAGCTTTTCCGCTGGCGGCGCGACGTGCGGCGCTTTCGCTCCGATCCGGTCGGCAACGATCGCATCGACGAACTCGTCGCGCTGGCGACGCTCGCGCCTTCGGTCGGCCACAGCCAGCCTTGGCGCTTCGTTTCGGTCGAAAGCGATGCGCGCCGGAGGGCGGTGATCGAGAATTTCGAGCGCTGCAATGCCGACGCGCTGGCGTCCTACGAAGACGAAACGGCGGCCCTCTATGCGCGCCTGAAACTGGCGGGATTGCGCGAGGCGCCGGTGCATCTCGCGGTATTCTGCGACATCGAGACGGAGATCGGCCGCGGCTTGGGGCGCATGACCATGCCGGAGACGCTTTGCTACTCGGTGGTCGCAGCGATCCAGAATCTGGCGCTTGCCGCCCGCGCCCGCGGGCTCGGTGTCGGCTGGGTGTCGATCCTCGATCCGTGCGAGATCGCCACGCTCCTCGATGTGCCTGCCGTGTGGCGGCTGATCGCTTATCTCTGCATCGGCTATCCGCAGGAAGAGCACCTCGATCCGGAACTCGAGCGATACGGCTGGCAGGCGCGTTTGCCGAACGCTGAGATCTTGCGAAGGTAACGACCCTTTTCTTGGCTTAAGGAGAAGGCGTGTGACGGCCGGGCTTGTCCCGGCGATCCACGCTGCCAATCTATGCGCCATGCCGTATGACATCCTGATCGTCGGAGCCGGAGCCGCGGGGCTCATCGCCGCGTGGGATCTGGCGCAAGCCGGCAAGAGCGTCGCCATCCTCGAAGCGCGCGACCGGATAGGCGGGCGAATTTTTCCGCTGCCCGAATCGGATTTCGGCTATCTGGCGCAAGGCGGCGCCGAGTTCGTGCACGGCGAGGCGCCGATCTCGCGAGAGCTTCTGAAGGCGGCCGGTGCGACCTTCGAAGGCGCTGGCGAGTGGTGGAACTTCGTCGACGACGCGCCGCGTTCCAATGATTGGCCGTCGCCGCACGACGCGACGCTCAAATCGAAGCTGGAGACGCTGAAGCACGACATGCCGGTTGCGGCGTTCTTCGACGGAGTTTTGCCAGACAAGAAATATGCGTCGCTGCGCGAAGACATTTTTCGACGCATCGAAGGCTATGACGCGGCTGATCCGGCGCGTTTCAGCGCCTTCGCGTTGCGCGAAGAAATCTTCAGCGAAAGCGGCTGGGGGCAGTTGAACATCAAACAAGGCTACGGGCTGCTGGTACGCTTCCTCGAAGAACAAGGCGCCAAGCACCGCGTTGAAATCGTCCGCAACAGAGAAGTCAAACGCGTCGAGCTTGGCGAAGGCTGCATAGCCATCCGCTGTGCCGACGGTACATCGTACCAAGCCTCGCAAGGCCTCATCACCGTGCCGCTGCCGTTGCTGCGGCGGATCGAATTCGTGCCGGCGTTACCGCACAAACTCGAGGCGGCAGAGCAGATCGGCTTCGGCACGGTCATCAAGACGCTGCTGCGCTTCGAAAGCAGGTGGTGGGAGCATGCGCTCGGACAAAACCTGGAACGTATGTCGTTTGCCTTTTCGAAGCAGGCGATTCCGACCTGGTGGACGCAGTTCCCCGAACCGCATGCGACGTTGACCGGCTGGGTGGCCGGGCCGCGTGCGCAAGCGCTGTCGAAATTTTCGGAAGCGGAAATCCTCGACCTGGCGCTCACCTCGCTCTCTGACATCTTCAAGTTCGGCGTCGGTGTGCTTCGCGACAAGCTACTCGTCGCGCGTATCGTCAATTGGTCGGCCGATCCGTTCGCGCGCGGCGCCTACAGCTATCCGACGCCAGCGTCGGGCGCGGCGGTCGGTCAACTTCTCGAACCTGTCGACGGCAAGCTCTTCTTTGCTGGCGAAGGCGTCTATCAAGGCGAGGCGACGGGCACGGTCGAAGCGGCGCTCGCGACCGGCAAGGCGGCGGCAACGCGGATGCTTGAAGAATCACGGCGCGAGCGACGTGCGTAGCTGCGGTTCGAGGTCGAAAGCGGCCGGC
>JBOHJJ010000095.1:0-7524 GCA_050728495.1 Methylovirgula sp.
AATATTTCTCATAGCGGTCATCGTTCGATGATCGAGTTTTGAGAGTGGGCCCGCCGGACCCGCTCTTTTTTATTGCCGCCGCCGAAAGGCTCCCGGCAATCGGCAAAATACACTGTGTTTCAATGAATGCGGGTCGGTTGCGCTGGTCCGCGATCAACATATGAAGAAACTGGGCGCTGGATTGCAAAACACGCTCACCGAACCGCGTTTTACGACCGAGACGGGCGTCGCCGCCCGAATCGCCGCGATCACCGCGCCAGTGCTCGACGATCTCGGATTCCGCTTGGTGCGCGTGAAGCTCTCGGGCCGAGACGGCATGACGGTGCAGATCATGGCGGAGCGGCCGGACGGCAGCATGTCTGTCGATGATTGCGAAGCCGTGAGTCAGGCCCTATCTCCCCTCTTGGATGTCGAGGATCCGATCGAGGGCGGATATCGGCTCGAAATTTCCTCGCCAGGAATCGATCGGCCCCTGGTCCGCGTCTCGGATTTCGACCGTGCCCGCGGCCACGAAGTGCGAATCGAAACGGCCGCCGCGATCGACGGCCGCAAACGGTTTCGCGGGACCATCGAGGCGCGTGAAGGCGAGGGAGGCGACGCTCGCGTCCAACTTCGCCGCAGCGACGTGAAGGCGCAGGAACCAGGCGAGGTTTGGCTGAAGCTCGCCGACATTGCCGAAGCCAAACTTGTCCTGACCGAAGCTCTGATCCGGCAAGCGATACGCAGCGCCAAATCGGCAACGAAACGTTCCAAAGAAGCGCCGGATACGGAGATAGCGCCGCGCCGCGGCCCCGGACGGTTCCGGGCGGCGCGTGGAACGGGCCCGGAGCGCACGAAAGCGCAGCCGAGGTCCAGCTAGAGAATTTCCCACCGGCTCCCAGAAGCGGTGGGCAGAAGAGGAGAAAACCATGGCCGTCAGCGCCAATAGGCTCGAACTGCTGCAGATCGCCGAGGCGGTCGCACGGGAGAAATCAATCGACCGGCAGATCGTGCTCGCCTCGATGGAGGACGCGATGCAGAAAGCGGCGCGCTCCCGCTACGGGCAAGAGACGGAAGTGCGCGCCGAGATCAACCCGAAAACCGGCGAAGTCCGCTTTTCGCGGCTGCTGCTCGTCGTCGAGCAGGTTGACAACGACGCGATACAGATTTCGCTCGCCGAGGCGCGCAAGAAAAATCCCGCCGCGCAGGTTGGCGACTGGATCGCCGAAACTCTGCCGCCTTTCGACTTCGGCCGGATCGCGGCGCAATCGGCCAAACAGGTGATCGTCCAGAAGGTGCGCGAGGCCGAACGCGACCGGCAGTATCAGGACTTCAAGGACCGCATCGGCGAGATCGTCAACGGGGTCGTAAAGCGCGTCGAATACGGCAACGTCATCATCGATCTCGGCCGCGGCGAGGCGACAATCCGGCGCGATGAAATGATCCCGCGCGAGCAGTTCCGGCCGGGCGACCGGGTGCGCGCCTACGTGTACGACGTGCGCCGCGAGCAGCGCGGCCCGCAGATCTTCCTGTCGCGCACCCACCCGCAGTTCATGGCCAAGCTCTTCCGCCAGGAAGTGCCGGAGATCTACGATGGCGTCATCGAGGTGAAAGCGGTCGCCCGCGATCCCGGTTCGCGCGCCAAGATCGCGGTCATCTCGCGCGATTCCTCCATCGATCCGGTCGGCGCCTGCGTCGGCATGCGCGGCTCGCGCGTACAGGCGGTGGTCAACGAGCTGCAAGGCGAGAAGGTCGATATTATTCCGTGGTCGGCGGACCCGGCGACCTTCATCGTCAACGCGCTGCAACCGGCGGAAGTGGTCAAAGTGGTGCTCGACGAGGATTCGGAACGCATCGAAGTCGTGGTGCCCGACGATCAATTGTCGTTGGCGATCGGAAGGCGCGGCCAGAACGTGCGGCTCGCCTCGCAGCTCACTGGTTGGGACATCGACATTCTGACCGAGGCTGAGGAATCGGAACGCCGTCAGAAGGAATTCGTGGAACGCACCAACACTTTCATGGCCGCCCTCGACGTCGACGAGGTAGTCGGGCAACTGCTCGCCTCCGAAGGCTTCCGTTCGGTCGAGGAGCTTGCCTTCGTGGAGCCGACCGAACTCGCCGCGATTGAAGGATTCGACGCCGACACGGCGAGCGAAATCCAGAATCGGGCGCGCGATTATCTCGCTAAGGTGGAAGCCGAACTCGACGCGCGGCGCAAGGAACTGGGCGTCTCCGACGATCTCGCCACGATCGAGGGCGTCACGCGCGCCATGCTCGTCAAGCTCGGCGAGAACGATGTGAAGAGTGTCGAGGATCTCGCCGGTTGCGCCACCGACGATCTTATCGGCTGGAGCGAGCGCAAAGACGGCGAGACGATCAAACACGCTGGATTCTTGGAAGGAATCGAGATTTCGCAGGAGGAGGCGGAAGGGTTGATCATGCGAGCGCGGCTCGAAGCCGGCTGGATCGACCAGCTGCCGGGTATGGAGCCGCAAGAGGAGCCGGTCGCCGAGTAGCGGAGGTCGTGTTGACGCAGCAAACCAAGCCTGAATCGGAGCGGACCTGCATCGTTACCAAAACGAAAGCGGGGCCGAACGCCATGCTCCGCTTTGTCGTCGGTCCGGGTGGCGAGGTCGTTGCGGATCTGCGCCATAAACTACCTGGCCGCGGCCTTTGGGTAACCGGTCGCGCCGACATCGTCGCCGCCGCCGTGAAGGGCAGGGCTTTTGCGCGCGGATTCAAAGCGGAGGTTAAGGTTTCCGCGACCTTGCCCGCGGAAATCCAAACTTTGCTCGTCGAGAATTGTCTGCAGGCACTGTCGATCGGCAAAAAAGCGGGGCAGGTCGTCACCGGCTTCTTCAAAGTAGAGGCGGCGATCAACGCCGGCGGCGCCATCGGCCTCGTCCATGCAAGCGACGGCGGCGCCGACGGCAGGCGCAAGCTATCGCAGGCCTTGCGACGCAGGTTCGGTGCGCAATCGCGCCCCGAGATCACGCTCTTCACTTCGCTACAATTGAGTTTGGCACTCGGCGGCACAAATGTGATACATGCAGCGCTTACCGAAGGGGCGGCGAGCGAGGCGTTTCTTTCGCACTGCCGCAAGTTGGAGCGTTATCGCTCCACTGCCACCGTGTCTTCCGATGCCGGGGCGCTGGAAGCGGGTGACGGTGCGATCTGCAAGAGCGCCGCGGGGCGACTTCCCGCCGAGACGCGGTCGAAGTAGGCCGGCCCCGTGCCGGCTGTGCAAAGTTAACGGGCTTGGCCCTGGAAAGTTGCGACATAGTGGGCTCAAGCCCTGGGATCTGGAACGAATGGCTGAATCGAAAAATACCGACAACACTCTGACCGTAACGCCGACGAAGACTTTGTCGCTGAAACGGCCGGTCGAAGCCGGCACCGTACGGCAAAGCTTTTCGCATGGCCGCTCCAAGACGGTCGTCGTGGAAAAGGTGAAACGTCGAGCGCTCGGCTCCGGCGAAGCGCATGCGCTGCGGGAACCCGCGACAGCCGCATCGCCCGCGGCCGCGCAGGATCGGCAGATCGAGCCCGCACCCCCGACGTTGGCGCGTCCTGCGGCCGGCGTCGTCTTGCGTTCGTTGACTGACGAGGAACGCGAAGCGCGTAGCCGTGCGCTTTCCGGGGCGCGCGAGCGCGAAGATGAAGAGCGCCGTCACGCATTGGTAGAGGCGCAGGCGCGCGAGGAGCGCGAAAGGTGCGAACGCGAGGAACGCGCCGCCGCGGCCGAGCGCAAACACGAGGAAGAAACGCGCCGCGCCCATGAGGCGGAGGCCAAGCGCCGTTCCGAGCAGGAGGCAAAGCGTAGGCTGGAGATCGGCGGCGCTCCGCCCACCGCGGCTGCCACGCCTGTCGCCGCGAGAAAGACGCTCGGTGTATTTGTCGGTCCAGCCGCGGGTGCACGCCAGCAGCCGGTCGAGGAAGAGGAAACCAAGCGGATCATTCGCCGTCCCGGCATGGCGCCCAAAGTCGTGCTGCCGCGCCCCACTCGTAGCGGCGAACAGAAGAGTCGCGGGCGGCTCACGGTCGCCAGCGCCACCGGCGAGCAGGACGAGCGCACGCGCTCCGTCGCGGCCTTCCGCCGCCGCATGCAGCGCCTCAAGGGCCATGTCGCCGAGCCGAAGGAAAAGCTCTCGCGCGAAGTGGTCCTGCCCGAGACGATCACCATCCAGGAACTCGCCAACCGCATGTCGGAGCGTGGCGTCGATGTGATCAAGCTTCTGATGAAGCAAGGCGAGATGGCAAAGATCACCGATGTGATCGATGCCGACACTGCGCAGCTCATCGCCGAGGAACTCGGCCATACCGTCAAGCGCGTCGCCGAATCCGATGTCGAGGAGGGTCTGTTCGACGCGCCCGACGCCGATGCAAATTTGCAGCCGCGCCCGCCGGTCGTGACCATTATGGGCCACGTCGATCACGGCAAGACGTCGCTGCTCGACGCCATCCGCCACGCCAATGTCGTCTCCAGCGAGGCGGGCGGCATCACGCAGCATATCGGTGCCTACCAGGTCGTGGCGCCGAACGGGGCGCCGATCACCTTCATCGATACGCCAGGCCATGCCGCCTTCACGGCGATGCGGGCGCGCGGCGCCAAAGTGACCGACATCGTGGTGCTCGTCGTCGCTGCCGACGACGGCGTAATGCCGCAGACGACCGAGGCGATCACCCATGCGCGCGCCGCCGCCGTGCCGATGATCGTCGCCATCAACAAAATCGACAAGCCGGACGCCAAGCCAGAGCGGGTTCGCAGCGAACTGCTGCAGTACGAGGTGCAGGTCGAATCGCTCGGCGGCGACACGCTCGAACTGGAAGTTTCGGCGACGCAGAGGACCAATCTCGACAAGCTGCTCGACGCCATCGCCCTGCAGGCGGAAGTGCTCGATCTCAAGGCCGACCCGACGCGCGCCGCGGAAGGCACGGTCATCGAGGCACGCCTCGATCGCGGCCGCGGCCCGGTCGCAACCGTGCTCGTGCAGCGCGGTACGTTACGCGTCGGCGATCTGATCGTCGGCGGCTCGCAATGGGGCCGCGTGCGCGCGCTGATTGACGACAAAGGCGAGGCCCGTCACGATGCCGGCCCTTCGATGCCGGTCGAAGTTCTAGGTTTTTCGGGCTCGCCCGAGGCCGGCGACCGAGTGGCGGTGGTAGAGACCGAAGCTCGCGCCCGCGAGATCACGGCATATCGCGAGCGGCAGAAGCGCGACAAGGCGGCGGCACGCGGCGGTGTGGCGCGCGGCTCGCTTGCCGATATGATGAGCCAGCTCAAGACTGCCGGACGCAAGGAATTTCCCTTGGTCATCAAGGGCGACGTGCAGGGCTCGGTCGAGGCGATCGTCGCAACCCTCGAAAATCTCAACACCGAGGAGGTGGCGGCGCGCCTCATCCACGTCGGGGTCGGCGGCATCACCGAATCCGACATCACGCTCGCCGAGGCCTCGAATGCGGCGGTGATCGGCTTCAACGTGCGGGCGCACAAGGAAGCGCGCGCTCTCGCCGAGCAGGCAGGCGTCGAGATCCGCTACTACAACATCATCTATAACTTGGTCGATGACGTTAAAGCGGCGATGTCCGGCCTTTTGCCGCCGACTTTGCGCGAAGAAATGCTGGGCAATGCACAGATCCTCGAAGTCTTCACCATTTCCAAGGTCGGCAAAGTGGCCGGCTGCCGCGTGACCGACGGCACCGTGCAGCGCGGCGCCAACGTCCGGTTGATCCGCGACAACGTCGTCGTGCATGAGGGTAAACTCTCGACGCTGAAGCGCTTCAAGGACGAGGTGAAAGAGGTGGTCGCCGGCCAGGAGTGCGGCATGGCGTTCGAGAACTACCAGGACATGCGCGTCGGCGACGTCATCGAATGCTACAACGTGCAGGAGATCAAGCGGTCGCTGTAGCCTTCCCTCGGATTAAATCCGGGGCAGCCTCTCCCCAGAGGGTGCGGAGAAACTGAAAGCATCCATGTCCAGAGCTCATCACAACGGCGGCGAGGCCTCGCAGCGCATGTTGCGCGTTGCCGAGCTTATCCGCCACGCTCTCTCCGAACTGCTCGCCCGCGGCATGGTTCGCGATCCGGTGCTCGAAGGCCATGTCATTACCGTGGCCGATGTGCGCATGAGCACCGACCTGAAGGTAGCGACCGTCTACGTGATGCCGCTTGGCGGCAAAGACATGAAGGCGGTGCTTACCGCGCTCGACCGCCACAAAAAATTCCTGCGCGCCGAGATCGCCGGGCGCATTAACCTCAAGTTCGCGCCCGAGGTGCGCTTCCAAGCCGACCGGAGTTTCGATTTCGGCGTTAAGATCGACGCGCTGCTCGATTCGCCGCAGGTTAAGCGCGATCTTCTGCCGAGTGCCGACAAGCGATGAATGCGCCCCGTTCGCATCGCGTCGAGATCAACGGCTGGGTGGTACTCGACAAGCCCGTCGGCATAACCTCCACGCAAGCGGTGGCGCAGCTGAAGCACGTCTTCAATGCCAAGAAAGCCGGCCACGCCGGCACGCTCGACCCGCTTGCATCGGGGGTCCTGCCCGTCGCACTTGGAGAAGCAACCAAGACCGTACCTTTCGTGCAGGACGGGGAGAAGGTCTATCGGTTCACGATCGCCTGGGGCGCGGAGACGGATTCCGACGACGTGGATGGAACGGTCGTCGCACGCTCCGAACTTCGTCCCGAGGCTGCGGAGATTCGCGCCGCGCTGCCGCAGTTCACCGGACGGATCCTGCAGCGCCCGCCGGCCTTCTCGGCGATCAAAGTCGGCGGCGAACGCGCCTATGATCTGGCGCGCGACGGGGAAATGCCCGATCTGGCGCCGCGTCCGGTGCTGATCCACGCGCTGGCGCTCGTCGCGTCCGATCGCGACGCGGCGAGCTTTGAAGCGCGCTGCGGAAAAGGCTGCTATGTGCGGGCGCTGGCGCGCGATCTCGGCCGCGTGCTCGGCTGCCTTGGGCACGTCGCGGCGCTTAGGCGCACGCGCGTCGGACCGTTTACGGAAAAAGAGGCCGTGCGGCTTGCACAATTGTCGGAAACGCCGGATGGGTTGCTCGGCGTCGAAGCCGGGCTCACCGAAATGCCGCGCGTCGCGGTCGATCGCGAGGCGGCGGCGCGTCTGCGGCGCGGGCAATCGATCCTGCTGCGCGGCCGCGAAGCGCCGATGGCCGGGCAGGCCTATGCATCCTGCGGTGGCGTCGTGGTCGCCGTCGGCGCCATCGAACATGGCGAGCTTGTGCCGGGCCGCGTGTTCAATCTGCCGTTTTAGAGCAAGCCGCAAACAGGAAGCAGCCGTGCGACACGAAGTAACCAGTCAATCCAAAGCCATTCCCGCAGCGAGCTTGTTGGCGCTGGCGATCGGGGCAGTTGCATTTGGCGCAATCGCAGTTGGGGCGGTAGCACTCGGCCGCCTCGCGATCGGGCGCCTTGCGGTTGGGAAAGCTCGTTTCGGCGCGCTCGAGGTCGACGAGCTGACGGTTCGCAAGTTGCGCATTATTGCGCAGGAGAGGCCGAAAGAGTAACGCATTGCATTCTGCCGGCTA
>JBOHJJ010000096.1:0-10646 GCA_050728495.1 Methylovirgula sp.
GATCGAATCAAGCGAGCGATCCGGCCGAACGATACCCAAATCGCCATTTTGAACGATCTGAGAGCCGCTTCGGCCAAAGCCGACGGCATTTTGCAGGCCTCATGTCCGAGCGAGCCGCCGCTGACACCAGTGGACCGCCTCGACGCCATGGGAAAGCGGATCGATGCCATGATCCAGGCGGTGCAGATCATCCGCGCGCCGCTGACCACACTCGACAATTCGCTCGACGACAAGCAAAGGGAACGCTTCAATGCCATCGCGCTCGGCGTGCGGGCACGAAGGAGGCAAACGCCTGCGCAAGCCAACGGGCTGAGCGATCTCTGCGCAGAGCATGCGAAGGATTTCACCAATCTCCCGATCGACGACATCGAACAGACAGTCAGGCCGAAAGGACCTGAACAGACGGCGGACTTCGCTGCGCTGAAGGACGCCTCGGCCAAGGCGGCGAAAGGCATGGAATCGTCCTGCCCCAGCACGATGCCGCAGACGCTGACGGATCGTTTCACCGCGATCACGACCCGCCTCGACGTGATGGCCGGCGCAGTGAAAACGATCGAGCCGGCGTTGAAGACTTTTTATGCTTCGCTGAGCGACGACCAGAAGGCACGGTTCAACGTGATGGCGCCCGCGAACCCGACGAACAACGCCGAAGAGTCGCAGGCCCAATCGAAGTGACGAGGACGCTCGGCCGCCGGCGATTTAAGGTTAAGAATTGATTTACACCTGCCGTGGAGGGCGCCGTGATAGAAATCCCGGTTCGTTCCTGTGCGGAGCTTCCCATGCAGACGCCCGAACGGCGCGGAGAGCAGAGGCGGCGGACCTTTCTCGGCGCGCGCCTCGATCTCAATCACGGCCTGTCGAGCCTCGATTGCCTCATTCGCAACGTCGGCGGGCGCGGCGCCAAACTCGCGGTGTCGCAAGCTGCCCTCGTGCCGAACGAGTTCGTTCTCCACATCCCGAAAAGTCGGCAGACGCTACGCGGCCGCGTGAAGTGGCGGAACGCGGAAGCGTGCGGCGTCGAACTCTGTGCCGCGATCGGCTAGCGGATCTTCACTTTGTGGCGGGCGACGGGGATCTGGGCGCGCACTTTATCGATGAGCTTACGGTCGATCCGCGTCGATACGATGCCGACCCCGTCCGACGCCCGCGCGGTGACGTGCCCCCAGGGATCGACGACCAATGAGTGCCCGTAGGTTGAGCGCACGTCATTGCCGACTTGATGCGTTCCGGTCTGCGCCGCCGCGCAGAAATACGCTTGCGTTTCGATGGCGCGCGCCCGGCAGAGCACTTCCCAATGGTCCTTGCCGGTGAGCAGTGTGAAGGCGGCGGGAAGCGCGATCATCTCGGCGCCCCGTTCCGCCAGCGCCTGGAATAGATCCGGAAAGCGCAGGTCGTAGCAGATCGCACAGCCCACCCTCAGGCCGTCGCAATCGTACGTGACCGCACCGTCGCCCGGCTTGAACGTTGCGCTCTCGCGATATTGCGTTCCGTCCGGAGCGGTGATGTCGAACATATGAATCTTGCGATAGCGGGCGATTTCATCGCCGCTGCGGTCAAACACCACGGTGGTGTTACCGATGAGCTCCTGGCCGGCGATGCGCTCCAGGATCGAGCCGGCATGGATGAAAATACGGTAGCGGCGGGCGAGGCTTTGCATCGCGCCGTAGGCAGGCCCTTCGCCGAGGATCTCGGCGGCGGCCTGTTTCTCTGAACGGCTTCCGCCCAGGAAATCGAAACATTCGGGCAGGCAAACCCAATCGGGCTGTTCCTCGGTCACGGCACGCTCGATGAGTTCGACGGCCGTGGCGATATTCGCCTCCTTCGAATGGCGCGAGTTCATTTGGATCAGGGAAATTTTCATGTTAGCGCCGATCGCCTGCAAGTCGCGTCGCCCGTCCTATGTAATGCCTCGGGGCATGCTAGGGAATGATCGCAATCCAAAAGGGCAGGTGGCGGCAGGCAGGATGCTCAGGCGGCGTCTTGCAGCGCCTCGGCGAAGGAGCGCACGTCGGCGGTCATGTCGGCGGCGAGGTTGTCGAGATCGCGGGCGAGATCAACCACCGATTCGACGCTCTCGCTGGTGGCAACGACAGCTTTCGCCACGCCTTCGACGAAACTGGACATGGACGTCGTTCCGGACGCGGCGGAGCGCACGTTGCGGGCGATTTCCTGGGTCGAGGCGCCTTGCTCCTGGACGGCGGAGGCGATGATCGCCGAGATCTGTTCGATCTCGCCGATCTTGGCCTGGATCGTGTCGATCGCGGCGACCGAATTCTCGGTGGCCGCCTGGATATCGGCGATCTGGGCCGAAATGTCCTGCGTGGCGCGCGCCGTTTGGGTGGCGAGCGTTTTTACTTCTTGGGCGACGACCGCGAATCCACGACCGGCCTCACCGGCACGCGCCGCCTCGATCGTGGCGTTGAGCGCCAGCAGATTGGTCTGCGCGGCAATTCTCGAAATCAGGCTGACGATGTCGCCGACCCGACGCGCCGCCTCGGCAAGCCTCGCCATGCCGGTGGAGGTTTCGATGCTTTCCGACACCGCCTTTTTGACCACGGTTGTCGATTGCACCACCTGCCGGCTGATCTCTTCGATCGAGGCGAGCAATTGTTCGGAGGCGACGGCAACCGAGGAGACGTCGCCCGCGGCATTGGAGGAGGCGATTTTCGCTTTGTTGGATCCCTCGGCCGCGTTGCGGGCGGCAGTGATCATGTCCTGCGAGGCAACCGCCATGTGTTTCGTCATTGCGCCGAGGCGTGCGACCGTGGCGGAAAGCTCCTGCGAAAACTTCTCAACCCTGGCGCGGATCGCGGCTTCGCGCATGAGGCGCGCCTCGCGATCGTCGCGGGCGTGAATTTCGGCGACGAGCGCGTTGTTGGTGCGCACCGCGTCGCGCAGGATGCAGAGCGCTCTGGCGATGGCGCCGATCTCGTCCTTGCGCTGGGTGCCGACGATCTCGATTTCGGTATTGCCGGTGGCGAGCGAAGCCATCTGCCGGGCGAACAGCCCGACTGGTCGCGCTATGGTGCGGTGGATAACGGGAATGGAAACGGCGAGAATGAGAAAACAGCCAAATCCGGTGCCGATCAGCAAATTATTGGAAAGCGATGCCGCTGCCTGTTCCAGTCCCAGAGCGCGTTGGTGCGCCAGCATGGGATCGGCGGTCGTGGCAACCGAATAGGCGAGGTCGCGTAGCTCCAGTGAGGCGACGTAGGCGATGATGCCCATGGCGACGAGCAGCCCCATGAAAAGGAGTTGTCTCAGCACCAAGCTTCGGCCAATGGATAGTTCGACCATGAATTACGCCCTTCGATGCGGCATTGATGAAGCTTAAACCGGCGCTCTTCATGGGAAGTTAACGACGCGGAGACCGGCCGTAGCTGTTATGGATGGCCAGTCGCGGCGATTCGCCAAGCTGCAGGTTGCGGCCAGCGGGTAACTCGCGCCGGGCGGGTAAGTCGCTTTGCGCCGGCGCCGATCTCCGGGGATCGCAGATCTGCCGGTTGCCGAACAGACGGATGGGGAATTTCGAAATGTCGCTCGCCGTCGCGGTGCAGATGGACCCGATCGAGGGCATCAATTTTGCCGGCGATTCAACCTTCGCGCTGATGTTGGAGGCATCGGCGCGCGGCCACCGCCTGCTCTACTACACGCCCGACAAGTTATCCTGGTTCTCCTCAGGGATCGTCGCCGAAGCGGCGCCGATTGAGGTGCGCGATAGCGCCGGCGATTATTTCCGCTTAGGCAAAGTTGCGCGGCAGGATCTCGCCGCGGTCGACGTCGTACTACTGCGCCAGGATCCGCCGTTCGACCTTGCCTATATCACTTCGACCTATCTACTGGAGCGGCTGCCCGCGAACGTTCTCGTCGTCAACGATCCGGCTTCGGTGCGCAACGCACCGGAGAAGCTCTTCGTGATGCAGTTTCCGCAGTTCATGCCGCCGACATTGATCACTCGCAGCAAAGCGGCGATCGAGGCGTTCCTGGACGAGCACGGCGAGATCGTGATGAAGCCGTTGCATGGGCACGGCGGCGCCGCGGTTTTCAAACTGCAGCGCAAGGATCCAAACTTCGGTTCGCTTTACGATCTCTTCGCCACGACCTTCAAAGAGCCATGGGTCGTGCAGCGTTTTTTGTCGCAGATCGTTGAAGGCGACAAACGCATCATTCTGATCGACGGGGTCGCCGCCGGTGCGGTGAACCGCCGACCGTCGGGCAGCGACATTCGCGCCAATATGGTGCGCGGCGGAGCAGCAACCGCCGCCGATCTGACGGTCCGGGAACGGGAGATCTGCGCGGCCATCGGTCCCGAGCTAAAGCGCCGCGGTCTATGGCTGGTGGGAATTGATGTAATTGATGGTTATCTTACGGAAATCAATGTAACTTCACCGACCGGAATTCGGGCCGTCCGCAACGTCGGCGGTCCTGACCTCGCGGCGCAATTCTGGGACGTGATTGAGCGCAAATTCGGCAGAACCTGAATTCCTCCATAAGGCATCTACGAGGGCATTTTCGCTGGCGGCGACTTAGATAACCGGCGGCGGACGGCGTGGCGAATTCCTAATGACGATAACAGAACTCGCGCCAATTCTGAGGACGCCGGCACGGCGCGCGGCGGCCTTGACCGCGGCGCAATTGTTCGACCGCGCCGAAATCGCTCGTGCGATCGCCGAGGCGCACGCCGCCGGCATGAGCCACGAGGCGCTGCGCAAACATGCGGTCGATCTCTTTCGCAGCGCCTTGGAGGCGGGTCGGGCGCGCGCCAGCGCCGCGTTCGCGGCGACGAGCGAAGGGCTGGCCTGCGCCGGCAACCTCGCCGTCATCGAGGATGAACTCATCCGCGCGCTCTACGATTTCGTCACCACCTATCTCCGGCCGCGCCCCGACGGCAAACCGTATCGGCTGGTTGTCGCCGCGGTAGGTGGCTATGGACGTGCCACGCTGGCGCCCGGCTCCGATATCGACCTTCTGTTCCTTTTAGCGGCGGACAAAGACGAGCTCAGCGAGCGCGTTGTCGAAGCGATGCTCTATCTCCTCTGGGACCTGCGCCAGAAGGTCGGCCATTCGACGCGCTCGGTCGCCGAGTGCCTGCGGCAATCGAAGAGCGACATGACCGTCAGAACGGCGCTGCTCGAAGCGCGTTTCATCCTCGGCGACGGCGCGCTGTTTGAGGATATGCGGCGCCGCTTTGCGCAGGAAATCGTCCTTAGCAATCCGCGCGACTTCGTCGCCGCCAAACTGGCCGAGCGCGACACCCGCATCTCGCACACCGGCCGCTCGCGCTATCTCGTCGAGCCCAACGTCAAGGAAGGCAAGGGAGGCCTGCGCGATCTCAACACGCTGTTCTGGATCGCTAAATATGTCTATCGGGTGCGCGAGGCCGCGGATCTCGTCGAGGCCGGCCTGTTCACGAAACGCGAATACCGGCTCTTCCGCCGCTGCGAGGAATTCCTCTGGCGGGTGCGCTGCCATTTGCATTTAGTAACCGGCCGCGCCGAGGAAGTGTTGAGCTTTGACGTGCAGCGCGCCGTCGCGGCTCGGCTCGGCTATGCGAGCCGCGGCGGGCTCGCCGGCGTCGAGCGTTTCATGAAACATTATTTTCTGGTCGCCAAGGACGTTGGCGATCTGACCGCAGTTCTCTGCGCGGCGCTGGAAGAAAACCAGGCGAAGCCCGCCGCCGTGCTCGATCGGTTTGCCGCCCCAGCGCGGCCGCACGACAGCGCCCTGCGTCGCGCCGGCTTCGGCATCGAACAGGGCCGGATCACGGTCGCCGGGCCTGACGTCTTCAACCGCGATCCCGTTAATCTCATCCGCCTCTTCTGGATGGCGGACCGCAATGGTCTTGCCATCCATCCACATGCCAAGCGGCTCGTCATCTCGGCGCTGAAACTGATCGACGCCAAATTGCGCGCCAATCCCGAGGCCAGCCGGCTGTTCCTCGACATTCTCACCTCGCGCAATTCGCCCGAAGTCGTGCTGCGCTTGATGAACGAAGCGGGCGTCCTCGGCCGCTTTATTCCGGAATTCGGCCGCATCGTCGCTCTGATGCAGTTCAATATGTATCACCACTATACGGTCGACGAACATCTCTTGCGGGCGGTCGGCAATCTCGCCGAACTCGAGGCGCAGCGCCATCGCGAAGAGCATCCGCTGGCCAGCCTGATCATGCCGTCGATCGAAAAGCGCGCGGCGCTTTACGTCGCCATGTTTCTGCACGATATCGCAAAGGGCCGCACCGAGGACCATTCGCTCGCCGGCGTGGCCGTGGCGCGCGATCTCTGCCCGCGTCTCGGCCTGTCGGCGGCCGAGACAGGGACGGTCGCTTGGCTCGTGGAAAATCATCTTATCATGTCGGACACCGCGCAGCGCCGCGATCTCAGCGACCGGCTTACCATCGAGACCTTCGCGGCGCGCGTGCAGACGTTGGAGCGGCTCAAAATGCTGCTCGTCCTCACCGTCTGCGACATTCAGGCGGTGGGGCCCGGCGTCTGGAACGGCTGGAAGGGCGAATTGCTGCGCACGCTGTATTGGGAGACCGAAGTCGTGCTCGCCGGCGGCCATTCGATGCGCGAACGCAGCTGGCGGATCGAACGCGCCAAAACGGAACTGCGCGACAAGCTCGCCGGCTGGTCGAATCTCGATTTCGAGGCCTATGCGGCGCGCCATCAGCAGGCCTATTGGCTGCGCGTCGATCTGCCGCGCAAAATTCGTCACGCCAAGCTTCTCAACATGACGGAAATCGAGCTGCCGGCGCCGGTGATGGACATCCGGACCGATGCGTTTCGCGGCGTCACCGAGCTCACGGTGATCGCCCCGGACCATCCGCGCCTCTTGTCGATCGTCGCCGGGGCGTGCGCGGCTTCCGGCGCCAACATCGTCGACGCGCAGATCTATACGACCAATGACGGTCTCGCCCTCGACACCTTCTTCGTATCGCGCGGCTTCGACCGCGACGAGGACGAACTGCGGCGCGGCGAAAGGATCGCGCTCGCGGTCGAGCGCACTTTACGCGGCGAGATCCGGCTCAGCGAACTTGTCGTCGCCAAGAGCAATACGGCCCGCGTCGTCACCTTCGACGTGCCGGCGGAAGTCTCGATCGACAACGAACTCTCGAACAGGTTTACGGTCATCGAGGTCTCCGGCCACGACCGGCCGGGCCTGCTCTATAGCATCACCACGATCCTGTCGGGCCTCAACCTCAACATCGGCTCCGCCCATATCGCGACTTTCGGCGAACGCGCCGCCGACGTCTTCTATGTGACCGACCTGACCGGCGCCAAGATCGCCTCGGCCAGCCGCAAAGCGGCCATCCGGCAGAAGTTGCTGACGGCGTTCGAGCCAGCCGCGTCGCCGGCGGCGCGTTGAAGCCCTGGCGCGTCGATTGGCAACTTGATTTTCACCTCGTGCAGCCTGATATGCATTCTGGCCGCCCCGGAAGGGTTGCCGGCTTCTACCCGAAAGTCCTTAGAGAACTGGTACTTGCCAGCCGATTCAGAGCAGCAGCGGATGTTCCCATGCCCGACGCCAAATTGACCGAGAACGCCGAGCCCGCGGCTGCGCCCGAGCCGCAAGCCGAGCCCGATCCGCGCAACGTCGCATCGAATCTGGAGCGCGAGAACACCGAGCTGCGGGATAAGTTGCTGCGCGCCCTCGCCGAACTGGAGAACCTGCGGCGCCGGACTGAAAAGGAAGTCGTCGACGCCAAGCTCTACGGCACGAGCGCTTTGGCGCGCGACATGCTGGGTTTCGCCGATAATCTGCACCGCGCCATCGACAACGTTCCGCACGAACGGCGCGGGAGTACCGAAGTGTTGCGAACGTTGCTCGAAGGCCTCGAGTTGACCGAGCGCGATTTCCTGGCTCGGCTGGCGCGTCACAAAATCAAAAAGATGGAAGCGCTCGGCGCGAAATTCGACCCGAACTTGCACGAAGCTCTGTATGAAATTTCCGACGATAGCGCCCCCAACGGAACGGTGGTGAAGATCGTCGAAGACGGATACATGATCGGCGACCGGGTGCTACGCCCTGCAAAAGTGGGCGTTTCGCGCAGCGCGGCGAAATCCGAGGCGTAATAGGAAGCGGCACGGTCCTCTGGCATCATTGAGCCGCCAGGCAGAGAGTGACGCATTCTCTCCGACGTTTACGGCGTGGCTCGCCTATCGCGGCGTCGTCACGCGCCGCAAGGTGAGATTGATCCTTCTGTCCGCGAGCAAGTTCGAGGAACCCGGAAGGATGCGAACGACGCCGTGATAGGCAAGCCGCGCCGCGCCACCCAGGACGAGCGCATCGCCCGAGGCGAGTTCGAGACTTTGCGTCTTGCCGCCACGCGTCGCGGCGAAGCGGAAGATGCACGAACAACCAAGCGACAAAGAAACGACCGGCGCGGCGAAATCTTCTTCGTCGCGATCCTGGTGAAGGCCCATGCGGGCCGTAAGGCCATAGACGTTGATCAGACAGGCTTCGGGCGGATGCGGGTAGCGGCCAAGTTTCGCCCAGGCATCGAGCGCCAGCGGCGGGATCGCCGGCCAGGGCTTACCTGTCTGCGGATGGGCCGGCTGATAGCGATAGCCTCGGCGGTCCGAAACCCAGCCGAGCCTTCCGCAATTCGTCATCTCAACCGAAAACGGCTTTCCCGTCTTCGGCATACGCGGCTGAAACAAAGGCGCCGCTACGATCGCCGCCTCGACGTCGGCGAGAATGGCCTGCTGTTCTGCCTCGTCGAGATAGGACGGCACATGCACGAGGCCGTTTTCGTAGCGGCGCGGCTCGCCGCGCAGGTCGAGGTCTCCTAGGATTGCACAATCTCCCTCGCCTCGAGGGTCGAATCTTCCTTGAGCCGATAGAGGAGGGCCGCGCCGGTGGCGAACTCGGTCTGCGCCAGCGTTTCCGGCGTCATCCGGTCGAGCACCATCACAAGGGCGCGCAGCGAATTGCCGTGGGCGACGACGAGAATGCGCTCGCCGCGCAGCAGGCGCGGCAGGATCTCTTCGCAATAATAGGGCAGGGCGCGCGCCACCGTGTCTTTCAGGCTCTCGCCGCCCGGCGGGCGCACGTCGTAGGAGCGCCGCCACAGTCGGACCTGCGCGTCGCCCCATTTGCGCCGCGCCGCATCTTTGTTGAGGCCGGTGAGTTCGCCATAGTCGCGCTCGTTCAACGCTTCGCTGCCCAGCGCCGGAATATCCGGCTGGCCGAGTTCGGCAAGGATCAGCTTCAACGTGTTTCTGGCGCGCGCCAGATTCGAGGAATAGGCCCGGTCGAAGCAAAGTCCCTTCGCCTTCAGCATCCGGCCGGTGGTGCGGGCTTCCTCGACGCCGATCTCAGTGAGATCGGGGTCCTTCCAGCCGGTGAAGAGATCTTTGAGGTTCCATTCGCTCTGGCCGTGGCGCACGAGAACGAGAAGGCGTTGCATGGCTCACCTTTGCTGCGCGGCCGGAGAGGCAAGCACGTCGGCCATCGAATAGAGGCCTGGCTTCTTGCCGCGGCCCCAGAGTGCCGCATGTAGGGCGCCGCGGGCGAAGATTCCACGATCCTCGGCCTTGTGAGCGAGTTCCAGCCGCTCACCGGGGCCCGCAAAAATCACACTGTGCTCGCCCACCACCGTGCCGCCGCGCAGCGATGCGAAGCCGATAGCGCCCGTTGCACGTGGTCCCGCGTGACCGGCGTGACCGCGCACCGAATGTTCGGCGAGCGGAATGCCGCGCCCGCGCGCCGCGGCTTCGCCGAGCAGCAACGCGGTGCCGGACGGCGCATCGGCCTTCAAGCGATGATGCGTTTCGACGATCTCAATGTCGTATTCAGGTCCGAGCGCCCGCGCCGCCTGTTCGACGAGCGAAGCGAGCAGGTTGACGCCGAGGCTCATGTTGCCGGATTTCACGATCACCGCGTGATGCGCGGCGGCGGCTAGCGCGCCGAGATCTTCGGCGGAGAAGCCGGTTGTGCCAATCACGTGGACGATACGCGCCTGCGCGGCGAGGCCCGCAAGTTCCAGGCTGGCGCGCGGCGTCGTGAAATCGAGGATCCCATCCGCGGCCACGACGGCCGACAATGCATCGCTGCCGATGGCAACACCGAGTGTGCCGCAGCCGGCGAGCGTGCCCGCGTCTTGGCCGATCACTTCGTTCTGCGGCGCTTCGAGGGCGCCGACGAGCGCTACGCCTTCGGTCGCGGCGATAAGCTGGATGAGCGCGCGGCCCATGCGGCCGGCGGCGCCGGCCACGACGAGCCGCATATCGCCCATGGGCGTCCTCCGAATCCCCAAACTAACCCGAAGCTTATCTATAGAGTGCGGCGGCCTCGTTGCAAAGTTTCGGTCGTCATCACCGGGTCACACGCAAGGACTAGGGGTGTCCTCGACCAGGGAGGCGTGATCGGCGCAAGCCGGGCATGCGGACCGGATGGACGTTCGCCTGCTACGTTATCCCATGGTCACGCGTACGTCTCGTATGCGCGCGGCATCCAACGCCCCCAAATAGGATGCCGCGGCAGTTTGCGTTCGTTCGCCCGCTGCTCCCATCCTGCGGAAATGCTGGGTTTCCGCGGGATCGGAGTACGCTTTACGCCCGGGCTGCGGCGATCTCGGCTTGGATCGCCTCGGCTGCGGCGCGCGGATCCGGGGCGTCGGTGATCGGCCGCCCGACAACGAGATA
>JBOHJJ010000097.1:0-2585 GCA_050728495.1 Methylovirgula sp.
TTTGTGACATTTGCGTCTCCGCTCAGCACCACCAGCAAAGCCAGGAAAGTTGCAACGGCGTGACAAATCCGTCGAGGTCGGAGTCCTTGGCGAAGGGTGCCAGCGAACGGGTTGGATCCGGCCAGACGTTGGTCGTCGCCGCTGAGCCTAGAAGATCTATACCGCGCAATCAGGCAAGTGCGAGCGCGATAACCAGAAACCCGATGGCGACCGACTGAGCCAATCCTCGCTGAGCGCCAGCGCCATAGCGGCATGCACACGCGACACGGTCGTATAGGTCATGGCGTCCCTCTTTGAGAAGCAGAGAAAGAGCAGTAAGGATGATTACACTGTATTTATTGATTTTACGAGTAACTAGGGATTTCTATATTCATTTCAGAGTACTTACTTGGTTCATATGCTTTCGATACTTGGAGGCCGAGAAGAAAATTCGCAAGCTCTTCGGCTGCGTCCATTTCGCCTCCGGTGTCACGAAAGCCGCATCTCTGCGTTATAAGAAAAAGGCCTGCGCAAGGGTCGCGGGCGGGTAACCCAATGGGCCTTGTTGCCGCTCCGATCTCCGACCACATTAATCTGCGGGCACGCCTGCGCGGATTCGTGCGCCGGAATGAAATTGCGCTGATCGTACTGGCCATCGTTGTCGGCGCGATCGCGGCAGTGTTGGTCGCCATCACCTCCGCCGTGGTCAATCTTTTCCATCATCTGTTCTTTGCCATGCCTTGGGGGCAACGGCTGAGCGGTGCCATGGCGCTGCGCTCGCCGTTTTTGGCGCTTGTGCCGATGGGCGGCGGGCTCATTCTCGGCCTCACCGGCATCTTCATCAAACGCTGGCGGCCGCGCCGGCCGATCGATCCCATCGAGGCCAACGCGCTGCAAGGCGGCCGCATGTCGCTGCTCGATAGTGTTTTGATCTCTTGCCAGACGATCGTGTCCTGTGGTTTTGGCGCCTCGGTCGGTCTCGAAGCGGGCTATACGCAGATCGGCTCGGGGATTGCCTCGAGACTGGGCGCGGCTTTCAAGATGCGGCGCGGCGACATGCGCACCCTCGTCGGCTGCGGCGCGGCGGGCGCGATCGCCGCCGCATTCGGCGCGCCTCTGACCGGCGCCTTCTACGCCTTCGAGCTGATTATCGGGACCTATTCGCCGTTCGGTCTCGCTCCCGTCGTGGCGGCGGCGGTCAGCGCCGTGCTCGTCTCGCTATGGCTCGGCGTCCATAACAATTTCGCCATGCTGCTCACGCCGGTCCCGGCCATGACTAAGGCCGATCTTGCGATTTTCTTTTTGCTGGCGTTCGTCTGCGCGATCGTCGGCATCGGCATCATGCGCGGCGTCACCTTCGTCGAGGCGCTCTTCAAGCGCAGCCGCGTGCCGTCCTTTCTGCAGCCGGTCATCGGCGGGCTCTGCATCGGCGCGTTGGCGCTGGCGAGCCCGCACGTACTGGCCTCCGGTCACGGCGCGCTGTTCCAGATTTTCCGCAACTCCGAAACGGACGTCACGGCGCTCTGCCTGATCGTCCTCCTGAAATCCGTCGCCTCCGCGGTATCGATCGGCTCGGGATTTCGCGGCGGCTTGTTTTTTGCCTCGCTTTATCTTGGCGGCTTGATTGGCAAGATTTTCGCTGCCGTACTGCCGTTGCTCATTGCGGGGTTTGCGCCTGATCCGCGCGTTTATGTGACGGTTGGAATGGCGGCGCTCGCCGTGGCCGTGGTCGGCGGCCCGCTGACGATGAGCTTTCTGGCGCTCGAGACCACGGGCGACTTTCGTCTCGGGGCCGTCATCCTAATGGTGGCGACCATCGTCTCGGTCTTCGTGCGCCGCACCTTTGGTTATTCGTTTGCGACCTGGCGTTTGCACTTACGCGGCGAGTCGATCCGCAGCGCCCACGACATCGGCTGGATGCGGACGCTGACGGTAGAGCGCATGATGCGGCCGGACGTCGCCGAAACGCGCTGCGACCAGTCGATCGCCGCCTTCCGCGAGGCCTTTCCGCTCGGCTCGACGCATTGGGTCGTCGGCGTCGACGCAGCGGGCCGCTACGCCGGCCTCATCTCGGTGACCGACGCGCATCTCGCCAAGGATGCCGAGGAATCGGTTGCAATGCTGTTGCGCCAGCAGGGTGAAGTTCTGCTGCCGGGGATGAACATCAAAGAGGCGGCGGAACTCTTCGAGCGTTGCGAAAGCGAGGCGCTGGCGGTGCTCGACGATAAGGTCGACCGGCGTCCGGTTGGTATGCTCAGCGAGGCGCACGTGCTGCGCCGCTACACCGAGGAGTTGGAGAAGCAGCGCCGCGAGCTCTCCGGCGAGAAATGGCTGGGCGAGACTTGAAGACAGAGTAGAACCCCGCTTCCCGGACCAGCGCGGTGGCACATTCGGGGTCCAGAGAGGCGGGCAAATTCCACGCGGGGACGACGGGATTATACCTCGACATGGCAACCCCGGCAGGTAGGATAGCAGTTAGCAGGTGGCCAAGAGAAAACGTGGCATAGGGAGGAAACCATGCCCACACTCAGCCCACTCACCTCCGAAAGCGGTCTGGCGATTGTCAGCAGCGCGGTACTGTTTGCCCTGTTGGACGCGCTCGTCGA
>JBOHJJ010000098.1:0-5122 GCA_050728495.1 Methylovirgula sp.
CCTATGGTCAGATCAGCCCCTTCATCCCCTATATCGTTTCGGCGCCATTCTATTTTGCCGGCAAGATCGAGCTCGGCATTATGACGCAGACGGCGCGCGCTTTCGGCAGCGTCAACGACGCATTGACGTTCTTCGTCACCTATTACGTCTATCTCGCCGAATTCAAATCCGTGCTCGACCGTTTGAACTCGTTCGACCGGGCGATCGAGCGGGCCGGCACTTATGATCTCAAGGCGCAACCGGCGCATGAAGACGAGGGTGTCAGTGTCAATGCGCTAACCGTCCGCCTGCCGAACGGGCGCGCGATCATCGAAGACGCCAATCTGAGCTTGGCTGCACATGAGCCGACCGTCCTCACTGGACCCTCCGGATCCGGAAAATCCACCCTCATGCGGGCAATCGCGGGCATCTGGCCCTACGGAGAAGGCCGCGTGGAATTGCCACGAAGCGTGATGCTACTTCCGCAAAGGCCCTACATTCCTATCGGCACATTGCGCGCCGCGCTCTCCTACCCGGCCGCGCCGGACAAGTATGACGATGCGAAGCTGCGTCATGCGCTGGTTGCCGCCAACCTCGGCGATCTCGTCGGCAAGCTTGATGACGAAGAGATCTGGTCGCAGACGCTCTCGGGAGGCGAACAACAGCGTGTCGCGGTAGCGCGCGCGCTGCTCGCCAAGCCCGACTGGCTCTTCCTCGACGAAGCAACCACCGCCCTGGACGAGCCGATGGAAGCCGAAATCTACAAGACGATCCGCGAGAACTTGCCGGCCACGACCGTCGTCTCGATCGGGCATCGCTCGAGCGTCGCGCAATTCCACAAGCGGCGTCTAGAGATGCGCCCGGGTGACACGGGCCTATTCACGCCCGGGGATATCGCGGCGCAGGCGGCGGAGTAAGCGGGCACCTAGTCGAGGCGGGCCAGTAGCCGCTCATAGAGCTTGTTTTCCGCGGCGAAGGCGTAATCGAGCGCGCCGACGGTGACTTCCGCCGCGCCTTGCGCGACGAGCCAATCGGCGAGCGCCGCGACCTTGTCTGTGGGGCAGGTGAGCGTGAGCCAGCCATCGGCGAGGTGCCGGCGCGGCCGCGCCGCAAACAAGACTTCGGCGTGCGCGAAGAATTCGACGTCGGCTTCAGCGAGCCGCGCCGAGACATCGCGCGTGGTGCGCGCCACTTCCTCCGCCGCAATCCGCGAGAGAATGACGCGTGCCGCCTCGCGTTGCTCCTCGCTCCATGCCGCCGTCAGAGACGCGACGAGATTGGCCTCGGAGCGCAGAATCACGCCGTCCTCGAGAACCTTCAGGCCGTTGGCGGCAAGTGTCGCGCCGGTAGTTGTAATGTCGACGATGAGCTCCGCCGTTCCGGCGGCAGGGGCACCCTCGGTTGCGCCGGAACTTTCGACGATGCGATAATCGGTGACGTGGCTCGCCGCGAAGAACCGCCGCGTCAGGTTCACGTATTTGGTGGCGACCCGCATCCGTTCGCCGCGTTTGGCGCGAAACGCGGCCGCCACGTCTTCGAGATCCGCCATCGTCTTGACGTCGATCCAGGCCTGCGGCACGGCGACGATGACGTTTGCGTTGCCGAATCCGAGCGGCGCCAAAAGTTCGAATTTCGCGTCGGCGTCTGGCACGGTTTCGCGCACCAGGTCTTCGCCGGTCACGCCAAGGTGCGCGGCCCCGGCGGCGAGCTGGGTGACGATCTCGGTCGCCGAAAGAAAGGCAATCTCGACGTTCTCGAGACCCACGATCCGGCCGCGATAATCGCGGGCGCCGCGGCCCTGCACGAGGCGCAAGCCGGCGCGCGCGAAGAATGCCGCGGCGTTCTCCTGAAGCCGCCCTTTCGAGGGGACCGCGAGCACGAGCGTTTCAAAATTGCTCATCGCTGCAAGCCCGCCGTTTGCGGCGCGAGCCGTTCGACAAAAATCGCCGCGCCGACCGCCGGAATGTCGGCGGGGGCGCCGAGCGAGCGCAACAATCCGTCGTAGCGGCCGCCGCCGATAACTGGCCTGCCCTCGGGATCCTCCGCCGCTTCGAAGGCGAAGCCCGTGTAGTAATCGAGATTGCGGGCGAACCGCGTCGCGAAACAAAGCTCGGCGATGTCGATCCCGCGCGCCGCCAAGAATCCGAGCCGCGCGTCGAAACGATCAAGCGCGGCGCCGATATCGAGATGTGCGTCGGCGGCGAGCTTGCGCAATCGCACCGAAGCCTCGTCCGGGTCGGTCTCGATGGAGAGAAAATCTTCAAGAACGGCGCGCCGCTCGGCGGGAAATCCGGGCCCGGACTTCAACGCCGCTTGTTCGAGGAACCGCTCGGCAATCTCGGCGGGGGTGCGTCCGCTGACCGTAGAGATGCCGGCGATTGCGAGAAGGTCCTCGACGAGAGCACGCGCGCCTTGCTTGTCAGCTCCTTCGAGCGCTGCAAGCACGCCGCTATGGTCAGGGCCCGTGGCGCTCGTCGCTGTCGCCAGAATCGCGTCGAGCATCTTCTCCTGCGCGTGGCCGCGCAGAATGCGGCGGCGCCATTGCGGCGAAAGATCAAGTGCCGCAAGTAGCGCCTGCATGAGCCCGGCATCGCCAAAACGCACGCTGAGCGCCGGCCCACCGGCGTTTGCTACTGCGTCAAGCGCCAGGCTCAGAATCTCGGCGTCGACCGCTTCGCGATCAGGGCGTCCGAAACTTTCGAGCCCCGCCTGCAGGAATTCGCTCGGAGCCTCGTCGCGATAACGGAAGACCGGACCGCAATAGCTGAAAGTCGCGGGCTTTCCTGCCGCCTCCGAGGCAAGGTACTGGCGACAGACGGGAATCGTATATTCCGGGCGCAGGCAATATTCGGCGCCCGACAGATCGCTCGTCAGGTAGAGACGGCTGCGGATATCCTCGCCCGAGTCGAAGAAGACCGCCGGTTTTTGCAGAATCGGCGGTTCGCGGCGCGGATAGCCTGCCGCTTCGAGATGCGCCAGGATCGCCGCGGAAGCGGCGCGCGAGGCTGCAAAGTCCGGTTCGCCCACGGAATTTCCTCAAATTTGTTGCTCTCTTTAGCAAGTGGCGGCGGCCGCGGCGATGGCTTTCGCTCTGCAAGGTGAATTGGCTCTTGCCGTGCGTTGCGGCGGCCCCTCGGCCATTAGGAAGCGGCAAGAACTTCCAAGGCGATGAACGGGACATCACCGTTGCAGCCGGCATAGAGGTCCCGAACGAGCCTGGCGCGATTGGCAAGCACTACGCTCTGGTTGAGACCGCCTTTCTCGGCAAGCTCGCCGGTCCGCAGCGGCTCGTGCAAGAGCGCAATCCGCGCAATCCGGCGCGAAGATCCCGGCGCGTCGAAGCTGTTCAGCAGGGTGCGAAATTTGTCGAGCACCGCGGGATGGGCGAGAATCTCAGCGGGCGAAGCCTGCGCGCCGAGGCCGCCAAGTGCGCGGCAGGCCGGAACATCCGCGAAGACGAGGCCCGCGAGATCCGCCTCGCCTGCCCCGGCAATCGCCAGGTCCTTCACATAGGGAGCGAACGCCGCGAGGAATCGTTCGCGTAGTGATCCGACGCTCACCCACGCGCCGGTAGCGAGCTTGAAGTCCTCGTCGAGCCGCCCGTCGAAGCAAAAGCCGCGTGTTTCGGCGACGCGCAGCGCATCGCCGAGCCGATAATATCCGTCCGCGTCGAAAGCGCGGCGCGTCAGGTCTTCTCGCCGCCAGTAGCCCGGCGTGACGTGCGGGCCTTTGATCCGCGCTTCGTAGCGTTCGCCATCCGGCACGAGCTTCAGCTCGCCGCCCGGCAACGGTAGGAGCGCCCCGTCCTGCGTCGCGAACGCCGCGGCGGGCGCAGTCTCGGTCGCCCCATAGCCGCTCATCATCGCGATTCTCTCGCCGCGGGTCTCCGCCGCGATCTCGGCGAACCGATCGAGACAACGACGTTGGAGCGAAGCGCCGGCGAAGAAAGTCAGTTGAATACGGCGAAAAAAGCTCTCGGCGAGCACTTTGTCGCGAACGAGATGCGGCAGGAGCGCCTCGAACCCGCGCGGCACGTTAAAATAAAGTGTCGGCGAAATCTCGCGCAGATTGGCGAGCGTCGCTGCGATCTCGGTCGGTTTGCCGGCGTCGATGTAGAGCGTGCCTCCATGCCGGAGCACGAGGTTGAAATTCTGGTTGCCGCCAAAACTATGATGCCAGGGAAGCCAATCGACGAGCACCGGCGGCTCATCACGCAAAAAACGCAGAGCGGATGCGATCATCGCCTGGTTGGCGCAGAGCATGCGTTGCGTGGTGACGACCGCCTTCGACGTCGTCGTCGAGCCGGAGGTGAACAGAAATTTGGCGATCGTCTCGGGGCCGACCGCGGCATGCGCCGCCTCGAGCGCCGGCGTTTTCGGCGTCGCAAAGAGCGTCGCGAGATTTTCGGCGCGACGTTCGGGCGGGGGCGCTTCCGCCGCAAAAATCTCGACGAACTCCGGCACCACGGCGGCGATGGCTGCGCCGAAGCGCCGGCCGTCGTCCACAAACACAAGCCCCGGCGTCAGCAGGTCGAAGATTCGTCGCAAGGCACCGAAATCGGGCGAAGCGTGCGCGTAGGCCGGCGAAATTGGCGCATAAGGAATGCCTACATAGAGCGCCGCGAGCGCCACCAGCGCATGTGCAATGCTATTGCCGGAAAGGACGACGAGCGGCCGCTCTGGGCCGAGGTTCCGGCCGAGGAGCGCGGTAGCGAGCGCCCGCACGCGGACCCGCGCTTCGGCATAGGTCAGAACCTGCCAATTGGCAGTCGCGTCGCGCTCAGCAAGAAAGACGCGCCGCGGCGCGCGTGCCGCCCAATGGTCGAGCCACGCCGTGACCTGCGTGTCGTAGGGCTCAAGGCGCAGAAGCGAGCGGGCATAGAGCGCACCGCCCGGACCCGGCGCAATCGTCATATCGAGCGCGCCCAAATCGACGCTGCGCAGAGATGCCCGCATCCGCTGATCCTATCGAGGTTCGTTCGCCGTGCCGATCCGACAGCGTCCTTTTCAATAGAGGAAGAGGTTGCGGCACTCCAGAGCCGGCCCTATGGTCGCGCCGCCAACGGCCGGGCTGACGCGGACCTCCGGCTTCTTGGGGCGTAGCCAAGCGGTAAGGCAGCGGATTTTGATTCCGCCATACGGAG
>JBOHJJ010000099.1:0-9259 GCA_050728495.1 Methylovirgula sp.
ACGCCGCAACGCCATCTCGGCTTCGAGTTCGCCGCCTGGTATTGGCATTTCGTCGACGTGGTCTGGCTCTTCCTCTTCTCCTGCATCTATGTTTGGGGCACGTGGGGCGCCCCGATGGAGCATTGACACGCTGCGCGTTGCCGAAAGGTCCGTTGCCGTGCAAATGGAAACGCGATGAGCGGCGACAAGAAGGACAGTTTGCCGTCGGCGATCTTGTCCGGGCTCGCCGGGCGTTGCCCGCGTTGCCAGCGTGGCTCGACGTTCGCGGGCTTTCTCAATGTGGCGCCGGCCTGCAAGGCCTGCGGGCTGAATTTTGGCTTCGCCGATTCCGGCGACGGGCCCGCCGTATTCGTGATGTTGTTCGGCGGTTTTCTGATCGTCGGCGCGGCGCTGTGGATCGAAGTCATGTTTGAGCCGCCGATTTGGGTCTACGTCGTCGTCTTTCTGCCGCTGACAGCGATCGTCTGCATCGGCATGTTGCGGCCGCTCAAAGGCCTGTTGATCGCCTTGCAATATCGCAATAAGGCCGGGCAGCGGCGGCTTGAGAGCTGAGCCTTTGGCGTACATCGCACAACCCGCTCGCAAAGGCTTTATCGGGCCCGTCCTGTTCATGCTCGTGATCGGCGGGGTTCTCGTTTCGCTCGGCGTCTGGCAACTGCATCGCCTCACCTGGAAAGAAGCGTTGATCGCCCAGATTACGACGCGCAGCAAGGCGCCGCCGCAGCCGTTGCCGGAGCTGGCGCTTTGGGCGCACCTCGCGTCCCGCGACTATGCCTATCGGTATGTCGAGTTTTCCGGGCGTTACGAGAACGGCAAAGAGGCACTCGTCTTCTATGGCGTCGGCCCACACGATCTCGGCCCGGGCTATCTCATCTTGACCCCGTTCAAACTCGATTCCGGCGGCTTCGTCGTGGTGAACCGCGGCTTTGTGCCGGTTGATCTCCCGAAGTCGATGCGGGCCAAAGGCGAGATCGAGGGCGAGACGCAGGTCACCGGACTGATGCGGCCGCCGCAGACGCGCAATCTCTTCACCCCCGCCGACGAGCCGCAGAAAGACATCTTCTTTACGCGCGACCCGGCCGCGATCGCCACCCATTTCGGACTGGCGCCCGCGGCGCCCTTCATCGTCGATGCCGATACCAAACCCGTACCCGGCGGTTGGCCGATCGGCGGCATGACCGAGATCGACATCCCCAACAACCACATGGGTTATGCGCTTACCTGGTTTGGCCTGGCTGGCGGATTGCTCATCGTTTTTGCGGGCTTTCTTCGCGCTCGTTGGATGGGCGAATAGGCTTCGCCCCAATCGTGGGCTTCGAATCTCACTTCAAGTCATTGTTTCTTCGGGGCGAATTCAGGTTACCAGGAATTGCGGCAAATTCCACGCTTGCGACCTTTTTGTGCTAAACGGGCCCACGCCAATCGAGCTCAAAGGCGCAAAAGTGAACTATATTTCGACGCGCGGCGAGGCGCCGTCCCTTTCCTTCACCGATACCTTAATCGCGGGTCTCGCCCAGGACGGCGGCCTCCACCTTCCGGATGCCTACCCGCGACTCTCCGAGCGGGAGATCGCCAGCTTTGCCGGCCTGCCTTACGCGGCGGTGGCGGAAGCCGTCATCGCGCCATTCGTCGGCGGCGCGCTCGACCGCAAGGCGCTGCGCGCCGCAATCGATGCGGCATATGCCGGTTTCGATCATCCCGCGGTGACGCCGCTGACGCAGATCGGGGACAATCTCTTCCTCCTGGAGCTCTTCCACGGCCCGACGCTGGCCTTCAAAGACCTCGCCATGCAGCTCTTGGGCCGCCTGCTGCGCCAGGTGCTCGCGGCGCGCGGCAAGCGCGCGACGATCCTGACCGCGACCTCGGGCGACACCGGCGCCGCGGCCATCGCTGCGCTCGGCGGCCTCGCCGAGGTCGATCTGTTCATCCTTTACCCCAAAGGCCGCATTTCCGACGTACAGCGCCGGCAGATGACCACCGTCGCCGCCGAAAACGTGCATGTCGTCGCTATCGAAGGCACATTTGACGATGCCCAAGCGCTCGTCAAAGCGCTCTTTGCCAACAAGAGATTGCGCGACGAATTTGCGTTGTCGGGCGTGAACTCGATCAACTGGGCGCGGGTGGTCGCGCAGGCCGTCTATTATTTCGTCGGCGCGGTGGCGCTCGGTGCGCCGTACCGACCGGTGTCGTTCGCGGTGCCGACCGGCAATTTCGGTGACGTGCTCGCCGGTTGGATCGCCAAGCGGATGGGCCTGCCCGTCGAGCGGCTCCTGATTGCCACCAATGCTAACGACATTCTGGCGCGGGCTTTCGCGACCGGCCGCTATGCGCTCGGCGAGGTCCAAGCCACACAATCGCCCTCAATGGACATTCAGGTATCGTCCAACTTCGAAAGGCTTTTGTTCGAAGCCTATCAACGTGATTCGGCGGCGATTCGCCGCCTTATGAGTGCATTGCAACAGACAGGGGCCTTCCGCATCGATTCCGGGCCGCTCGCGGCGATTCGCGCCGATTTCGACGCGGTACGGATCGGAGAGGCGGAAACGACCGAGGAGATCGCGCGCGTGTGGGGCGAGGCGCAAAAGCTCATCGACCCGCATACCGCGGTCGGCGTTGGCGCGGCGCGCGCCGGGCTTAAGGCGCACCCGCAAGTTCCGATGATCGTACTCGGCACCGCACATCCCGCGAAATTTCCCGCCGCCGTCGAACGGGCGACCGGCATAGTGCCGCAACTGCCGCCGCAGCTTGCCGATCTGTTCTTGCGCGACGAACGCTTCGCGGTTGTCGCCAACGACCAAGTTCAGCTTGCGGCCTATATACGCGCGCGACTCGACGCCTCCAAAAAGGCGGCGTCATGAGCGTCGAGATTACCAACCTGCCGTCCGGTCTGCGGATCGTCACCGACCATATGGAGAACCTCGAGACGGCATCGCTAGGCGTCTGGGTCGCCGCCGGCTCGCGCCATGAACGGCCGCGCGAACGCGGGCTTTCGCATCTGTTGGAGCATATGGCGTTCAAGGGCACGCGCCGGCGTTCGGCGCGCGACATCGCCGACGAGATCGAAGGCGCCGGCGGCGACCTCAACGCCGCGACGAGCGTCGAGCAGACCGCCTATTACGCGCACGTGCTTGCCGCCGACACCGACCTTGCGCTCGACATTCTCGCCGATATCCTGACGGAGAGCACGTTCGATACGCAGGAGCTCGAACGCGAGAAGGGCGTCATTCTTCAGGAGATCGGCGCGGTCGAGGATACGCCCGAGGATCTTGTCTTCGATCTCTTCAACGCCGCCGCCTTTCCGGAGCAGCCGATCGGCTCGCCGATTCTCGGCACGCCGGAACATGTGCGCGGATTCGATCGCTCCATGATCTCCGCTTATCTTGAAAGCCATTACGGTAGCCGTGCGGTCACCATCGGCGCGGCCGGCGCCGTTGACCATGCCGCGATTGTCGATGTCGCTGCGGCGCGCTTCGCGCGTCTGCCCCGGCAGGTTGACGAAGATGTTGTCCCGGCCCGCTATATTGGTGGCGCGAAATACGCGAAGCGGAAGCTTGAACAGGCGCACATCGTCATTGGCTTTGCGGGATTGCCCTATACGGACCCCGCCCATTATGCGCTGAACGTTTTCGCCAATGCGGCGGGCGGCGGAATGTCGTCGCGGCTCTTTCAGGAGGTGCGCGAGAAGCGCGGCCTTGCCTATGCGGTCCACGCCTTCCATTGGAGCTATTCGGACGCCGGCCTCTTCGGCTTCTATGCGGCGACGGGCGAGGCGCAAGTCGCCGAACTGATGCCGATCGCTCTCGATTGCATTGCCGCCGCCGCGCACGACCTGAGCGACGACGAAACCCGGCGCGCCAAGGCGCAAATGAAAGTCGCGGTCTTGAGCGCCCTCGAATCGCCGATCGCGCGCGCCGAACAGATCGCCCGGCAGATGCTCGCCTTCGGCCGCGTTCTGCCGCGCGAAGAGATCATCGCGCGGATCGATGCTTTGAGCGTTGCCGAGATCCGCGCGGCGGGGGCAGCCGCGTTACGCTCGCCGCCGACGGTTGCGGCTGTCGGGCCGATTGCTAAAGTCTATGCGCCGGACCTCGTCAAGGCGCGGCTCGGCTCGATCTAAGGAGGACAGGTTGGCTCTATTCCGCATCGGGCCGCCCGGCGACATCGCGAACTTCGTGCGCGGCGACGGCGTTTACTTGCGTCCGCCCGAGATGCGCGATTACGAAACGTGGGCCGAATTGCGCGAGCACAGCCGCGCGTTCCTCACGCCATGGGAGCCGACCTGGCCGGGCGACGACTTGACCCGCGCTGCCTTCCGCCGCAGGCTACGCCGGCACGCGGAGGAGACCGCGGAAGACCAAGCCTATCCTTTTCTTATCTTCCGCGAGAGCGACGATGCGCTGGTCGGCGGCCTGACGCTCGGCCAGATCAAGCGCGGCGTCGCGCAGTCGGCGACGCTCGGCTATTGGATGGGCCTGCCTTTTGCCGGGAAGGGCCTGATGTCGCGGTCGGTGCGCGCCACGGCGGGATTTGCCTTCACGAGCTTGCGGCTGCATCGCATTGAGGCGGCTTGCTTGCCCCATAACGAGGCTTCGGTAAAACTGTTGGAGCGCAATGGTTTCAAAAAGGAAGGGCTGGCCCGCGCCTATCTACGGATCAACGGTCTCTGGCAGGACCATTTGCTTTACGCGCTTCTTGAGACGGATCCGCTTCCCCTGCGGATTTGCCGGCGCGATCGGCCCTGAGCGGAGCACAATGTCGATCGTATCCCTGCGAAGCATGCGGTTGTGGTTCGCGCTCGCGTTAATCGCAACGACGACCGTCCCGGCGGCGGCGATAGAAGCCGTTCGCGTGCCGCTCCACGTGCCCGCCATCGACCTCACCAAGGCGATCGAAAGGTATAGCGCGCAAGGCGACCGCATTATCGTCTCCACCGCGCCCGGCTCCGACGGGATCGTGCGGCGCATCGAGGTGCGGGCGCGAGAAGCAGGTACGCATCCGAGCTGGATCGTGTTTGCGCTGACCAACGATACCGACGAACAACTCGAACGGCTTGTCGTCGCCCCGCATTTTCGTCTCGTCGGCTCGGGCGTGATCTGGCCCGATCTCGGGGCGACGAGAATCTCGGCGATTACCGCCAGCCAGAGCTTCCCGCCAGAGCGCCAGGAAAGCCCCGACGCGGACGTCTTTATGTTGACGCTCAATCCGGGGACGACCGTTACCTATGTGGCCGAATTGCGCTCCTCGACCTTGCCGCAGCTCTATCTTTGGGAGCCCGACGCCTACAAGGACAAGCTCACAAGCCTCGCCCTCTACAAGGGGATCGTGATCGGCGTCGCCGGCCTGCTGGCGCTGTTCTTGACCATCGTCTTTGTCGTCAAGGGCGCGGTCATCTTTCCGGCCGCCGCGGCGCTCGCCTGGGCGGTGCTCGCCTATGTCTGTATCGACTTCGGATTTTGGGACAAGATCTTCAACACGTCCGAGCAGACCGACCGGGTCTGGCGCGCCGGCGCGGAGACAGCGCTCGCGGCGACTCTGCTCGTTTTTCTGTTCGCCTATCTCAACTTGAATCGATGGCATGTGCGCGCCTCACGCGTTGCAATCATCTGGCTCTTGTTTCTCGTCGCCCTCATTGGGCTTGCCATTTATGATGCTCCCGTGGCGGCTGGCGTGGCGCGCATCTCGCTCGGTACGGTTGCCGTCGTGGGGTTTATTCTTGTCGTGTATCTCTCCACGCACGGCTATGACCGCGCCGTGATGCTAATCCCGACGTGGCTTTTGCTGCTAGTTTGGATCGTCGCCGCCGCGTTCACGGTAAACGGCTCGCTCACCAACGACCTGGTTTCGCCGGCGCTAATCGGCGGCCTGGTCCTTATCGTCATGCTGATCGGCTTTACAGTTATGCAGAACGCTTTCGCGGGAAGCGGCCTGGCGCACGGTGTCATCAGCGACGCGGAGCGTAAGGCACTGGCGCTCACCGGCTGCGGCGACATTATCTTTGACTGGGACGTCACGTCGGATCGCGTTTATGTCAGTCCGGAGGTCGAGATGCAGCTCGGTCTTCCGCGCGGGGCGCTCGAAGGGCCTGCATCTGCCTGGCTCGACCTTCTTCACCCGTTTGAGCGCGACCGCTACCGCGCTTGTCTCGATACGATACTCGAACAGAGGCGGGGACGCATCAACCAACAATTCCGCCTGCGCGCCGCCGACGGACATTACTTCTGGTTCCACTTGAAAGCGCGCCCGGTCATCGGCCAGGAAGGCGAAGTGATCCGCGTCATCGGTACGCTCGCCGACGTGACCGAGCACAAGATGGCCGAGACGCGGCTCTTGCGCGATGCGGTACATGATAACCTGACGGGACTTCCCAACCGCGAACTTTTCTTCGACCGCCTAGAAGCCGCGCTCCTCCTCGCCCAAACCGATTCCAAAATTCGCCCGACCGTCATCTGCATCGATATCGACAGATTCAAGCAGATCAACGAATCGATCGGCTTTTCGGCGGGCGATTCGGTATTGCTCACTCTCGCGCGCCGACTCGGCCGGATTCTGAAACCGCAAGACTGTTTGGCTCGGTTCGGCGGCGACCAGTTCGCCGCCGTCCTCATTTCGGAGTCCGGAACCGACCAGATTATCTCCGTCGCCAACGTGGTGCGCCACGCGGTCTCGACGCCGGTGACATTCGGGGAGAACGAGGTGCCGCTCGCCGCGTCGATCGGCCTGTCGCTCTACGATCCGCAATTGCATGCCAAGCGGGAAGATATGCTGAACGACGCCGAGATCGCGGTTCGCCACAGCAAGCGCCTGGGTGGCAACCGCATCGAAGTCTTCCGCCCCTCGATGCGCTCCCTGCGTTCCGATCGGATTACCCTCGAAGGAGATCTGCGCCGGGCGCTGGATCGCGGCGAAATCAGCATCCTCTTTCAGCCGATCATCCGCCTCGAGGACCGCACCGTCGCGGGGTTCGAGGCCTTGCTCAGATGGGATCATCCGCGGCTTGGTCGGCTCGGCCCGGCGGAGTTCATTCCCATCGCCGAAGAGACGGGCGGCATCGTCGATCTCGGCGTTTTCGCGATAGAACGCACTGCGCGCGAACTTGCCGCCTGGCAGCGCGCGCTCGATGTCGATCCGCCGCTCTTTGCGAGCGTCAATATTGCCTCTCGGCAGTTGCTGCGGCACGATCTTATTCAGGACGTGAAGACGGTGCTCTCACGTGTCGAGTTGGCGCGTGGCACACTCAAGCTTGAATTTACCGAAAGCCTGGTTATGGAGAATCCGGAATACGCGGTGCAGATCCTCGCTCGTCTGCGCGAGCTCGGCGCCGGACTTTCGCTCGACGATTTCGGTACCGGCTATTCCTCACTCGCCTATCTGCAGCGCTTCCCCTTCGACACAATCAAGATTGATCGTTCATTCGTCCGCCACAACGGCAGGGGCGCGCGGCCGGTAATCTTGCGCTCGATTGTTGCCTTGGCGCACGACCTCGAAATGAACGTCATCGCCGAAGGAACGGAATCGGAGTCCGATGCGATCGAACTCTACCAGCTCGGCTGCGAATACGCACAGGGCTATGCTTTTGGGCATCCGATGAGCGCCAGCGACGCGCGCAAGCTCGTCGGCGCCGCCTCGATCGCCGCGTAGGTCAGGCGTGGCCGGATTGGGCGGAGAGGAATCCCGGATCGATGCCGAGCTTGCGCAGCGCGCGCTCATATTTCGATTCGAGCGGCGTGTCGAAGATCAACGCGCTGTCGGCCGGGCAGGTGAGCCAGCCGTTATGTTGCATCTCATCTTCCAATTGGCCGGGCGACCAGCCGGCATAGCCGAGCGCCAGTACGGCGCGGTCCGGTCCCGAGCCGTGCGCGATGGCGCGCAGAATGTCGATGGTCGCGGTGAGCGAAACGCCGGTGTCGATGGGCAAGGTCGAATTGTCGATATAGAAATCGTTCGAGTGCAGCACGAAACCGCGCCCGGTCTCGACCGGCCCCCCCTTCAAAACCGGAACGGCGCCGGCCTGCGCCGGAAGCCGGATCGCCTCGTCGGGAGCGATGACCTCGAGCTGCACCAAAAGCTCGGAGAAGTTCAGACTCGGCGCCCGGCGATTGATGATGATTCCCATGGCGCCTTCGTCGGAATGGGCGCAGAGATAGACGACGCAGCGTGCGAACCGGTCATCCATCATGCCCGGCATGGCGAGCAGCAACTGGCCGTCGAGATAGCCGTTCGCTTTATCTTTGTATTTCACGCTTGCCATTATTCGCGCCGTATTCACGTATAGGTCACTTGGGTCACCGGGCGGCGGATTTCAGCACCTGGTGGCGAGAAGCCTGAAGGGAAAGATTGTTGCCGGAGATCCCACCATGCAAAGCCCGTTGCCGCGACGCCATGTTGGCGCAGCCACGGCCGTTTGACCATCGCCTTTTTGCGAGTCGTCTCGGACTCGGCCTCGGTCTCTGTCTTGCGGCGCTCCCGGCGAAGTCAGATCCCTTCGCCAGCGTCTGGTCGCAAGGCAAGGCGCAGATGCGGCTTATCGCCGCCGGAGGCGACGGGACCAACTACGAAGCCGCCGCACAGATCAGGCTTCCTTTGACGGCCATCACATATTGGCGCACGCCGGGCGACGCTGGCGTGCCACCTAAATTTTCCGTGAATGGATCCGAGAATGTGGCGACGATGAGAGTTTTTTTTCCCGCGCCGCGCCGCATCAATGAGCAAGGCATTGAAGCTTTCGGCTATCGCGGCGGCGTCGTATTTCCCCTCCATGTCGCAGCGCGGGATCCGAGCAAGCCGGTGCGGCTTCGCCTGACCGTCGATTATGCCGTCTGCGACAACATCTGCTTTCCGGAGGAAAGCAGCACCGAGTTGCTGTTGCCTCGCGCCGGGCAGAGTCCGGAGGCTGCCGTAGTTGCGGCGGCCGAGGCACAGGTGCCCGTCGCGTTATCGCCGCAAGCCATCGTCGCGGACGTTCACATCGTGCCGAATAAAGCGGCAACTAACCCCGCCTGGCTTCTGATTTGGAAAGGCGCCTTTGTGCCCACCGATCTTTTTGCGGAAGCGCCCGAAGGTTGGGCGTTCGAGACGCGTCGCCGCTCCGACGGGATCTTTTCCATCACGGCAATTGGGGAGCCGCCAACGGCGCAGCGCGTTGCGGTCCAACTGACGCTTACCGGCGCGCAGAAGGCATATGAGTTCACGACGGAACTCACGCTTCCTTCGGTGCCGCCAGTCGAGCAGACGACACAGGTAGCGCCACCGACCAAAACCA
>JBOHJJ010000100.1:0-5307 GCA_050728495.1 Methylovirgula sp.
GATTTCAACTTCTGCTGGCCGGGACCGCCGATCTCCTTCAACACGAGATGGCGCGCGTAACGTTCGACTTCCTTCGAAGAAAACATGCCGTCCATCTACTACCGACGCGGACGAAAATCGACCCCGCTCGGGTTGTCCAGGCGCGATCCTAACGCGCCAGTTCCCGCAAGCCCTGTCGGATCAGTGCCGATGCTTCGGCGTCGTCGCCGAGAGCGGCGCGCGAATTTGCCACCGCGCCAGCAGCTTGCGGACGGCTATAGCCAAGTCCGACCAGCGCGGCGACCGCATCCTCGGCGGCAGGCATGTCGTTGCTTGCCGCGCTCGCTGCGGTCGTGGCGCACGCCGCAGCCTTGTCCTTGAGTTCGGAAATCAGCCGCGCGGCGAGTTTCGGCCCGACGCCGGGAGCACGCGAGATTGCGGCCTTGTCCTGCCGGGCGATCGCTACACTAAGTTCGGCCGGCTCGAACGCGCCGAGAATGGCAAGCGCCAGTTTTGCGCCTACGCCTTGCACCGTCTGCAGCAGCCGAAACCAATCGCGTTCGGCGTCTCGCAAAAATCCGTAGAGGCGGATGGAGTCCTCGCGCACTTGCGTTTCCACGGCGAGCGCCACGTCGCCCGAGCGCGGCAGGTCGGAGAGCGTGCGCGGCGAACAATGCACGACATAGCCGACGCCGTGCACGTCGAGGATGAGAAAATCCTCGCCGACAGAATCGAGCCTGCCCCTCAGCTTGCCGATCATGCCAAACGCGCCTTCTTCTGCATGCAATACCGCGCGTGGGTGATCGCCACGGCCAGCGCGTCGGTCGCATCCGCTCCTTGCGCCTGACACTGGGGAAGCAGGACCCTTACCATCATTGCGATCTGGTTTTTTTCGGCGTGACCGGTGCCGGTCACCGTCTTTTTGATGAGGTTCGCCGCATATTCGGCAACCGGTAAGCCGGCGAGCGCCGGGACGACAAGGGCAATGCCGCGCGCCTCGCCGAGCTTCAGCGCCGATTGCGGATCACGGTTGACGAAGGTCTCCTCGACCGCGGCTTCATCCGGCGCGAATTCGGCGATGATCCGGCTGAGGCCCTGATGCAGCTCACGCAGACGTTCGCCGCGCGCGCCTTCAGCGTTCGAGTCGACCGCGCCGCTGGCGACATAAGCCAGATGGGCGCCGGCGACCTCGATGATGCCCCAGCCCATGTGCCGCAAGCCGGGATCGATGCCGATGATTCGAATCGCAGCCATGCCCCGGATTACCTCTTTGCGCGGCATTTGCCCACGCCGGGGATCGACGGCTAGTTCTCGGTCAGCAAGCGCTTTAAGAGATCGATCTCCTCCGAGAGCCTGCCATCCGTGCCGGCAAGCGCTTCAATCTTGCGGACCGCGTGCAGCACAGTCGTGTGGTCACGGCCGCCGAAACGCCGGCCGATCTCAGGTAAGGAGCGCGGCGTCAGCGTCTTCGCCAGATACATCGCGATCTGTCGCGGCCGCACGACGTTGGCGGTGCGGCGCGCCGATACGATGTCGGCTTTGGTGACGTTGTAATGGCTCGCGACGAGCTTTTGGATGTCTTCGATCTTGACCCGTTTCGGCTCGCGCGTGCGGATCAAATCGCGGATCGCCGCCTCCGTGGTCTCGACCGAGAGCGGCTGGCCGGTGAGGCAGGTGTGGGCGACAAGGCGATTGACCGCGCCGTCGAGGTCGCGACCGTTGGTCTGAATGGCGTTGGCGACATAGGCGAGCACGGCCGGCGAAATCTCGAAGTTGGGATGCAGCAATTTTGCTGCCGCGACCCGCGCCTCGAGCAGTTTGACGCGCAAGTTCTCGTCGAGGCCGCCCATTTCGACGCATAGTCCGCCCGCGAAGCGCGACCGCACCCGTTCGTCGAGACTCTCGAGATCTCCAGGCGGCCGATCGGCGGCGATGACGATCTGCCGGCGCGCGTCGATCAGCGCGTTGAGGGTGTGGCAAAACTCCTGTTGGATCGATTTACCCTGCAGGAATTGCACGTCGTCGATGATCAGAATGTCGATCCCCCGCAGCTTCTCCTTAAAGGCGATCGCCGTCTCGGCCTTCAGCGCGCAGACGAAGCTATGCATGAATTTTTCTGCTGTGAGATAGATGACGCGGCGCTTGCCCGCCGTCGCTGCGTGCGCGGTCGCCTGAAGAAGATGGGTCTTGCCGAGTCCAACGGCGGCGTGAATGTAGAGCGGATTGAAGCGCAGCGCTTCGCCCGGCTGCGCGAAGGCTACCTCCTGGGCGGAAGCATAGGCGAGTTGGTTCGACCGACCGACAAGGAAGGTGGAGAAGTTCAATCGTTTATCGAGCGGAGAGCCGGCCAGGAATTCGCCATCGTTCTCGCGCGCGTTCGCCCTTGCCTTGCCGCTCGTCTGCGAAACCGCCGACCGCTGCGGTTCGCTGTTCGACTTTGGCGCGGCAGGCGACCCGAAGCCCGATGCGAACTCCGGCGCCCGCTGTTGCTCCGCGACGCGCGAGTTCATCGGCCGCGACGAGGAACGCACGCCGACGATGATCTGCTTAACGTCGCGGAACTCGCCGACGACCGCGGTCAAGATCCGGTCGGCATAGTGCATCTGAATCCAATTCTTGAGAAACTTGGTCGGGACCGACAGATGAGCGACTTGGTCGCTGAGGCCATCAAGTTCCAAACGCGCGAACCAGGAACTGAAAACGGCTTCACCAAGCTCGGCTCGAAGGCGGCGGCAGATCGCCGCCCAAGATTCCTCGTTGCGCGTATCGCACGGCGCAACAGCATCATCGGCTTTGCTGGATTCATTTGGGCGAGGGTTCAACATCGATCTTCTTCTTGCAATAGAGGAGCGGCCGGCGCGAAAGACGCCGGTAGACGCAACACATCGATCAAAGTGAGAGATGGCGGGCGCTCGGCAGATTCCGCCCGAGTTCGAACGCCCGCTGCGCGAGGCGCGTCGAACCGCTATCGGCAAAATCCCAGAGCGCCTAGCGTGTTATGTGCTGTCGGTACCGCGAGAAAAACCGTTGCACAAGGCAAGTACCTTGCACTCGAAAATTCGAAATGCGAGATCGGACGATCGCAATCTTATTCATGGTCAAACGGCCCCCTTCTTCGAAGCGCGGCTTCGAAGTTCCCCAACCCAAGTAAAGGTCTAATCTCAGCGGACGCTAGACTTGCCCCCTCCCATTGCATCGAAGGACCTCAAACTCGCGTTCTTCGTGTTTCGCTCAGCATGACTCCGCGTTGCATGCATAATGCAGCCAACCCATCGGCACTGAGGGAAAACACGCTCGAGGTTTGCTCAAGGCTTTCGCGCAATCGGTACGTCCGACAGCGCGTGAACTCTAACATAGAACCCGTGTCCCGCAATGAGCCATGTCATGAAAATTTCACCGTTGCGCGATGCAGATGCCGCGGCGATCGCGAAAATTGCCGGTCATGTTTCCGGTAAACACCTGATTCGGCGCAAATCTGTGAGCACGCCGCTGACCACGCGCGCAAAATCACAACGGCTCGAAGACAAATGAACGTGTACGCTCTGGCGGGCGCAAAAAGCCACATCGGCGAGCATGTTTTTTGTCAGAAAAAATGCTTTGCCTTTAAATCTTTGAATCACCTCGAAATTGAATGCGCGGCGATGCGCAGGTTGCAAAAGCGCTGCGCACGACTCTGCGTCGGCACGCCGACGCGCGGCGAAAACATCCGGCATCGCGATGTTACGCTTCCATTTTTGGCGTTTTTCTCTGTCGTTTTGGTCGCAAAATCGAAGATGAGTTGAGGCCGCGCGATCCGGGGAGCACACTGACCTCTCACTCCTTCAGCAGAATGTGGAGAGACTCGAGCCGATCGGCCTCGCGTGCCGGTTTGTCCCAGCGAATGCGATTGACTCGCGGGAAATGCAGGGCGACGCCGGATTTGTGTCGGCTGGAGCGGTTCACGCCGTCGAAGGCGATCTCAAGGACGAGACCTTCGCCGTTGCCATGGGCGATCTCACGCACCGGCCCAAAGCGGTTGCTCGTGTGGTCGCGAACGTAGCGGTCGAGTTTTCTAAGTTCTTCGTCGGTGAAGCCAAAATATGCTTTGCCCACCGCCACGAGCGCCTCGCCTTCCGCTCCGTCATGCCAGACTCCGAAGGTATAATCGGAATAAAACGAGGAACGCTTTCCATGTCCGCGTTGCGCGTACATGAGTACCGCGTCGATCGTGAAAGGATCGCGCTTCCATTTGTACCACAAGCCTTTTGGGCGCCCGGGGACGTAGATCGAATCGCGTCGTTTCAACATCACGCCTTCGATCGCCGCGGCGTCCCGACCGGCGCCGGCGGCGACGGGATCGCGCCTTGCCGCAGCCAGAAAATCCCACGATTGGAAATCGATCGACGGCGAAAGATCGAGCCGCGCAGCGTTTGCGCCGGCAACAAAAACTTCGAGCCTGCGGCGCCTTTCGACAAAGGGGAGGGCGCGCAAATCCTCGCCTTCGAGAGAGAGAAGGTCGTAAGCGCGGATGTGGGCGGGATAATCGGCGAGCAGCGCCGCCGAAACGCGCTTCCGGTTGAGCCGTTGCTGAAGTACGCCGAAAGATTGCACGAGTCCGTCGCGCCGGATCAAAAGCTCGCCGTCGAGAGACACGCCACGACAAGGAAGGCTTGTCAGCATGTCGACGAGGTCGGGGAAGCCGGTAGAAATATCTTCTCCAGTTCGGGAAAAAAGTCGGACGACTTTGCCGCTTCTCTCGCCGACGACCGCCTGGACGCGAATACCGTCCCATTTCCATTCGGCGAAGAATTCGGCCGGCACGAGCTCGGCAAGTTCTTCTTTCTCGAGCGCATGAGCGAGCATGGCGGGGCAAAACGGCGCCGGGTCGTTGGTCACCGGGCGCGGCTCGCGGCCTTCGAGCCAAGCGAAAAGATCGAGGTAAGGCGGCGTAAGCCCATGCCAAAGGTCTTCGATGTCGTTGGCGCTCTTGCCGCCGAGTTCGGCGGCCGCCTGCTTGGCGAGCCGTGCCGACGCGCCGATCCGCATTGCGCCGGTGATGAGCTTCAACAGCGCCCAGCGGCCGGTTTCGTCGAGCCCATCGAGAAGCTCGGCAAGAACGCGCGGCAGATCGATCTTGCCGGTTTCCGTAAGCGCGCGCACGACCGCGGCGAGCGAAGGCGCGTCCTCTCCTGCCGCCACGTCGGCGGGCCACAGCAAAGCGACCGTTTCCGAAAGGTCGCCGACAAAGTCATAGGAAAGATCGAACAGGACCGGGTCGACGCGCGTCGCGATCAGCGCCTTGATGAGACTCGGTTTGGCATAGCGGAAGGAGAGTGCGCCCGTCAGTGC
>JBOHJJ010000101.1:0-4304 GCA_050728495.1 Methylovirgula sp.
CGCCGGCGTGCGCGATTTTCGGCGCGCCGCGCGCGGCGGCGGCGCCGGTCGCGAAGAGCAGCAGTGTATCGGAAGTCGACGTGTCACCGTCGACCGTGATCGCGTTGAACGAGGCGTCGGCGCCGCGCCGCAATATCTCCTGCAACGGCGCGGTGGCGATCGGCGCATCGGTGAAGACGAAGGCCAGCATCGTTGCCATGTCGGGCGCGATCATGCCCGAACCTTTTGCCACCCCGGCGATCGCGACTTCGACATCGCCGAGAAGCGCCTTGGCGTATGCAATCTTCGGAAAAGTATCGGTGGTCATGATCGCCTTGGCAGCGGCGAGAAATCCGCCCGGCGCGGCCTCCGCCGCCAGCTTTTCGAACAGTCCTGCGAACTTGCCCGCATCGAGCGGCTCGCCGATCACGCCCGTCGAGGCGAGATAGACTTCGGAGCTGCCGACCTGCGCCGCTGCGCCGGCCAGCGCCGCAATGCGCCGCGCCGCTTCCGCCCCGGTTTTGCCGGTAAACGCATTGGCATTGCCGGAATTCGCAACAAGCGCGCGCGCCTTGCCGCGCTTCAGCCGCGCCCGGCACCAATCGACCGGCGCCGACGGACATTTCGAGGTGGTGAGAACGCCAGCAACGTTCGTCCCTTTGTCGAAGAGCGCCAGCATCACGTCGGCGCGGCCTTTCGTCTTGATGCCGGCGCTGCCTGTCGCCAAACGCACGCCCGCGATCGGCGGAATGTCCGGATAGGATTGCGGGGCGAGTGGGGAGAGAGCGGGCATGGTCTCTCTTAGCATCCCGCTTTCTTCCCGCAAGGCTCCTTTCCTATCAGAGCGACGAGAACGTTTGCGCACGGCTAGGAACGAGGCTCGCCGTCGCAACCGCCGCGACCTTTTCCTTTCGCTTAGCCTTTTCTTGTGGTCTCATTGGCGCAATCGACCGTGGCTAGGCAGTCTCGCCGCGCGCGTGACGCGGATTCCCACCGCGGATCAATAACAAGCGCTAGGGAGACCAGCATGACAAGATCCTCATGGAAGGCGGAACCGGCGGGCCCCCGCTCCGTCGCTCTCGTGGGCCCTTATGGCAGCGGCAAATCGGTTCTCTTCGATGCCTTGCTCGCGGCGGCCGGTGTGGTCGCCAAACGCGCCCATGCGTCCTCCGGCCGCACCATGACTTCTGAGCTTAGGCTCGGTCATTGCAGCTTCATGGACGAACCTTGGTCCGTCATCGACTGTCCCGGCTCGGTCGAGTTCGCTTACGAGACTTCGGCGGCGCTGTCCGCGGTCGATTTCGCGATCGTGGTCTGCGAGCCTTCGCCGGATCGGCTCGCCAATCTGCCGATCCTGCTCAAACAGATCGAGGAACTAGCCCTCCCGCATTTGATCTTCTTCAACAAGATCGACGCCTTTGCCGGGCAAATCCGTGACACCGTGACTGCGCTCCAGCCGCATTCGAATCTGCCTTTGGTGCTGCGCCAGATGCCGATCCGCGAGAACGACGCGGTAACCGGCTATGTCGACGTCGCAAGCGAGCGCGCCTATCGTTATTGCGGACAGGATTCCGAGCTCGTCAGCTTGCCGAACGACATGCGCGAACGCGAACAGGAGGCGCTCGCGGGCCTAACCGAAGTGCTCGCCGATCACGACGACGCGCTACTCGAAAAAGTGCTCGAAGACATCGTGCCGTCCCAGGACGAGATCTTCGCAACGCTGCATAAGGACCAGGCGAGCAACACCATCGTCCAAGTGTTGATCGGCGCCGGCCAACGCGGCCACGGGATCTTGCGGCTTTGGAAAGCGCTGCGCCACGACGTACCGCCAGCTGCGCAGACGGCGCGGCGACGCAGCGTCGAGCCTTCCGATCAGCCGCTCGTGCAGATCTTCAAGACGGTGCAGGCCGGGCAGGCCTATGCGGGCAAACTCTCCTACGCGCGCATCTGGCGCGGCAACCTGCGCGACGGCACGACGCTGGACGGCGGCCGCGTCGGCGGCCTCTATCATTTTGCGAGCGGCGAGGCGGTGCGCGTGCAAGCGGCGCAAGCAGGCGAGCTGGTCGCCATCGGGCGGCTCGAGAACGCAACCACCGGCGCGGTGCTGGGGCCGGCGGGTAAAGCCAACTTGCCTTTCCCGCAACCGGCGCCTTCCGTCTATGCGTTTGCGATCGCCGCCAAGGACCGCAAGGACGACGTGAAACTCTCCGGCGCGCTGCACAAAATCGTCGAGGAAGACCCGTCTTTAAGCGTCGAGCAGAGCCGCGAGACCGGCGAGACGCTGCTGCGCGGCCAAGGCGATATCCATCTCAACGTCACCCTCGATCGCCTCGCCAACGTCTACAATTGCCAGATCAGCGTCGCGCCGCCGAAGGTCGCCTATAAGGAGACGATCAAGAAACGTGTGACGCAACATTCGCGGCTGAAGCGCCAGACCGGCGGACATGGACAATTCGCCGACGTCATCCTGGAGATCGCGCCGCGCCAGCGCGGCGCCGGTTTCGAGTTCATCGACAAGATCGTCGGCGGCGCGGTGCCGCGCCAATATATCCCGGCGGTCGGGGAAGCCGCCGAAGAGGCGATGCAGAAGGGCCCGTTCGGCTATCCGGTGGTCGATATCGAAGTGAAGCTCACTGACGGTTCCTTCCATTCCGTCGACAGTTCTGACATGGCATTTCGCACCGCGGCGCGCAACGGAATCGCCGAAGCTCTTCCCAAAGCCGATCCCGTGCTGCTCGAGCCGATCGAGCACGTGACGATCTCCGTGCCGAACCGCTTTACGGCGAGCGCGCAACGGCTGCTCTCCGGGCGGCGCGGCCAGATCCTCGGCTATCGGGAACGCGAAGGCTGGCCGGGCTGGGACGACGTCGAGGCGCTGGTGCCGGGCGCCGAACTGCACGATTTGATCCTTCAACTTCGCGCCGACACGCAAGGGCTCGGCTCCTACACGCATCGCTTCGACCACCTGGCCGAGTCGCGCGGCAAGCCGGGGGAGAAGGCGCATTAGGGGAGCCGCGGCGTGTCCGCCATCATTGCCAATCGCTCGGCTGCGGCAAGCAAGTGTTTGTCGCGCGTCCAAAGCGAAGCGTCCGCCGTCAGCCGGACGGAGGCGAGAAGATGCGCATCGACATAGCCGATGCCTTTTCCAAACAGGCCTTCCCGATCGATGAATTGCAGCACCTCTTGGTCCGCCGCCAGCGTGGCGCGTGGGAGGTCCTGCAAGGCATCAAGGATGAGGCTGCGTTGCCGCAGATTTCCGAGCGCGAGTTCGCCGATAACGAAGGGATGCGTCAGCGCCAGGGCGGATTCGAGTAATGCCGTAAGCCGCTTGTCTTTGGCGCGCAGATGATCGACCCAGATCGAAGTGTCGACGAGGATCAAATCGGCCGGCGCCGCTTCGGCGCCTCCAGACGGGGCTCGCTGCCGCCGAGCCGCGCCAATCGCCGCGCGCTCTCGCGTTCGATCAACGCCTTCAGCGCCTCGCGCACGAGCGCAGACTTTTCTTCGAGGCCGGTAAAGGCCCGGGCCTTGGCCAGCAATTCGTCATCGAGTGCAAGGGTGGTGCGCATTTCGGAACCTTAAGGCACGAATTTATCATCGTTTGATGATCCATTCAATGCCTCTAGAGGCCGGCCACGCGCGTTGGCAACTGCATCCTTATTCGCATACCCACCCCGGCGGCGAGGCGAACCAGATGCGTTGCGCCCAGGGCCGGCTGCATTCGATCCCGCAGGGCGTGCCGTTCACGTCGCGGACGTAGCCGGCGTAGGACTCATAGGTGCCGTCCGGGTCCTGGTAGCCGCTCGTTTGCAGCACCAGGCCGGGAGAGGTTTGCCAACAGCGCGGCGCGTGGCGCGAATGCGCCGCGGCTGGCGCGCCCGAGGCTGCCGCCAAGAGACCGGCGCCAACAAGCAGAACGAGGAGCTTGGATTTCATAGGAGTACTCCTGCGCCAGGAAACGGCATTCTGCCGCAATCCGGATCACGGCGTTTGAAGATCATCCAGCTCATTCTTAAACGATGTTGATAGCGGCGCGGTTTGAATTCTACCGCGGTCGCAATTCTGCAAGGATGCCATTCCGACTCAAGATACTGCGATGGTGCGTCAGGAGCACCGAGGAAGGAAACATGCCGCAACTTTGCCGATTCGTCGAATTGCCGAGCAATACGGTCATCTTCATCAATCCGATGTTGGTGGAATATGTGAAGCCCGCAACCAGCGGCGCCGGAGCCTTCGTCTATTTCGCCAAAGAGCATTTGGTGTGGGTCGACGTCTCGGCCGAACGCGCCGCGCAGGCGCTCGAAAATGCGCTCAAACCGGCTCCC
>JBOHJJ010000102.1:0-5197 GCA_050728495.1 Methylovirgula sp.
GAAGGCGTCGAAATCGCCGCGTCACGGCGTGGGACTTCGTTGGCGGAAGGGTCTGGCGTCTTTGGATGAAAGGCGGCGACCAAGGCGTTTGCCGCCGATCGTTGCGCCGAATCCAGTTTGGCGCCAACCGCGTCCCGCTTCGCTGCCGCGCCATGATCCCCCTGCGCCGCAGCGATCGCAAACCAAGCATAGGAGGAAACGAGGTCCCGTTTGACGCCAAGTCCGTACGCAAGAAGCACCGCGAAATTGTATTGGCCATTATGCAGGCCGTACTCCGCCGCTTTCTTGAACCATCGCGCGGCGGTCGAATAATCCGGCTTATCGTTGGCCGCGAGCAGCGCAAGATTGTACATGGCGCTCACATTTCCCTGCTTCGCCGCTTTCAAATACCAAGAGCTAGCCTGTTCCAAATCGCGCCGAATTCCGAGGCCGTCTTGATAAAAGAGTCCGAGCCGAAATTGAGCGAGAGCCCGACCCTGCGCCGCGGCGGCTCGATACCATCGCGCCGCCGCCGCCAAATCGTGGCTTTGCGCATAGTACGTGGCGAGCGTGAATTGCGCACCGCTGTCGCCGCCTTCTGCCGCGACTCGCAGATCGTGTGGCGGGTTCGCCGAAAAGTGTCTCCGCTTGGCGGCCGCGGCCGTCGTTCCCGGCTCGACGGATTGCTTCGTGGCAGTATTCGTCATGCCCGGTTGGGGAATAGAAGAAGGCACGGCGGCCTCGGGCGGCGAAACTGGTTCCGTAGGCGCGCCAGAAGTTTGCCGGGCCGGAAAAGCTTCCGCGATCCGCTCGGAATCCGACGCTGGCGGCCGGGCGCTTTCGGTGAGCGGCGCAGAACTCTGAGAAGACGGGCTGGCGGCTTGTGAGAGCTGCGGCGAATGTCGCGGCGGCGATTGGGGAACGGCTGACGCAACCTCCGCAGAGATCTGCGGAGGCGATGTCGAAGCTTGCAGAGCCGGCGGATCGCGAGGCCTGCTCTCTGTTGCGACAGCGTTAGTGTTTGACGCGAGATTGATCGATTGGCGGGGTCCCGCATCATTCGCAAGTATATAGGCGCCGAGCACGATGAAGCCGGCGGCTAACGAAAGAATCAGGGATCGCTTGAGGACATTACAGACGCGCCGGACGAGACCAGCGGACTTCGCCGGTGCGCCGGCGACGTTTGCCTGCCTCTGCGTAATATCTGCAACCGCCGCTTGCGCGGCTCGATGCGCCGCCAAAGTCAAGTCGGTATCACGCAGATCCGCGTCTCGAAAGCGCTCAACGGATACGGTTGCGGGATCTTCGAGCTCCGAAACCGGAATTGCACTTGTCTTCCCATCAACCCGCGTCTTGCCCTCGGCGCGTTTGGCCACCGTCCCTTGCGAGATTCGCTCGCTTGTCAAATCACCCAATTCGCGCTGCTGTGGCGGAATGTAGGTGGAAGATGATCGGGAAGCGGCATCCCCTCGGGAAGGTTTGTGTTCCGACAATTCCTCTTCCACGACCGCCAGGCGGCCTACAAGCTTTGCCAATACATCGTGGATTGTCGTTAATGTAGAGAGGGTGCGCCTATTGGCATCGTCATGGAACGTGCGCAGTCTTTGGATTTCCTGCGAGATTTCCGAGTTCAAGGCACCGTCGGCGGAAGCTTCGTTGAGAACGTTGCGCGCCGCCCTTTCCGCCACATCGAGGGCGACCTGACGTGTTCTTTCGAGCTCCGTAAAAAGGTCACCGATGGCCATTTCGATGGAAGCCAAAGATGGAAGCTGTGCATTTGCGCGCTCAAACTGCTCGCTGAGATCAGTAACTTGCCGTTCGAGCGATTCGAGCGTGCGTTTCGCCGCCGGCGAATTCTGCGCGTTTTCCAGCTTTTCGGAGAGACCATGCAGGAGATCTTCCAGCGGCTTTGTATCCGGCGATAACCAAGCCTCGGCGATCCGCATCGTGAGTTCCTGACGAACCTCATCGATGCGCTCCGAAAGCGCGTCGTAACGGCTCTGATCGCGCGACTGGGCAGTCACCTCCTCGATGTTCGCGGCAATGGCCTCGAGTTTTTCCTCAATCTTTGTAAATGCGCGCTCATCGTCGCGGAACGCTCCGCCACCAGGCACGGTGGCGCGATGGCGCTCGCTGCTTTCAGCGCGCAGTCGCCGCTGCAGCGGCTCGACCGCTTTGGCCCGCTCTACATTCGCCGCGAAAAGATCGCGGACTTTGTTCGTCTGCTGCTCAATCCTGTGGAAAGCGTCATGATCCATCGCTGGTCTGCCGGCCTCGGCGTCGAGCCTGGCGACCTTTGGTTCAGCGCCCCTCGTCGGTTTGGGCGGGTCAGTCAACGCAAGCGAATGCCGGAGTTCGGTGACGAGCCGCTCCAGCGGCCGAAGCACCGTTTCGTTGACACTCTCGCTTCGCAAGCCTTCGACCGCTTCCGCCAAATCGTAGACTGCGCGCTCGAGGCCGGCGATCGAATCGCACGAATTGAGATCCCGGAGCGCCTCCGCCACAACGTCCGTTTGTAGTTCGTCGGATCCAGCCGGCGATGCCTGTCGCTCAGAACGCCATGGCCTTTTTATCGCGACATTGTCGAGCCGGCTTCCCTGAAAAGCCATCACTTTGTCTTTCCCCGAGCCCGGTGAGGCGGACCCCTGTCGCGACCATTGCGAGCGCCGCAGTTCGGAGCGAGATGCCGCCCGTTCTTCACGGTCCGAAATCTCCTGTCGATATCGGAGCTCAGCAACGCCCTCACCTAGCGTCTGCCGCAAACGGCCAGGATCTTTCGCCGGCCGCGACGTTTTCTCTGCCGCAGTCGCCGATTCAAGCCCCTCGAGAAGCGAATTGAGCATCGATTCCATTCGCTGCAATCGGCCATCGACGTCGCGGCTGGGGCGATCTGGCGTTGCGATGCGGGACTCGCCGCGTCGCTGTTCGCCCGGATTCGCACCGGCCCACGCAGCTGCTCTAATCATGGTCTCCCCGGCGATTGGATGCAGCTCGACCGGAATTCATGCCAGCGAGCAGGAAGAGCGCCGAATCGCGATCTATCCACGCATTTAGGCACGTACACACAATGCGTGAAAGCCGAGAATGCACAGTCAGATTCTCGCGCGGATTTATCCACAGCGAGCGACGGCAATATAAGTGCTTCGGGCCCGCAGCGAGCGGCGTTCGCTTTCCCGTTGGGCGACGAGGTTCTGCGAAGAACAGTGTCAAGCCGCGCATTTACCGCCTCCGGCGAATCAGCTAACCTCGACCGGCTATAGCTTTATTTTGAGTCGGCAGTTATGCGGGATATCCGAGAAGATCTCCTCCAGCGTAGGCTCGGCATCGTCAGCCGGTACTTCGATGCGATCGCTCATTACGATGAGCAGTTGCAAAAGCTGCACGAATGTCATCGCAAACTTATGGCCGAGCTAAACACAGAGAAGGCTGCTGTTGACGCGATGCTGGCGATTGAAGACAGCCGCCCTACCGGTGATCTCAAGGATGTCGACTCGCCGGCCACGACGGCGCTGCTGCGCAATCTATCCGAGATCGTTCAACGATATCCCTGGGAGAAGCCAGATACCCGCGAAAGCATCAGCCCGACGCGGGAACGCGAAGCCACATTGATGCAACATTCCGAAAACCGCGGCGAATCTTCCTGATTTCGCCAAGGGTGTGCGGTCGCCGGCGCTTGGGTCTAAAGCTGCGGCCGCGCGAGAACTTTGAAGAACGGGCGCGCGGCCCTGCGAACCGCCGTTAAGCAAGCAGAATATAATCGACGTTCGCCCGTTCTCGCCGCTTCGCGTGGGCGCGAGTTAACGGATCGTTGGATTTTATTGGATCAATCTCGCGAGAAGAGCCAAGCAAAGTCAGGATTGCCGAGTCGTGGCCAAGAGAGCCACGCAACTCGCAAAGACCGGCGACACCTGCGACCGAAGTCGAGCGAAGTGGCCATTCAACTCTTTTCGCGGCAAAATTCCCGCTCCAAACATTGCGAGCAGAAGGCGAAGGAATGCGAGCAGATGGCACAGTATCGTGCCAATCAGCCCTTGCAGTCCCTGTATTTGAAAATCGCGCGACAATGGCGCGAGCGCGCCCGACAGGCCGAAGAGAGAAACCGCGCGAAGTCTTGATTTTCGCGGCTGAAATTTCGGGAGAAGCGCGAGCGCGTCGCGAATGATCTTAGCCTCGACCGATCTTAGCGCGCTTTGCGTGCGTACGGATTTTCGCTGTTTTTTGTCGAAAGGCGGATCGGCACCCCGTCGAGGCCAAAACGGGCGCGCAGCCCGTTGGCGAGAAAACGCCGATAGCTCTCCGGCAGATGTTCGAGCTGATTGCCGAAAAGCACGAAATAGGGAGGCCGCGCGCGCAGTTGCGTGACGTAGCGGATCTTGATGCGCCGCCCGGCGACCGCGGGCGGCGGCGTTGCCGCGATCTCGGCGGCAAGCCAACGGTTGAGCTTCGCGGTTGCGATTCTCTTGTTCCAGGTTTGATGCACGGCAAAGATTGCATCGATGAGAGCGCCGATCCCTTCGCCCGTCGCGCCGGACACGGGAATGACCGGCATCCCCTTCATCTGCGGCAGCAAACGTCCCGCTTCGGCGCGCAGCGCGCCGAGCTTGGCGCCGCGTTCGGCGACGAGATCCCATTTGCTTAAGCCGATGACCAACGCCCTGCCCTCGCGGCCGACAAGATCGGCGAGCGTCAGATCCTGCTTCTCGAACGGCGCGGTCGCGTCGACGAGCAGCACCACGACCTCGGCGAATTTGGCGGCGCGCAGTGCGTCGGCGCCGGCGAGCTTTTCGAGCTTTGCGTCGACGCGGGCGCGTTTGCGCAGACCCGCCGTGTCGAACATTTTCAATCTGCGGCCCTGCCAGTCGAGATCGATGCCGATGGCGTCGCGCGTTATCCCCGCCTCCGCTCCCGTCAGCAATCGCTCTTGTCCGAGGATGCGGTTGAGCAAGGTGGATTTGCCCACGTTGGGGCGGCCGATCACGGCGATCCGCAACGGTTTCGTCGGGTCGAGTTCGGAGCCGTCTTCGTCGTCGCCGGGCGACTGCTCTTGCGGCGCTTGGACTGGCTCCGGCACGACCGCCGTCGCTTCCGGCAACGCTTCGCACACGGCCGCATAAAGGTCGGCCAATCCCTCGCCGTGTTCGGCCGAAAGCGGCACCGGCGCGCCAAGCCCAAGCGCGAAGGCTTCGCGCACGCCTTCTTCCGCGGCGCGCCCCTCGGC
>JBOHJJ010000103.1:0-12062 GCA_050728495.1 Methylovirgula sp.
CCGGAATACGACCAGTCGGGCGTCGCCCATTCGCTGTCGCTCAACGATCCGTTGCGGTTGCGCAAGATCTCCGAGCGGCGCTTCGCGGTGAAAGGCACGCCGACCGATTGCGTCATCATGGCCGTGCGCTTGATCCTGGAGGGCCGCAAGCCCGAGCTGGTGCTCTCCGGCGTGAACCGCGGCCAGAACGCCGCCGACGACATTACCTATTCCGGCACCATCGCCGGCGCGATGGAAGGAGCCATGCTCGGCATCCCATCGATCGCGCTTTCGCAATGCTACGGGGCCGTGGGCCGCGACGATATCGATTGGGGGTGCGCGGAAGCGCGTGCGCCGGGGCTCGTCAAAACACTCCTCGCCGAAGGGATCGAGCGCGACGTTCTCATCAACATCAATTTTCCCGCCTGCAGCGCGGCCGAGGTGAAAGGCATCTCCGTGACGGTCCAGGGCCGGCGCGACTTGCAGACGGTGCGCATCGATTCGCGCACCGATGGGCGCGGCAATCCCTATTATTGGATCGCCTTCGACCGCGACGTGGTCGAGCCGCCGCCGGGCACCGATCTCGAAGCGCTCATCAACAACCGGATCTCGGTGACGCCTTTGAAGCTCGACTTGACCGATGAGGTCTCAGCCGCGCGCTACGCGCAGATCTTCAAGGCACGTCCTGTCGAATAACCCGCTCGGCTCACTTTGATCAGCCTGCGAATCATGAAATCATGATTCTCCGGGCATGCGCGCGAGGGCCGTAAACAACAAGCTCGGCGAGGCGCAGAATCTGGGACGCGGGAAACGCGGGTGAATGTAAAGACTCTCCAGGAAATCGATGCAGCGACCGCGCGCGCCGAAGAAAAGGCCGCTTTTCTGCTGCGGCTGCGGACCGGCGGCATTCGCGATCTCGACCTGTTGCGGGCGCTCGAAAAAGTGCCGCGCGAGATTTTCGTGCCGCATCGCCTCGTCGATCTTGCTCGCCGCGATCTCGCGTTGCCGATCGGCTGCGGTCAGACTCTCTCCGAACCTTCGCTCGTCGCCCGGATGATCGACGCGCTTGCGCCGCTGCGCCAGCAGCGCGTGCTCGAAATCGGAACTGGTTCAGGCTATGCGACGGCGATTCTCGCGGAGATCGCCGAGGAGGTGGTTTCGGTCGAGCGTTTTCAAACGCTTGCGATCGCGGCGCGGTTGCGGCTGCAGCGGCTTGGCAAGACCAATGCGACGGTGATCTTCGCAGATGCCCTGGCGCTTCCCGCCGAAACCGGGCCCTTCGACCGGATCCTGGCGCACGGCTCGCTCGGCGAAGTTCCGCCGCGTTTCGCGGAACTTCTCGGCGAAAGCGGGCGGATCGTCATGGCGCGGCCGGACCGCAGCGTGCCGTGGCGGGGGACACTCGTCTCGCTGCATCGCGGCACGGCAGGAGATTTCGTCGAGACCGAACTTTGCACCTGCCGCCTGCAACCGCTCCTGCCGGGCGCCGCCAAGGTCTTGTGACGTTTAGCTTCCATTAAGCTAAACTGCTATCCATTCGCTTGAGATAGCGTTCACCTTAAACGCTCCCTTAACTCGCTTGCTTCCTTAATGACCGCCGCGACCGTCTCATCGTGGGTAGAGTCATGGAACGTCTTGCGTCGGCCTTTTTGTTACGGCTTTTTTTGGTGGGCTGCCTCGCCGCCTTACTGGCGGGATGCGCGGATTCGCAGCGAATGGCCAACCCGTTCTCGGATCCCTTCGGGGGCGATACCGATCGTACCCCGACGGCAAGCATCGCGCCGCCGGCGTCTATCGCGTCGCGCCCGCTTCCGCCGGCGCACGGAGCAGTTGCTCGATATGCAACGCCTGTCTATCCGAGCGCGCGCGCCGATCAGGCGAGCATCGCCGGCTGGACCGCCGAAGGCGGCACGCCGATCGTCATGGCGCAAGGCGAGAGTGCCGAAATCATCGCCCGGCGCTACGGCATTCCCACTGCGGCTCTGCTTCGCACCAACGGCTTTACCTCTTCGGCGCAAGTGCGGCCCGGCACCCGCCTCATCATTCCGACCTATAGCGCGGCGCTCGCCGCTTCGAGCGGAGTGCACTGGGCGAGTCGCGCGCCGAGCCGCGAGAGATTGCAGTTCGTGAAGGGACCCCAGCCGGCGGAACATAGGCTCGCGAAACTCGAGCATTCCAGGAGACAGCTGGCTGCGGAAAAGGCCAGGGCGGAGAAGAGCGCCAGACTCATCAAGCCCGTCCACCACGAGGCCAGCATCGCCAAGCCGATCCTTGCCGAGGTGCAGCAGAAACGGGCCTCGGTCGATGCGACGACGACCTCGATCGTCGCCGCCGCGGATAAGGACGCGGCGCCGGAGTTCCGTTGGCCGGCGCATGGCCGGATCATCCAGTGCTACAAGTGCGACGGCAACGACGGCATCAACATCGCGCTTCCGGAAGGCACCTCGGTGAAAGCGGCCGAGGCGGGGGTCGTCGCCTATGCCGGCAACGCTCTCAAAGGCTATGGCAATCTCATCCTGATCCGCCATCCGGATGGGTTCGTCACCGCCTATGCCGACAACGCCGAGATCGAGGTCAAGCGCGGCGAAATCGTCAAGCGTGGCCAAGTAATCGCGAAATCCGGGCAAAGCGGCAACGTCGCGTCACCGCAGCTGCATTTCGAACTGCGCAAAGGCTCGACGCCGGTCGATCCAACACAATATCTCGCCGGATTATAGGCGCTGCTGGCATTCGGCCGGCCGCGGACGCCGGCCGGCGACTATGGCTTTCGACGGCGTTCGACTCGCTGCCGTGCGGCCGCGCTTGCAGGCGGAATCCTGCGAGGCTAGCCTGACGTCTTTCCAGCGTCGTTGAGTCTTTCCTTTGAAAAACGCAGCGCGCCCGCAGCGGCGGACTTTCTCCGAGAAAGCACCATCGATCGTCGCAAACGCATGGCAAAGATCCGTATTTCGCTTCTTTGCAAGGATACTGCCGTTCAAGATCGCGGGGCCATCCGGGCGGCATTCCCGTCTGAGCGAAGTCACGCCCGCTCCGGCGGCGGAACTCTGCTCTGCATTCTTTCAGTCCGACAATGGAGGATCCTATCGCAGATCGGCTGCGACACGCATCGTCGGTCCGACCCCAAGCCGCGCCGCGGTAGATGCGGCCGCCGATACGATCGTCGAGCCTCCTGCCTTCGGGATCGCGCAGATCGACGATGCAATCGTTTGCGGCGAAGGGATCATTTGCAAGAAGACGACGGATGGATTCTTTGCCGTCTCCGAAACCTTGGTGAATGCCGTAACGGAGCGAAGCATCCTTCCCTTGCGGCGGAGCCGAGACAACGCTCTATTTGTCGATGAGAATGTCCGCCGACGCAGCTTGCCGGGCGGGTATACCTACGCGTTCCTGCGCCAAGTTTCCGATAACAACTATGGACACTGGCTCATCGAAGGTCTCCCGAAAGTCGCCATTCTTGCCGAGCATTTCGACATCAGAAGCCTCAAATTCATCGTCACGCGCCACGTGGCGACGCGGCAATCGGCTCCCATGCGGAAGATCTATCTGGATTCTCTTGCGGCGTTCGGCGTCGAATCGCATCAGATCGTGCCTATGGCGCGCGAGGCGGTGGAAGTTGAGCGGCTTGTCTATCCGCTTCCTCTAAGCGTGCACCCGTGGGTGAAAGCGCCGCGCAGCATCGAAATTCTCGAAAGTCTCCGTGACGGAATTGCCATCCGACGCCGAGGACCCAAAAGAATTTATGTATCGCGGGCCTTGGCGCGAAAACGGCATCTGCGCAACGAAGCGGAAATATTGCCCATTCTGCGAGATTTCGATGTTTCGGTGATCTATCCGGAGCGGCACTCGTTTTTCAATCAAGTCCGCTTGTTCGCCGATGTCGAGCTGGTCATCGGCAATTGCGGCGCCAATCTTGCCAACGCCGTGTTCGCGCCGCGCGGCGTGAAGATCTTTGCTCTCGCATCCGAAGCGATGCGCGACGATTTTTTTTGGGATTTGGCAGATTTGAAATCGGGAAGCTACTTTTCGCTGCATGGCAAGGCAACCGATCCGAATCCGGACATGGACTCGGATTTCAACATCGATCCAGATGGGTTCCGCTGCATGCTGGAAGATGCGTGCCGAACGCTCACGCGAGCGCACTAACCGCTCGATCCCGACGGGATATGGTTTTCGGCCCGCGGCAGGCCTCTACAATGCGGCGGCGTAGACGAGATAGCTGGCAATTTCCGCCGCCTGTTGCGTGGCGCCGGCGACGTCCCCCGTCTGCCCCTTCAGAAGCCGGCGCGCCAGGATGATCACGCCGTAGGCCGCCGCGACGCTCAGGACGAGAGCGAGGATCACCCGACCGAGACTGGCGCCGGCCAAGAGCGGCGTCAGCCCGAACAGGAAGCCGATCAGCGCAGCGACCGCGAGCACCGGCTCGGACAGCGCGGCGACGGCAAATCCGGCGCCTTCGGCGCGGGCCGGCGGCAGAAGATAGAGCGCCAGCAACATCAGCGTGCGGGAGACCGCCGCGGTCGCGATCAGCACCCACGAGGCGAGGCAGAGGCCGTGGGCGGCGACAATCGCGATAGCGAGCACCCGGGCGAGCGATCCGAAGACCAAAGCAAGCGTCCCGAAGGCGCCGATTCGGCTGTCCTTCATGATTGCCAGCCGCTCTTCCGGATTGGCGCCGGCGCTGGCGTCGGCCAAATCGGCGAGCCCATCCTCGTGCAGGGCGCCGGTGATGAGGGCGAGGCAAGCGACGCTGACGAGCGCGGCAAGCGGCGGCGGAAGCCCGAGCTTGGCCGCAACGAGCAGAGCGATCGCGGCGACTACGCCGATCGCGGCGCCGGCCACCGGCAGCATCCGCGCGGTGGTGCCGGCGGGCATTTCGTAGGGGGCTTTCTCGAAGCCGAGCGCCGGGATCGGCAGGCGCGTGCAAAACCGCAGGCAGCCCAGAAATTCGGCCGCAAGCGCGGTTGCAAGGTCCTTGGTTTTGGCGATGCGCGGATCCATGCTGCGTTCATGCGACAGAGCGTCGGCTTTGTCGAGAGGCGCCGGCAGGGGGGTTACGTCGTCGCCTTGCCGCCCGGCAGATCGGCGTAGTCTTGGCGCGGCAGACACGCAGCGTTGCGGCCGGCGGCGATCAAGCGCGGAGGATTTTGCTATTGGGCGAGGATCTCGACATCGCGATCCTGGGTCGATTTGACTTTAAAGGTCGCCTGAAACGTCCGGCTGCCGTGCCGTGCGATGGCGACATATTCGCCTTCGGCGAGCACGACGGAGGGAAACGCCCCGATCAGCTCGCGGATCACGTCGCCGCCCGGCGTCAGAATCGTGAACGCGGAATTGGCGAGCGCTTCACCGCCGGGACTGCTGACGAGCTTCAATGTCATGACGGCGGCGCGGTGGCGCAGCGTCGCGTCGGTTAACTTGCCTGGCTGGACACGCAGGTCGGCGCTCACCACCGAGTTGGTAGCGTTGGCGACCCCATTAGGGCCGAGCGAACCAATCCCCGTAGTATCGAGCAAGGTTGAGACGACGTGATAGGTTCCTTCCGGCAGGCCAATGATGTCGCCCGCCTTGGCGTTGGCGAGGATCAGCTTGGCCTCCGAATTGCTGCGCTCGGGAACATAGATCGAGATCGTCAGTTTGGCGGGATTGATCGGCTGGTTGCCGAGCATCGCAACGATCCGCAGTCCGCCGGCATTGAGGACAAGCCGCTCGCTCGTCGACTGGCCGGCGATGACCACCCGTTTCGTCATTCCCGCGAGCCCCATGGCCACGTGCACGATATAGGTGCCATCGAGCAGCGAAAGAGACGGGGCGGCATCCGTGGATTGGGCGACGAGCCGATGCGAACCGTCGGCTTGCGCCGCTTCATCGAAGACCCGCCAGATCAATCCGCTGCGCACCGGCTCGGCGTCGGACGCGCTGAGAAAAGCGGAGAGAAGCAATGTGTTGCGGCGGACTGACGGTTCGGCAGGCGGGCGCGGCGCGAGAAGTCCGCCAGGCGGGATTACCGGCGCGATGCCCATGTTCATAGGAGCGGCCGGCTCGGCGCGCGCCACGCCCGCCGCGGCAAGCGCGATTGCGAGGAACGCGATCAACCGCGACATTCGGACAAAGCAGGTTTCGGGCGCTTTCGGCATCATGCTTATGATCTCTGCGGCGGCGTCCGCTCGCCTTGCGGGACGCAAATCCCAGGTGCGACGAGCCTAACGTTGACTTCAGGGGTGAAGTTGACCTTTTCGTGGCGGCGACCTGCGGCCGGCTATCTTGGAGAGGCTATGAACGACAGCATCGAACTATTGCGTACCCGCCGTTCCGCGGCGCCAATTATTTTGACGGGGCCGGGCCCCACGCAAGACGAGCGCCATCTCCTGCTCACGATCGCCGCGCGAGTGCCCGATCATGGCAAACTTGTGCCATTCCGCTTTATCGTCTTCGTGGACGCGGGACGCGACAAAGCGGGGGCGATCATCGCCGAGCGATTCGCAGATCTCAATCCGGATGCGGACGAGGCGCGCATCGAAGCCGAACGCAAACGTCTCTCCGCTCCGCTTGTCGTTGGCGTGGTCTCGCGCGCCGCCCGGCACGAGAAAATCCCCGAATGGGAACAAATTCTATCGGCCGGCGCGGCTTGCATGAACCTTGTGATCGCCGCCAATGCGCTCGGCTTTGCGACGTCCTGGCTCACCGAGTGGTACGCCTACGATCGCGCCGTTTTGGAGAGCTTCGGCCTTGCACAGCACGAAAGGACCGCGGGCTTCGTCCATATCGGCCGGAACGCCGGTCCGCGCGAGGATCGCCCGCGCCCGCGGCTTGCCGAGATCGTCACGATGTTCGGCGCGTGAACCCTCATGCAAAGGCTGCGTTGATGAGTGCGGCTTGATCCGCATCAAGAGCCAGCTTGCCGGCAAAGCTGTCGCGCCGCGCCGCCTCGCATGCCGCCTTGAGCCCGGCGCGATCGGGGTCCGCATAAATGCTGTCGATGGCCGCGACGCCGGCGGCCTTGGCTGCCATCAACGTAAGGCTGCGGGCAAGTGCGTGGGGCCCCGTCATGCTGCCGTCCGGTGGGGTCTTCGCGCCGATAGCAGTGGCGAGTTCCTCGGGTCCCCAACAGAGCGCCGCGAGACGGCGGCTTGCGCCGGCATAGGTTCCCATTTTGAAAATGGCGGCCGGCGTTTGCGCGGCGACGGCGATGATTCGCGTAGCTCCGTCGGCAAGATTATATTCCGCCTCGCGCAGTGCGAGTTTGGCGCCGAGATGCTGGACGTCGGCGCCGCCGTGCGATTGCGACAAGACGATCCCATCCGGCGCGCCCTTCATCACCACGTCGAGATCGGCGTCGATCTCGCCGCTTTCGATCGAGCGGGGGCGAACGTAAAGGGGCTTCTGGCGCGCCGCTCGCAGAAGCGCGAGCGCCAATTCGCGCGCCCGGGGTGCCAAATCGTGCGGAACTTCGAGGTCAAGCCAGAGGCAATCGGCCTGACTTTGCAGCGCCGTTTCGAGCATTTTCTCGTCATCGGCGCGGACGAGCAGGGGGGAACGCATCAAGGGCCCTTTCGAGGCAGATACGCCCTCGGTCGGATCCGCTGCGCAGCTTGGGTCCTCATTCCACGCAATGTCGATGCGCCTCTTTCGCCTCGCCATAGAGCACGGGCCATCCCTCGCGCCAGCCCGAAGAATCCCCTTAAGGGTACATTTACCATGATCGAAGATCTTGAAGGGAATTAAGCCACGGCTTGGCCCGGGTTTTGCCGCCGGCGCGGACCGCATCATGATCGTTCGTCAATTTCTGCAATGGGCGCGCACTGCCGCGGCGAGCGAGCGGGCCGAAGCGGCGGGTGCCCTGGCGCGCACCTATCTTTACGCCGATCTTGCGAAAGAAGAGCGCGAAGAAGTGTTGCTCGTCCTGACAGGGCTGCTCGACGATGCCTCGCCGCTGGTGCGCCAGGCGCTTGCCGAGAATTTCGCGACCACGGCCGAGGCACCGCCTAACATCGTTCTCGGTCTCGCCGACGACCAGTCCGACGTTTCCGCGATCGTTCTCCGCGGCTCGCCGCTTTTGTCGGACTCCGGCCTCATCGATTGCGCCGCGATCGGCGATGCAATCGCTCAGTCGGCAATCGCGCTGCGCCCGCGCCTCTCGGCGGCGGTGGCGGCAGCCGTGGCCGAAGTCGGCGCGTGCGAAGCGCTCATTTCGCTGGCCGTCAATCCCGGCGCCGATCTGCCGGAATTCTCGATGCGTCGGATGATCGAACGGTTCGGTTTTGACGGCGAAATGCGCGAGGCGCTGCTGTCGCGGCCGAACTTGCCGGCGGCGCTGCGCGCCGATCTCGTCGCTGCCACCGCCGACAGCCTTTCAGCCTTCGTGACCGGACGCGATTGGATGTCGCGGGAACGGGCAAGCCGTGTCACGCGCGAGGCCTGCGAACAGGCGCATGTGATCATCGCGGCGACGGAAGCGGCCGAAACCGGCACGTCGCAGCTCGTCGCGCATCTGCGCGTCTCGGGGCAGTTGACCGCGAGCTTGCTGTTGCGCGCTCTGCTCAGCGGCAACGTAGGCCTGTTCGAGGCGGCGCTTGCCGAACTCTCGGAGCTTCCTTTGGCGCGGGTAAAAGGCCTGACGCGCGACTGGCGCAGTGCCGGATTCGCTGCGCTTTATCGCAAGTCGGGTCTTTCCGACGCGCTTTTGCCGGCGTTCCGCGCCGCCATCGAGGCGCTCACCCTTGTCGAGACGGACGAGGAGAGCGGCGCCTCGCTCTCGCGGCAGAGGATTGAACGGGTGCTCACCGCTTGCAAATCGGAAAACGGCGGCGAACTCGATCGGTTGCTCACGGTCCTGCGCCGGTTCGACGTCGAAGCGGCGCGCGAAAAGGCACGCGATTTCTCCGCTGCCGTGCCGCAACAGACCACGGAAATGGCGCGGCCGCTGATCTTGCCCATGCCGGAAGGACCGCCTCTGCTGCTCTCCGATTGCGAGGCGGAGGAATTGCCGCCGGTCTCGAACGAGAATTTGCGGCGCATCGAGCCACGCTTCGTCACGGTCGATCTCGACGCGATCGAACGCGAGCTAGTCGCGGCTTGAACGCTCACTTTCCCTCCACCAGTCCGGCGAGCTTCACGGTTTGCAGCAGGATGATCGTCTTGGCGTCGATGATCTCGCCGCCTTCGATCATCTTGAGCGCTTCCTCGAGGCTCGGCTCGAGGATTTCGATATCTTCGTCCGGGAGGCCGCCGCTGGGGCCGACGCGGTCGGTCGGTGAATAGCGGGCAACGTAAAAGCTCATACGCTCCCGCAACGAGCCGGGCTCATGAAGGCGTCGAAAAGAAATTGTGGCTCTTTGACCGCAAAGCCCGTTTCCTCTTCGAGTTCCATGACGATACGCAGGGCGGGATCGATGCCTTCGAGCTTGCCTGCGCAGGCTTCGATCGTCGTCTCGCGTCCGCAGGCGAGATAGACGGGCAGACGAAACTGGCGCACCAAGAGCACACAGCGGCGCGCCGGATCGTAGGGCAGGATCGCCGCGGCGTCGCCGACGTCATAGACTTCGCGGTTGAGTTCCTGCGTCCGCCCGTCGAAACGGCGGCGGCGCAGCGTGATCTCTTGGAGAAGCCCGAAACCGCGCGACAGATTCGTGCGGCCGAGGATCGCGATGGCTGGCATGTTCAATGGCCGAATTGTTCGCGCAGGATGCGTTCGTCGAGCGAATGGCCGGGATCGTGGAGAATGACCAGGCCGGTCGCGTGGTCCATACTGATCTCGACCTTGGCGACATCGCGGAACTCGAAGTGATCGGCGACCGCCGAGACCGGCCGTTTGTCCGCTTCGAGAATGTCGAGCGTCACATGCGCGGTGTCGGGCAAAAGCGCGCCACGCCAGCGGCGCGGACGGAACGCCGAAATGGGGGTCAGCGCCATCAGCGGGGAATCGAGCGGCAGGATCGGCCCGTCGACCGAAAGATTGTAGGCGGTCGAGCCGGCCGGCGTTGCCAGGAGCAGCCCGTCGGCGACCAACTCGGCGAGCCGTTCCTTGTGGTCGATGCAGATGCGAATCTTCGCCGCCTGGTAGGATTGGCGTAACACCGAGACCTCGTTGATCGCGCAGGCGGTTGCGACTTCGCCGTGCATGTCGGTCGCGACCATCAGCAGCGGATGGATGACCGACGGCTCAGCTTCTTCGATCCGCCGCGCCAAGTCCTCCTCGCGATATTCGTTCATCAGAAACCCGACCGAACCGCGATTCATGCCGTAGATCGGTTTGTGGCTTCCCATGAAACGATGCAGCGTTTGCAGCATCAGCCCGTCGCCGCCGAGCGCGACGATGACGTCGGCCGACGCCGGATCGCAATTGCCGTAGGCATGGACGAGCCGGACGCGCGCTTCTTCGGCCTCCGGTGCGCCGGTCGAGAGAAAGGCGATATGTTTCAAGGTAGGCTTGGCGCCCGCTGCGCTGGTCATCGGCTCGCTTCCAATGGCTCGACCATGACATAGCCGCAAGCCGGGGAAGCGGTAAAGCGCTTCCTGTTCGCCCGGCAATACACGTTGAAATGCCCGGCGGGCGCCTATAGAAGCGGCTCGCGTTACCTAGGCGCCGATGCTGCGCAAGCCGGAACCATGCCCGACTTCCTTCTCGAGCTTTTTTGCGAAGAGATTCCGGCCCGCATGCAGGCGCAAGCGGCGCAGGACCTGAAGAGGCTCGTCGCCGACGCACTTGCCGAGCGCAATATCTTCGCCGACTCGGCGGGAAGCTTTGTCACGCCGCGGCGTTTGACGCTGCATATCGCCGGGCTGCCGACTCACCAGCGCGCCAGCCGCGAACTGAAAAAGGGCCCGCGCGTCGACGCGCCCGCCGCGGCAGTGCAAGGCTTTCTTAAAAGCGCCGGGCTTACGTCGATTGCCGAAGCGCGTATCGAGAAAGATCCGAAGAAGGGCGACTTCTATGTCGCTTTGCTCGAACGCCCGGGGCGAGATACGGCCGAGGTGCTCGCCGAAATCCTTCCGCCGATCCTGAAAAGCTTTCCCTGGCCGAAATCGATGCGCTGGGGGGCTGCCTCGGCGCAGGCGGACGCGTTCCGCTGGGTGCGGCCCCTGCATTCGATTCTGGCAACCTTCGGCCCCGAAACCGAAGATCCCGAGATCGTCGCCTTTTCGGTCGCCAGCCTCGAGGCAGGCAACGTCACCTACGGGCATCGCTTCCTGGCGCCGGGGGCGATCCGCGTCCGCCGCTTCGACGATTACGTGCGGGCGCTCGAAAAAGCCAAAGTGGTGCTCGATCCCGCCCGTCGGCAGGACATCATTCGCTACGACGCCCGCAGCCTTGCGCATGCACAGGGGCTCGAACTCGTCGAGGACGACGCGCTCGTCGAGGAGGTAGCCGGACTCGTCGAATGGCCGGTCGTGCTGATCGGCGCCTTCGACGCGGCCTATCTCGCTTTGCCGCCCGAGGTGATCCGCGCGACCATCCGCACGCATCAGAGGTGTTTCGTGCTGCGCGATGCCGGCAGCGGCGCGCTCGCCGACAAATTCGCGCTCGTTGCCAATATCGCGGCGCCCGACGGCGGGACGACGATCGCCGCCGGCAACGGCCGCGTCGTGCAGGCACGGCTCGCCGATGCGCAGTTCTTCTATACGACCGATCTTCACGTAAAGCTTGAAGATCGGCTGCCAAAGCTCGCGGGTATGATCTTTCATGAAAAGCTCGGCTCACAGGGCGAACGCGTCGAGCGGCTTAGCGCGCTTTCCCGCATCATCGCGCCTTTGGTCGGCGCCGATAGGCAAGGAGCGGCGCGCGCGGCGCGGCTCTGCAAGGCGGATCTCGTCTCCGAAATGGTCGGCGAATTCCCCGAGCTGCAAGGCATCATGGGCAAATATTATGCGCTTGCGCAGGGCGAAGCGGAGAACGTCGCCGTCGCGATCGAGGAACATTATAAGCCGCAAGGCCCCGCCGACCGCGTTCCCACGGAGCCCACCGCCGTCGCCGTCGCGCTGGCCGACAAATTCGATACGCTCGTCGGCTTCTTTGCAATCGGCGAACGGCCGACCGGCAGCAAGGATCCGTTCGCACTGCGCCGCGCCGCGCTCGGCATCATCCG
>JBOHJJ010000104.1:0-11582 GCA_050728495.1 Methylovirgula sp.
GTCTGGCCGGATCCAACCCGTTCGCTGGCACCCTTCGCCAAGGACTCCGACCTCGACGGATTTGTCACGCCGTTGCAACTTTCCTGGCTTTGCTGGTGGTGCTGAGCGGAGACGCAAATGTCACAAACGGATCTCCGCAAGGAAATCGAAAGGCCGGCAGTCGAGCCGCTGTTGCCGATCGAGAAAAAGCTTATCCTCGCCAGCCTTCGTCAGCCTGTAATCTGGCACCCGGAACGATCGGTGAGTTAAAAAGAGCCGCCATGTATTGCGCCGCGGCTTTGATTTTTTAAGCCAATCGACGCGCACTCCGCCATCGCGTCTGCGGGCCGGTCCACAAGGGTTATTTTAGGCGTGCGTGTGGGCCCCGATTTGCGTGGCACAAGTGCCGCAGGCAAGTTCAAATTTCATTGATTCTTCGATCCACAAGATCACGTCGCTTTCGCCTCTCGCGGCGAGGAAGAAGTTCTTGCAGGCGGAGCCGAAGCAGGCCTAACATTGGTTCATGGTTGAAACCCTCATCACCATCCGCGATGCACGCGAGAGCGATGCCGAAGCGATTGCGGAGGTGCATGACGCGGCGTGGCGGCACGCCTACCGCGGCATTATTCCCGGGCGCGAGCTCGAACGGATGATCGCCCGGCGCGGCCCGACGTGGTGGCGCTCGGCGATCCTCCGGCGCTCGCGGCTGATGGTGCTCGATTTCGACGATGCGATCGGCGGTTACGCCAGCTATGGGCGCAACCGCGTGCCGGCGCTCGCCTACGGCGGGGAGATCTTCGAGCTTTATATCGCACCGGAATTTCAGGGCCTTGGCTTCGGTAAGAGGTTGTTTTCCGCCGCCCGGAAGGACCTCGCCGAACACGGCTATGGATCTTTTCTCGTCTGGGCGCTTGCCGAAAACGAACCGGCGCTCGCCTTCTACCGTCGGCTCGGCGGAAAAATCGTCCGCCGCGCCTATGAACGGTTCGGCGCCGAGTTGCGCGAACGCGTCGCCTTCGCCTTCGATTGAAGGCGGGAACTTTTCCGGCGACTGCGCGCTTCACCCCGAATAAAATTGGAGCATGACATGCGGATCGATGCGATCGCGATCGGCGACAACCCACCCCACGACGTCAATGTCGTCATCGAAGTGCCAATCGGCGGCGAACCGATCAAATATGAGATGGACAAGAAGGCCGGCGTTCTGGTCGTCGATCGGTTTCTCTATACGTCGATGCACTATCCCGGCAATTACGGCTTCGTCCCCCACACGCTCTCGCAAGACGGCGATCCTTGCGACGTGATTGTCGCCAACCGGCGGGCAATCGTTCCCGGCGCGGTGATGAACTGTCGCGTCGTCGGCGTGCTGCTTATGCAGGATGAGCACGGCGTCGATGAAAAGATCCTCGCGGTCCCTTCGCCGAAACTGACGCAGCGTTACGAGACGATCCACGATTATACCGACCTGCCGCCGATCGCGATCCAGCAGATCGAGCACTTCTTCGCCCATTACAAGGATCTCGAACCCGGCAAATGGGCGAAGATCCTGCGCTGGGGCGACGCCGAGGAAGCCCGCAAGTTCGTCCGTGAAGCCATCGAGCGCGCCAAGACTAAGGGCTAAGGTTCGTTATTGTGGGACGAGTCATCCCGCACGCGGCTTGCGCCGCAAGAACGAGATTTACTTTCACCCTTTGCGCGACAGCCGGAACACGGCCTGGTCGCCGAACAAATTCCAGAACCGCCACGGTGCGTCGATCGGCATCGGCCTGCCGTAACGATCGAGCGCGATGCTGCGCTCGGTCTTGGCGCCGATCTCGTGCGCCAGCGCGACGAAATCGCGGATCGTGCAGAGGTGGATGTTCGGCGTCTCGTACCACGCCGCGGCGAGACAGTCGGTCACCGGCATGCGTCCCTGAAGCGCGGTCTGGACGCGCACCCGCCAATGGCCGAAGTTCGGAAAGGAGACGATCGCCCGTCTTCCGATCCGCAGCATGTGCTCGAGCACTTTGCGCGGCTGACGCGTGGCCTGCAGCGTCTGCGACAGGATCACGTAATCGAACGCGTCGTCGGGATAATCGGCGAGATCGGTATCGGCGTCGCCTTGGATGACCGACAGTCCCTTGGCGACGCAATCATTGACGCCATGTTGGGAAAGCTCGATGCCGCGCGCATCGACGCCGCGCTCCTCGGCGAGCAGGGCGAGCAGCGTGCCGTCACCGCAGCCGACGTCGAGCACGCGACTCTTCGGCTCGACCATATCGGCGACGACGAGAAGATCGACGCGCGCGCTGCGCGACAGCGCCGCCCGGCGTGCTTCGCCCCAGTCGGCCAATTCAGTTCTCCGCTATGCCGCGAGCGCGCGCCGCCGCGCCGAGAAAACCGTGCGTTGTGGCGGAGAATTCGGGAACGTCAAGCAGGAAAGCGTCGTGGCCGCGATCCGTCTTGATCTCGACGAAGGAGACCGAGGCGGCCACCGCGTTCAGCGCATGTACGATGGCGCGCGAATCGGAGCTTGGATAGAGCCAGTCGGATGTGAACGAGACGACGCAGAAACGCGTCTTCGCTCCCCTGAAGGCCGCGGCAAGCGAACCGCCGTAATCGCCGGCGAGGTCGAAATAATCGCAGGCGCGCGTGACGTAGAGGTAGGAATTGGCGTCGAATCGATCGACGAAGCTCGCACCCTGGTAGCGCAGATAATTCTCGATCTGGAAATCGGCGTCGAAGGAGAAGGTCGGCGCCTCGCGGTCCTGGTAATTGCGGCCGAACTTACGCTGCAGTGCCTTTTCGGAAAGATAGGTGATATGGGCCGCCATGCGGGCGACGGCGAGGCCCTTGTTGGGGTTCGTGCCCGTATCGAGGTAGTGGCCGTTGCGCCATTCGGGATCGGCCATGATGGCCTGCCGCCCGACTTCATGGAAGGCGATGTTCTGCGAGGAATGTTTCGCCGCGGCGGCGACCGGCATGGCGGAGAATACGCGCTCGGGATAGCTCGCCGCCCATTGCAGCACCTGCATGCCGCCCATCGAGCCGCCGATGACGCTGAACAGCGTCTCGATGCCGAGATGATCGAGGAGCATGGCCTGGGCGCGCACCATGTCGCGGATCGTCACCAGCGGGAGATCGAGCCCATACGCGCGCCCGGTCGCCGGATTGGTCGAGGCTGGCCCCGTAGTGCCCATACAGCCGCCGACGACGTTGGTGGCGATGACGAAGTAGCGGTCTGTGTCGATCGGCTTGCCCGGCCCGACCATCGTCTGCCACCAGCCCGGTTTGCCAGTGACCGGATGGGTGTTGGCCACGTGCTGGTCGCCGGTCAGCGCGTGACAGATGAGGATCACGTTGGATTTTGCCGCATTGAGCGCGCCGTAGGTCTGGTAGGCGATGGAGAGCGGCGCAAGGGCGCCCCCGGCGTCCATCTTGAGGGGCTGGTCGGAGCCGAAACGCACGACGAGACTATGCGGCGTATCGGCCTCGATCTGGCCCAGCGCTCGTTGCTTGGCAACAATCGTCACGTCGTCGCTCTCAATCCAACGGTAGGCACTGCGTTCGCTATGGCGAACGAGGCGTCCGTTATGTAGAAGTGGGGAGAACATAGTGTCAAGGGCTGCGTTCCGCTCGGTCACGGTCTCCCACGCTTCTGAACCGGGGTCGCCCCGGGATAAGATCATTGCAATTCATCGCGTGTAGCTTCGTCCGGCAGATGTGGTTTTCCGCCCGGCGAATTCGCTCTAAGAGAAGAAAGCATCTAGGATTCATGGCGATCATGCTCGACCGACCGACCTTGGAAACGCTTGCCGATCTCCGCGCCGAGATCGATCGCATCGACGCGCGTATGCACGAGATCCTGATGGAGCGCGGCGAGATCATCGACCGGCTGATCGCGGTCAAGGCCCGCGCCGGCTTCGGCTCCGCTTTCCGGCCGGGGCGCGAGGCCGACATGATGCGCCGCCTCGTTGCGCGCCACAAAGGCATCCTGCCGCTTGACACCGTCGAGAGCATCTGGCGGATCATCATCTCGACCTTCACCTTCGTGCAGGCCGCCTACAGCGTGCATGGTGACGTCTCAGGCGGTGACGCGCCGATGCGCGACTGCTGCCGGTTCCACTTCGGCTTCACCGCGCCGTTCGTTGCGCACGACGGGACGAATGGCGTCATCGACGCGGTCGCCGCATCGACGGGCGACCTCGGCCTCCTTCCTGTCGAAGCCGGCGCCGCCGCCGGAGCCTGGTGGGCGCTGCTTGCCGAAACGGACGCGCCGAAGATCATCGCCCGGCTGCCGTTCGTCGAGCGGCACGATCATCCCGCCGGCATGCCGCTCTTCGTGATCGCCAAGCCGTTGACCGACGGGGCGGCGCGCGACGTGATCCTCTATTCGGTATCGGTCGAGGGAGACAAAGATCCGGCGCTCGCCACGATCCGCTCGCTTGGCGGCGAGGTCATAGCCAAATCGGGGGCCTCGCTGCTCGTCTCCATGCCGGGTACACTCGATTCTCTCACATTGCCCGGGGCGCGCGTCACAGAGATCGGCAGCCATGCGGCGCGCTTTGATTTCAGCCAAGCCAATGGCGATCGACAGAGCGGGGCATGATGGGCCGGAGTTTACGGAAATGAGTTCTTCCGAATCCGGCGCTCGGCCGCAGCCACGTCCGGGCGTACTCGCCATCGAACCTTACGTTCCGGGCAAGCGCGGCGCGGGAAGCGGCAAGGTCTATAAGCTTTCCTCGAACGAGACGCCGTTCGGGCCTTCGCCGCGGGCCAAGGAGGCGTTTCGCAATTGCGCCGACGAACTTTCGATCTATCCCGACGGTTCGTCGCGCGCGCTGCGCGAAGCGATCGGCGCCTGCTACGGACTTGATCCAGCGCGGATCGTCTGCGGCGCCGGTTCCGACGAGCTCATTTTCCTGCTCGCCTACGCCTTTATCGGCCCTGGCGACGAAGGCATATCTACGCGCCACGGCTTTGCGATCTACCGCATCGCAACGCTCGCCGCAGGCGGGACGCCGGTCATCGCCGAGGAACGGGACTTGACGGCGAACGTCGACGAAATCCTCGCCAAGGTCACGGCGCGGACGAAGATCGTCTTTCTCGCCAATCCCAACAATCCGACCGGCACCTATCTCAACTTCGCCGAGATCCAGCGGCTCGCGGCGGCGCTGCCGCGCCATGTGCTGCTGGTACTCGATGCGGCGTATGCCGAATACGTGACGCACCGCGATTACTCGTCCGGTGTCGAGTTCGTGCAGACGAACGCGAATGTGGTGATGACCCGCACCTTCTCGAAGATTTACGGGCTCGCGGCACTGCGTCTCGGCTGGCTATATGCGCCGGCTGAGATCTACGACGCGATCGACCGTCTGCGCGGTCCCTTCAACGTGAGCACTCCAGCGATGCGGGCGGGCATCGCGGCGCTCGCCGATCTCGCGCATCTCGAGAAGTCGATCGCCCACAACGAGGCTTGGCTCACCCGGCTCGCGCACGAAATCGCCACGCTTGGCATCGGCGTCACGCCGAGCGCCGCGAACTTTTTGTTGCTGCACTTTGCCGATCCCACGGAGGCACGCGCCGCCGACGCGTTCTTGACCAGTCGCGGGCTGATTCTGCGAGCGGTTGATTCCTACGGTCTGCCGCACTGTCTGCGCCTCACGGTCGGCACCGAAGAGGCAAACCGGTTGGTCGTCGCCGCGCTCGCCAAATTCAAGAAAGGCGAGGCGCGTGGCTGACGGTCTCGGGGCGCCGCTCGCCGCGCCCCTCTTCGAGCGCCTCGCCCTCATCGGCCTTGGCCTCATCGGATCTTCCATCGCCCGCGTTGCACGGCGCAAGCGGCTCGCGGGCGCAATCGTCGCGGCGGACGCGGCGGAAGATGTACGCAAGCGCGCCGCGCAGCTCGGCCTCGCCGATACGATTACAAAATCCGCCGCGGCGGCGGTCGAAGGCGCCGATCTCGTCATCCTCTGCGTTCCGGTCGCCGTGATCGGCGAGGTCGTGCAAGAGATCGCCCGGCATCTGCGTCCCGGCGCGATCGTCTCGGACGTCGGCTCCGTGAAAAGCGCGGTCGCCGAGGCGTTCGCAAAACATCTGCCGGCTGGCGTGCACGCTTTGCCGGCCCATCCCGTCGCCGGCACCGAGCAATCGGGACCGGATGCGGGCTTCGCCACGCTCTTTTGCAACCGCTGGTGCATTCTGACGCCGCCCGACGGCGCCGACCCGAAGGCGGTGGCGCGGCTTTCCGAATTCTGGGCCGCCGCCGGCGCCAGCGTCGAGATCATGAACCCTGCACATCATGATCTCGTGCTGGCGATCACGAGTCACGTGCCGCATCTCATCGCCTACAATATCGTCGGCACCGCCGCCGATCTCGAAACGGTGACGCAATCCGAGGTCATCAAATTCTCCGCCGGCGGGTTCCGCGATTTCACCCGCATCGCCGCTTCCGACCCGACGATGTGGCGCGACGTGTTCCTGAACAACAAAGAGGCGGTGCTGGAAATGCTCGGCCGCTTCACGGAGGATTTGACGGCTCTGCAGCGGATGATCCGCAACGGCGACGGGCAAGGCCTCTTCGAACTGTTCACGCGTACGCGAGCGATACGGCGCGGCATCATCGCCGAAGGCCAGGAAACCACGGCACCGGATTTCGGCCGGCGAGCGGGCGAGGAAGAGGATCTTTCTTAACGCGTCTTTTTGTCCGAAATTCTGCAACTTCTCGGCGCGATGCTAATAGAGCGCCGGTAGGCGGATCGAGGTTTGCGCCGAACCGACCGAGAGAAATCCGTCCTCGAAGCCGATCGGTAGGAGCAAGGCGTCGGGAGCGGTGTGGCTTGAGGAGGTTCCGCTCAAGAGACCGCTCAACAGCGTGCCGGCGGAAACTAACATTGGATTGACGCCGAGGCGGATCAACAGCGGGGCGAGGCCATAGCTTTCAGTATCGAGCTTGCCTTCGACGCGATGCAGATCGTCGAGGCCGAGCGAACCATGCGCCGTGAACTTCGTCGGCCCATGCGTCAGGTTCAATTCGGCGAAATCGACGTGTCCGCCGGCGGCGCGCCAGCGATCCATGTTCTGCGGCAGCGTCAATTGAGGATCGAATCCGGCTTGGGTCACCGTGCCGCGCACGCCGATGTCGGCGGGCAGATCCGCGCCAAAGATGCGATCGACCTCGGGCAGACGTGCGGCGTCGATGTTGATATTGAAATCATAGGCGCCCCCCGTGGCGTGGTTTGTCGCTTCCCCCGAAAGCCGTTCGGCGTTGCCGGCTAAAGCACCGAACTCTTGCGAAGTGCCGCGCCAAGCGAGCTTGTCGGCATGGATCGTCACGTGCCAAATCTGCTGCGGCAGTCCGTCGAGCACTAGCTGAAGATCGCTCCAGGAGAGTTCGAGATGCGCGTTCTTATCCTCAGCGGAAACGGCAAATGGTGCGCCGAGCCGCGCCGTCACTGATGTGGGGTGAAAAACCACGGCCGTCGCGCGAAAACCGCCCAGGCCGCCGGTAAAGCGTCGGCCGAAAATCATGCCGTCGAACCGCGGCTTGGCACAGGTCATCTCGATGGCGAACGGGAAGCCCTGGATCGTGCGCTCGGGACAAAACCAGATCCGGCCGAAGCCCTTTTCGCGCGCGATCCAAGCCTCGACGGTCTTTTCGCTCCGCGCCGCAGCGAGGTTCCAAAGCACCGTCCAAGCGAGCGCGGAAAAAACGGCGAGGCCCACGAGCGCCCACGCCAGCCGCTTTAGCTTCCTGGCAGCCGCCATCCCGATCTCCGCCCCCTACCCTGCCCACCGCGCTGGACAGAACCTAAGATCGTGGCCAAATTCGGCGGGCGCCTTTTGCCCGGCCGCGATTCTCGCCATCAGGATACTACGAGCAACGATGGATCTTTGGGTCTTCGGCTACGGCTCGCTGATGTGGCGGCCGGGATTTTCCTACGCCGAGCGCAGGATTGCGATGGTACGCGGCTATCATCGAGCGCTCTGCGTCTATTCGCACGTGCATCGCGGCACCCCGGAAAAGCCCGGTCTCGTCCTCGGGCTGGATCGTGGCGGCTCGTGCAAGGGCATCGCCTTTCGCGTTCCGGCAGCGGAGGCGGGCGCGACTGTCGCTTACCTGCGCGGCCGCGAACAGGTGACTCTCGTCTATCGCGAGTTATATCTGCACGCCAGGCTTGACGACCAACGCAGCGTTGACGCGCTCTCCTATGCGGTCGATCGCCGCCACTTGCAGTATGCCGGTCGACTCGACCGATGCGAGCTTGAGCGGCTGGTGCTGCAAGGCCAAGGCGTATCGGGCGGCAACCCCGATTACGTGCGCAACACGCATGCGCATCTCACTGAGCTTGGCATCGTCGATGCGACGCTCGAATGGCTCACGGCGCGGCTTTGAGAGGCCGGCTGCCGCAAGCGGCACTATCGGGTAGCGCGGCGCGCCGCTTCGATGTCGGCGATGATGGCGTGCCGATGCGCCGCCGTGTTCGGCGGAAGGTGCACGTGCCATTCGCCGGCGCCGCCCGCCAAGGCTTCGATGATGAAGTTGCGCGGATCGGCATGGGATTGGCCTTGCCAGAGGGAAACGAGCCGGCGGTGGTCGCCGGCGCGCACAACAGCCAGGATAACGGCTCCCGCAAACTGCGGCAGCCCGGCATCCGGTGCGGCCGGATCGAGCCGAAAGACCGAGCAGACGTAGCGCCGTCCAGAGACGCCGTGCCAGGCATGAAAGCGCCCCGCCAAAGGGCTGCCGGCGAGGCTCTTCAGCGCCGCGTTGCCAGGCATCCAGGAACGCGGCTTGGGCGCCCGTGGCAAGTTACCCTGAGACTCAGGTACCTCGTGCGTAAGCCGCCGCCCAGCCGCCGGATAAGCGCGCGGCGCGCCGCGCCCCCAAAGGACGGGCAGCAAACGCCTGACGGCAGGTGCCTGGCGCGGCAGCTCGATCATGGTCGTTTTCCGAGGCAGTGATTCGTGGGAACGAAAATCGAACGAATTGTGTCAAAGGTCAAGAGGCGGCGGCCTACCCAGCCGACTTCTCGCCACGCGCTTCGGCCACGAGCCGTCGGGTTGCAGCCTCAATCCGCGTCTCCAACATCCGCATGAAGCTCTCTTTGTCGAGTTCCGGCTCGATCGGCGCTAGAAATTCGATGACCGCCGTTCCCGGACGCCGCAAGAATCCGCGTCGCCGCCAAAAAAGGCCCGAGTTCAAAGCAACGGGCACACAGACGACGCCCGTCTCTTCAGCGATGCGGGCGACGCCCGCCTTATAGGCCGGCGGCGCTCCGACGGGTCTACGTGTGCCCTCCGGAAAAATGAGCAACTGCCGGTCCTCCGCGAAAATCTGCTGCACGGCGGCGATCACCCCCGGCAGCGCGCTGCCGCGCTTGGCGCGATCGATCGCAATCTGCCCACTGCGCCGCAGATAGAGGCCGAACAGCGGGATGAACCCGAGCTCGCGTTTGTAGACGTAGGTAAAACCGCGCACGTGCATAATGAGCGCCAGCACTTCGAGGAAGGACTGGTGTTTGGCGGCGACGATCGCCGCGCCTTTCGGCAAATGCTGCAGCCCGCGGAATTCGACACGCAGATGGCAGATGCGATCGAGAAGCACGAGCGAAAGACGCACCCAAAACCTCGCGTAAGCCTCGGCGCTGCGCCGGCCGGCGATCAGCGCCGGCACGCCGAGGATCATGAGTACGATCAACAGCGCGTAGAAACATAGATTGAAGAGCAACGAACGCAGCAAAATCATGCGGGCTTCCCGAGCGTCGCCGAGGCAAGCGACCGAAACGCGTTCTCAGGCAGTCGATACGGCGCCTGCGGCGCCTCCTCAGCATGCGGGGGCTAAAGGATCAAGCCCTCGCCCTGAGGAGCCCGCGCAGTGGGAGTCTCGAAGGGCTGGCGCCAGCACCGGAACCGGTTTGAAGGGTCTAGAGCTCGGCGAGCTGGCGTTTCACGCGCGTCTCGTAGGCTTTGCCGGCGCGCCTCTGCTCGGCCAAGAAGGCAAGGAAATCGGGCTCCAGAACGCCGCGCGTATCCGGGAATTGGTTGAGGAACAGGTCCGGCGTCTCGTTCATCTCGACGATGACCGGCCCTTCGGCCGCAGACCCGATGTCCCAGCCGAGCATCGGCACGTGGCGCATGACGCGCGCCCCTTCGAGGGCCAGCGCCTTCACCTCCGCCCAACGCGGCACACAAGCGCCGACGAGCGGCGCGCCGGTATCGGGGTGATGCGTCTCAAACTTCGTCTCGAAGCCGATGCCGGAGACGGCTTTCTCGATCGTGCCGCTCTCGATGTCGAGCTTGGCGAGCAGATTGCCGCTGCGCCAGAAATTGTCGGCCGTGTTCTGCCCCGAGGGAATCTTCCAGCTTGCCCGAAAGATGCGCGGCGCGTCGACATCGCAGAGCGTGACGATGCGGGTCGTGCCGAGCCGTTCGCCATAGAGAAGCGCGGCATCGCGATGCGGCGCCATGAAACGCTCGAAAAGATAGCCGCCCTCGTAATGGCCTACGACATCGTCGAGGAAGTCGGCGAAGGGCACGAACGTGCCGCCGATCGTCTCCAATTCGCGGCGCGCGGGATGCGCCTTGCGCAAGGCAATCGAACCGAGACTCTGGAAACCCTCGGCCGGCTTGCCGAAGAGAGGATAGATGTCGTCGCGCCAGAGAAAACGCTCGAGTTCTTCCCGGCTGCGCAAGATATGCGCCACATCGATCTTGAGCCGCGGCGCAAAGATCGCCGCGATCGGCACGATCGGCAGACCGTAGGCGGAGAGATAGGCGGAAGAGGCGATCTTGTCGTCGACGAGCCCATACCAATCGTGGCGATAATTTACCTCGACGAGAAGATCGCGGTTGCAGCGCTGCCCGACGACAGTGCGCCGATCGCAGCCCGCCCAATAGCCCCGGTCGAAGAGCCGCAGCCGCACGTAGTCGTCGAAACTCACCTTGCCGGGGCCGAGCGCGAGGCTGGCGAAATCGCGTACCGTCTGGATCGGACTTAGTCCCGCTTCCGCCGCCATGTCGCGCAACGCGGCAAGCGGCGCTACGGCGTGATGCGGCGCCGCGGCAACGACGGTCGCGGGCGCTGGTTTCGGCTTGGCGGCAGGCGCGTGCATCGAGGATCCGGCGGGAACGCGCCGAACCTAGGGCGCATTCGTTAGCGCCCGCTTAACAATGTGCCGTTATGAACCGGCGCGCACGGCGCGGACGCGTTTCAAGGACGCCTCTGCCGCAGCGACAAACAACTCCATGTCCGCCATCCGCGTGCGGTGATTGACGATTGCGGCGCGGATCACCGGTCGGCGTTCGAGCCGGGTAATCGACGGCGCGGCGACGCCCGTTTCATGCAGATCCATGACGATCTCGCGGTTGAGTTCGCCGCTCGTATCGCCTTTGACGCTGAAGCAAACGATGTTGAGCCGCGCTCTTGCGCGAAGCTCGAAGACGGGGGAGCGTTCAATTAACGATTCGAGATGCTGTGCGACCCGGCAGGTTTGCGCGATCGCCGCCCCGAGCCGCTCGGTTCCATAAGCCTGGAACGTGAACCAGGTCTTCAACGCCCGAAAGCCGCGCGACAGATCGGGACCCAAATCGCACGGCCAAATATCGGCCGCCGCAAGCCCGCG
>JBOHJJ010000105.1:0-7618 GCA_050728495.1 Methylovirgula sp.
ACGTTACCTGCTCGCTGCTGCGCGAGGAGAACGAGGACCGGATTGCCGCCTTCTTGGAACATCACGCCGATTTGACCGCAATTGGGCCGGCCGAACTCGCGCAAGCGGCGGGCCTACCGGAGCTTGCCGGCTACGCCTCACGGCTGGGGCCGGGCCTGCGTCTTTCGCCTTTGGCGAGCGGCACGGACGGTTTCTTCGTCGCCGGGCTTAGGCGCGCTTAGAACCCGTCGCCGCGGAAGAGACGCGTTGCACGAGCTTCTGCAGGCACTGCCGCAGCGCCTTCGGCCAAGGCACGGCTGCTTTGCGGGGCTCGGGCTCCATGCCTTCCGAAAACAGCGCCGCGATGTTGGCGGGCCGGATAAGCACTTGCTTCCTGGGGGTAAGCTCTGGGCGCATGGGCACGATCCTAAGCGCTAAGCCTTGCCCGCCGTTCAATCCGGTCGCTCGAATGCTGCCGACCGGCTTTAAGGAAAATTTTGCAGTGGGCGGCCGCGCCCCCTGAGCCGGGGTGCGCCAGCGCCGGTTGCGCTCGGCGGGGCGATCCCCTAAGCGAGCTTTTTAGCGGAATGGTTTATGGATGAACTCCATCAGGAAATCGTCGAGCGCCACGATAAAGTACTGATCGTCGATTTCGGCTCGCAGGTGACGCAACTGATCGCTCGGCGCGTGCGCGAAGCCGGCGTCTATTGCGAGATCGCGCCATTCGGGCGCGCCGCCGAAGCGTTCGCCGCGCTCAAGCCCAAGGCGGTGATCCTCTCGGGTGGCCCGCGCTCGGTGCTCGATCAAGATTCGCCGCGCGCGCCGCAAGCGATCTTCGATTCGGGCGTGCCGATCCTCGGCATCTGCTACGGCGAGCAGGTGATCGCCGCGCAGCTCGGCGGCAAAGTTGCGGCCGGCGACAACCGCGAATTCGGCCGCGCCGAAGTCGAGATTTTGCGCGACAGCCCGTTCTTCGAAGGCGTTTGGCAGAAAGGCAAGCGCTATCGCGTCTGGATGAGCCACGGCGACGCGGTTACCGAACTGCCGCAAGGCTTCCAAAGGCTCGCCACCTCCGAGCATGCGCCGATCTCGGTCATCGCCGACGAAGGCCGCCGCATCTATGCGACCCAGTTCCATCTCGAAGTCGTGCATACGCCGGATGGCGCCAAGCTTCTCGCCAATTTCGTGCATAGAGTCGCGGGGCTGAAGAGCGATTGGACCATGCGCGCTTTTCGTGCCGAGGCGGTCGCCTCGATCCGTGCCGAAGTGGGCAAGGCCCGCGTGCTCTGTGGCCTCTCGGGCGGCGTCGATTCGGCGGTCGCGGCGCTCTTGATCCACGAGGCGATCGGCGAAAACCTCACCTGCGTCTTCGTCGATCACGGCATGCTGCGCCAGGGCGAGGCGGAGGAGGTGGTCTCGCTATTCCGCGGCAATTACAACATTCCGCTCGTGCATGTCGAAGCCGGCGAACTATTCCTCAAAGCGCTCGCGGGCGTTGAAGAGCCGGAGCGAAAGCGCAAGATCATCGGCAAATTATTCGTCGAAGTGTTCGACGTAGAGGCGAAAAAGATCGCTTCTGATGGGCGCGGCGCGCCCGCCTTTCTCGCGCAAGGTACGCTTTATCCCGACGTGATCGAAAGCGTGTCGTTTCACGGCGGCCCGTCCGTCGCCATCAAGTCGCATCATAATGTCGGCGGCCTGCCGGCGCGCATGCACCTGAAGCTGATCGAACCCTTGCGCGAACTCTTCAAGGACGAGGTGCGCAAGCTCGGGCGCGAGTTGGGCATGCCGGAAGCGTTCGTCGGCCGCCATCCGTTTCCGGGGCCGGGGCTGGCGATCCGCTGTCCGGGCGAAGTCACGGCCGAAAAGCTGGCGATCCTGCGCAAGGCGGATGCGATCTATCTCGACGAGATCCGCAAGGCGGGGCTTTACGACAAAATCTGGCAGGCCTTCGCGGTGCTGCTGCCGGTCAGAACCGTTGGCGTGATGGGCGACGGGCGCACCTACGATTTCGTCTGCGCGCTGCGCGCCGTGACCTCTACCGACGGCATGACGGCGGATTTCTTTCCCTTCGACATGATTTTCTTGGGCCGCGCCGCGACGCGCATCATCAATGAAGTGCGCGGCATCAATAGGGTCGTGTATGATGTGACGTCGAAGCCGCCGGGGACGATCGAATGGGAGTGAGGGATAAATCCTGGCGCCGACCAGGATGGGGTTTCCCGCCTGCACCCGGGGATTTTCTGATCGTGTCGCGTCTTGACTCACCCATAATCGATGAGCTATTGGATTTACTTATAACTAATTGGTTATGGTTATTCCTATGCGTATCGCGCCCGCCAGTCTCTTCACAGCGCTCGCCGATCCGACGCGACGGGCGATCTTCGAGCGGCTGTGTCGCGACGGAGAGCAGACGGTCGGGGCCCTGACGGCTCGGGCCGGGGTCTCGCAACCGGCCGTCTCAAAGCATCTTGGCGTTCTGAAGCAGGCCGGGCTGGTGCGCGACCGCCACGAAGGTCGCCAGACGCACTATAGGGCGCAGCTCGGCGCTTTGGCCCCGCTCATCGACTGGACGAGCCAAATGACCGCGTTCTGGCAAAGCCGGTTCGACCAACTCGAAGATCTGCTCAAAAGGATGGACCAATGAACGAAACATCGACCGAAGCGCTCTCCGTCGTTGTCGAACGAGAGTTACCTCATCCACCGGAAAAGATCTGGCGCGCGCTCACGCAACCGCACCTGATCGAGGAGTGGCTCATGAAGAACGACTTCACCCCCGTCGTGGGCCACGGATTCAATCTTCGCGCAGACTGGGGCGCCGTCGACTGTCAGGTGCTGGCAGTCGAGCCGAACAAAGCGCTGTCTTACACGTGGGCGGCCTATGGTCTCGAGAGCGTCGTCACCTGGACTCTCACCCCTACGAGCACGGGGACCCACCTGCGCATGGAGCAGTCGGGCTTCCGGCCGGATCAGCAGCAGGCCTACCAGGGCGCCAAATACGGCTGGCAGAAATTCTTTGCGAACCTGGAACAGGTCTTGGCGCGGATAGACTGAAGTCTGCCCGCACAATTCAAAGCTAGCTCGGTGTCGCAGGTTTAGAGTTCGCGCTTTGGCGGCAGGCTTCGTGTCATGCCTGGCGCGGCCGCTTATGGAGGAGATAGCTGCCAAGATAACTTGTCGCATAACCGCAGCTCCAGGTAGAATCGGCACGTCGGCGATGCCCCCCATTTATCAAAGCCTCGGGACTAAGGCGGAGAAACGGGCATGAAGAAGAGCGGCTCGAAGGAAGGAAACGGAGGAGACTCTGCCTCTCGGCTGATCGATGCGAGAATTGCGGGGCTGAGTAATTGGCGGGGCGAGACGCTCGCTCGGGTCCGAATTCTCATCAAAGAGGCCGACCCCGAAGTGGTCGAGGAGTGGAAGTGGCGAGGGGTTCCGGTGTGGTCGCATGCCGGAATCATCTGCACCGGTGAGACCTACAAGAACGTCGTGAAGATGACCTTCGCCAAGGGCGCCTCGCTCAAGGACCCTTCGGGCCTCTTCAACTCCAGCCTCGAAGGCAACACCAGGCGTGCCATCGATTTCCACGAGGGCGACAAAATGGATGAAAAGGCGTTGAAGGCGCTCATTCGCGCCGCCGTGGCGCTAAACACCTCGTCTTCCGCAGGGCATGCCCACGACCGAAGCCGAGACGATTAACGCGGACCTGCTGGCATTTCTGCGGGGGTAGGGATTCCGGGATCTTGGTCGCGGCGCGCGGCGCCGTGGGCGGCCTAGCTCGTCCCCTTCAGCATGCCGCCAAGCTTTTTCGGCGCGCGCCTCGTTCGCCTTCGGCGCGGCGAGGAAATAGACGAGCGAGGCTTGGCTCCCGAAACAGAAGATTTTGTGCGTGTCGGGGTCGATCCAGTTGACCGAACAATCGGAGGGAATGAGTTTGCCGGCGGCGACGCCGATCGGATCGTGATCGTCAAAGACGCCTTTGCCTTGCAAAGGATGCGGCCGGCCGATATCCCACATGCCCCAACTGCGGCCGGGCTGTTGATCGAGGATGCGCGGATCGTGCACGGTATCGTTCATCGCGGCGGCGGAATTGGCCTCGTCGTTTTGCGGCGTTGCCGGCTTGACATTCTCCGCCAAAGCCGCCGCCAAAGTCGTCACATTGAGCCCGGCGCCCATTATCGTAAACAACGCAATCGTCGCCATGCGGTTCTTCATTAAGCTCGATGTCATCTTGCTTGCTTCCTCGAATCTACCGACCTAATCTGGCGACGACGCCCGCGTCATTTGGAGTATACAGCGCGCGCCCCGAGAATGACATTGAAACTATCTAATCCTCGCGATGAGCGCGGCTCATCCATCTTCCGCGCGGCATGGCGCGAACGCGGAGCAGAGTAGGTAGATGCTGTACGACATCGTCCTGTTGCGGACCTTCGCGGCGATCTGCGACTCCGGCAGCTTCACCAAGGCGGCGCGGGCGGTGAATCTCACCCAGTCGGCGGTCAGCCTTCACGTCAAGCGGCTGGAAGATCAGGTGGGCTCGCGCCTGATCGTGCGCAATGCGCATGGCGTGGGATTGACGCAGCAGGGCGAGGTTCTCTTATCCTACGCGCGGCGCATTCTCGCGTTGCGCGAGGAAGCCGAACATCGTCTGGGCCGCGACGGCGGCGGCACGATCCGGATCGGCGCGCCCGAGTATATCGATCTGCGTCCGTTATCTTCGTTGTTTGCGCAATTCTCCGCCCGCTATCCTTCCGTGCGGTTGCAAATCGAACTCGGGATTGGCCCTGACATTGCGGCGCTGCTCGACATGGGCGAACTCGACCTCGCGATCTTGAGCCAGGAAATCGGCGAAGGAGACGGCATCCCGCTGTCGCGTGAGCGGCGCATCTGGGCGGCCGGGCAGGCGATGCGGCTCGACCCGGAGGCGCCGGCGCCGCTTGCGTTATATCCGCCGCATTGCCGATGGCGGCAACTGGCCTTGGAACAGCTCGATCGGGCCGGGCGGGCGTGGACGCTGGTGGCGCAGAGCGCCGGCACGGCGGGCATCCTCGCCGCGCTCGACGCCGGCCTCGCGATCACGATCTTGCCGGAATATGGTTTGCCGAAAACGCTCAAATCGCTCGGTCGCGCCGAGGCGTTGCCGGCGCTTCCCGACTTCGATTTCGTGTTGCGGCGCAGCCGCAAGGAGTCGGCGGCGGCGGACGATCTTGCCGACACGATCGTAAACTTCTTCCAGCGTCCAACGGCGTTAAGCCGAGGTGCGGAATAGCACGGCAACAAGCCGGAGCTTGCGCGCATGACCGATACGAGCCAGCAACGCGCCTGCGGAGCCTGCTCTTTATGCTGCAAACTGCTGCCGGTCGCCGCGCTCAATAAGCCGCACGACCGATGGTGCACCCATTGCCGTCCCGGCAATGGCGGCTGCACGATTTACGAAACCCGTCCGCAGACCTGCCGCGAATTTGACTGTCTCTGGCTCGCCGAGCCAAGCGTGGGCGAGCATTGGTATCCGCTGCAATCGAAGATGGTCGTGCAGATCACCGGCGTTCACGCCGATGACTACGATACATTCGTCGATGTCCACGTCGACCAAGCTGCGCCGGATGCATGGCGCGCCGAGCCCTATCACTCCGATCTCCAGCGCATGAGCTGTGCGGCCCGAACTTTGGTGCGGGTGTTTTATGGCGACCGCACATGGTTCGTTCGCCCCGACGCGGATTTCGAAGCCAAGCGCGGCCGAAGTCCGGGATGAGCCGGGAGCCCGCACGTCCGCGGTCACTCTTTGTGAAAGATGACGAACACGCCGGCAAAATCCGAGCCCTGCAGCTGGATCGAGACGGATTGCGTGCGCCCGCGTGTGATGAGCAAGAGGTACGCGGTGAGGCCGCTGCCGCTGATTACTCCCCGAATGACCGGCCCGCGCACCACGCCGCGCAGAATTCCCGAGGCGCCGAGTGTCGTCTCGGTCCAATTGCCGGAAACTTCCCCGCCTTGCTCGATCACGTCGCTCTGGAGATCCACTTGATAGCTGTCGCTGGCGCAGAGCAGCCGTTGCCTTAAAGCATCTCCGCGCAGCGCGACGAGATAGGTGGCGCGGCAGCGAATTCTCTCCTGCGCGCCGCCCGGCATCGTGAGCGTGCCGCTCCCTAGCCAGATTCCGGCCAACGGCGCGAAAGGGCCGCCGAAACGAGCGTCGGCGCCCTGAATCGCGAGAACTGCGAATGCTGCGGCAGCAACGGCGCGCAGCCCAAACTTCCATGTTGATACGCGCATGTTGCTTGGCTATCCGACATCCTGAGCTTAGGCTGATCTCCTCGATAACGCATACTGTTGTTGACTGCAAAGCTCTCCTATCAGTGGCAGGAGTTGCGCGCCTTGGCTCGACGCATCGGCGTTCTTTTCTGCGCCATCCTCATCGGCGCCCCGCTGGCATGGGGAGCTGCCGGGCAGAACATGCCGCAGGCAAAGAGCCCGCATGAGGAAAGCGCATTTCACGCCTTTCTCGAAACGCTATGGCCGCAGGCTTCGGCGCGCGGCGTCAGCCGCACCACGTTCGAGCGCGCCTTCGCCGGGCTGAGCGAAGATCCCTCGGTGGCGGCGGCGATCGCCAAACAGCCGGAATTCGAACAGCCGCTCTCGGCCTATTTCGACGAAGCGGTTTCGAGCCAGCGCATCGCGCGCGGCCGAGCGCTTGCGCGGCAGTACGCAGCCGAGCTTGCCAAGATCGAACGGCGCTATGGCGTGCCCGGCGCGATCTTGCTTGCGGCCTGGGGCATGGAAAGCGACTACGGGCGCCTGCACGGCGACAAAGACGTGATCCGCTCGCTCGCGACGCTCGCCTTCCGCCGCAGCAACCGCGAGCTTTTCGTCAATGAGCTTCTGAGCGCGCTCGTCCTTCTCGAGAAACACGCGCTCCCGCGCGACAAGATGCGCGGTTCTTGGGCGGGCGCGATGGGCGATCCGCAATTCCTGCCTTCGGCGTTTCTCAAATATGCGGTGAGCTACAGCGGCGGCGCTTTCCCCGACATCTGGAACAAGCCGGCGGATACGCTCGCCTCGATCGGCAACTTTCTTCGCGCCTCCGGCTGGAACCGCGCCTTGCCCTGGGGCCGCGAAGTCGTCCTGCCGGCGCATTTCGGCTTTGCGACGTTGCATGCCGATTTTCGCGACTTCGCAGTGGCGGGCGTTCGGGCCGCGGACGGCTTGGCGCTGCCGGCCGCGGGCAAAGCCACGTTGTTTCTACCGGCTGGCGCCGGCGGCCCTGCCTTTCTGCTGAGCGACAATTATTGGGTGTTGAAGGCGTATAACAATTCGGATTCCTACGCGCTGTCGCTTGCCTGCCTCGGCGACCGCATCAAGGGGCAGCCCGGCCTCGACCGCGCCTGGCCGAACCGTCAAAAGCTTTGGCGCCGCGCCGAGAAAATCGAGATCCAGAAACTACTCACGCGGCTTGATCTCTATCACGGCACGTTCGACGGAAAATTCGGCCAGGCCTCACGCGACGCGATCCATGATTTTCAGATCGAGGTGCACGATGCGCCTGCCGACGGGTTCGCGCGCGCGGATTTGCTGGCGCTGCTGCGGGCGAGGGTGGGTGAAGGGAAGTGAGGGCTAGCGAAGAACACCCGCGCTTGGTTTG
>JBOHJJ010000106.1:0-2949 GCA_050728495.1 Methylovirgula sp.
GAAATGCTGGGTTTCCGCGGGATCGGAGTACGCTTTACGCCCGGGCTGCGGCGATCTCGGCTTGGATCGCCTCGGCTGCGGCGCGCGGATCCGGGGCGTCGGTGATCGGCCGCCCGACAACGAGATAATCCGCTCCTGCCTGGATGGCGGCGACTGGCGTTGCGACCCGCTTCTGGTCGCCAAAATCTCCGCCCGCGGGACGAATTCCCGGTGCGACCAGAATCATCTCCTTGCCGATCACGCGGCGCAACTCGGACATTTCTTGCGTCGCGGCGACGAGCCCCTCGATGCCGATTGCCTTGGCCTGAGCGGCGCGCTGCAGCACGAGGTCGCGCACCCCAAGCCGGTAGCCGGCGGCGGCGAGATCCGCATCGTCGTACGAAGTCATGGCGGTCACCGCGAGAAGTTTCAGCCCGCTGCCGGCGACCCCCTCCTTCGCCGCGGCCATCGTCTGCGGATAGGCGTGGATCGTAAGAAACTCGATTCCCCGCCGCGCAAGCTGCGCGCTGGCGCGCCTTACTGTATTGGCGATGTCGTGCAATTTGAGATCGAGAAAGACCTTCTTGCCGGAGGCCGAAAGTTCGTCAGCGAACGCCAAGCCGCCGCCCGCATAAGCAAGTTCCAGGCCGATCTTGTAGAACACGACGCTCGCTCCCAGCCGGTCGACCAATTTGCGGGCGTGCCCCGGATCGGGAAGATCGAGCGCCACGATGAGCCGGCTGCGCGTGTCCATCGCTTTTCAAACTTGCTCGCGCCGATAGATCCAGACTCGCGCCGGCGGAAAGTTCAGCCAGATACGTGGCGAGCGTTCCGCATGAAGCCAAGAAGCGCCGCGCGGCACCGGCGATTTTAGTCCATAGGTGAATTGGACGAAGCGCCCGGCGGGCGGCATGAGATCGAAGGCCTCGGCAACGAGCGCGGTGCGCATGGGTTCGGGCTTGTTCAACAACGGCAGGCTGGAGACGATTGCGCTGGGAGGCTCTTCGAGATGGCCGCGCAGCGTCGCGCCGAGGCGATAGGCGTCGCCTTGCACGATTCGCACGCCGGGAAAGCGCGCGCCGAGCAGCGCACAGAAATCCGCGTCGAATTCGACGAGGATCAGCCGGCCGGGCTCGATGCCGCGTTTCAGCAAAGCGCGGGTAACGACACCGGTTCCGGGTCCAAGTTCGACGATCGGGCCGGGGAGGGATGGATCGACGCCGCGCGCCATCGTTTCGGCCAACGCCGTGCCGGATGGCAACAGCGCGCCGATCTGCAGAGGATGATCGAAAAAGGATTTGAAAAACCGCGCTTCGTCGGAAAGGCGTGCTTCAATCCTGGGCTTTGACGCGCGCCCACGCATCGCTTCGTTTTGCCGCAACGCTAACCCCGTCTTGTCGGAGGCGTAAAATCGCCGACAATCGTGGCCGCGTCAAGGAAACTGGCGGAGACTGGTCGGCTACGATCCGAGATTCTCGAAAAAATCCTTCATCTTCGCGAAGAAGCCAGAGGATTCCGGATGTGTGCTGGTGGAGGAAAGAGAATCGAACTCGGCGAGCAATTCGCGCTGGCGCTTGGTCAAGTTCTGCGGCGTCTCGACGGTGACTTGGATATACAGATCGCCGATGTCGCGCGAGCGCAGCACCGGCATGCCCTTGCTCTTCACCTTGAACTGTTTGCCGGATTGCGTGCCCTCCGGGATCTTCACCTTGGTTTCGCCGCCGCCGAGCGTACGCACCGCTACTTCGCCGCCGAGCGCGGCTTGCACCATCGAGATCGGCACGCGGCAGAAGAGATCGGCACCATCGCGCTGGAAGAAAGGATGCGGCTTCGTCGCTACGAAGATATAGAGATCGCCGGGCGGACCGCCACGCAGTCCCGCTTCGCCTTCCCCGGCGAGCCGAATTCGGGTGCCATCCTCGACGCCGGCCGGCACGTTGACCGACAAGCTGCGTTCGCGGGTCACGCGGCCCGAGCCTGCGCATTGCGGGCATGGGTTGTCGATCATCGCGCCATGCCCGTGGCAATGCGGGCAGGTCCGTTCGATCGAGAAAAAGCCTTGCTGGGCGCGGACGCGGCCATAGCCGCCGCAGGTTGGGCAAGCGCGGGGCTTGGCGCCCGGTTTGGCACCATTGCCGGCGCAGGCCGCGCAGGTAATGGAGGTCGGCAAGCTCAAATTCGCGGTCTTGCCGGAAAAAGCTTCTTCGAGCGTGATTTCGAGATTGTAGCGCAGATCCGAGCCGCGCGTGGTGCCGCTCCGCGCGCCGCCGCGCCGGCCCATCACGTCACCGAAAAGATCGTCGAAAATGTCCGCCATCGAAGCGGCGAACCCATCTCCCGCGGTAAAACCGCTGCCGCCCGACTCGAAAGCCGCGTGCCCGTAACGGTCATAGGCGGCGCGCTTCTGGCCGTCCGAGAGGATCTGATAGGCTTCGTTCAGCTCTTTGAATCTGTGTTCGGCGCTAGAGTCGCCCGGATTGCGATCCGGGTGATATTGCATGGCGGCCTTACGGAATGCCGCCTTGAGTTCGACATCGGAACAGCTCCGCGTCACGCCGAGAACTTCATAAAAACAGCGTTTCGCCATCGCAGATCAGATCCCTATGCGGCCTTCGCATCATAATGGATTCGAGATGGAGTTTCGCAGTTCTTGGGGGCGCCAAGAACCGCGAGTCAACAGATAAGAAATCCAGGCTCGAATTGCCAACCCTCGATTTTTGCACAAAAAAGGCCAGGCGGATGCCTGGCCTTTTCGCATCGCCTGGGTCGGGGCTCAGGCCGACTTCTTCTTGTCGTCGGGACCGACCTCTTTGAACTCGGCGTCGATCACATCGTCTTGCGGCGTTTCCTGCCCGGCCTCGGGGGCCGCGCCGGGTTCGCCCTGCGCCTTGTACATCGCTTCGCCAAGCTTCATGGAAGCCTGCACGAGTTCCTCGGTGCGCGCCTTGATCGCATCGAGGTCATCGCCTT
>JBOHJJ010000107.1:0-5896 GCA_050728495.1 Methylovirgula sp.
TGGAATGCCGAGGAACCGACGACCGACGGCGCGGTCCGGCATTGGTTGCCGGTCGATCAATATATCGGCGGCATCGAGCACGCGATCCTTCACCTGCTCTATTCGCGCTTCTTCACTCGCGCCATGCAGAAAACCGGCCATGCCGACGCGCTGAAAGAGCCGTTTGCCGGCCTCTTCACCCAAGGCATGGTGGTGCACGAGACCTACCGCGGCGCCGACGGCGGCTATCTTTTGCCCTCCGAAATCTGCATCGAAAGCGGGCCCGACGGCCACCGTGCGTTTACCCGCGACGAGCATCGCCCGGTGGAGATTGGGGCAATCGAGAAGATGTCGAAGTCGAAGCGCAACACCGTCGATCCGGACGAAATCATCGCGTCCTATGGCGCCGACACGGCGCGCTGGTTCATGCTCTCCGATTCGCCGCCGGAGCGCGATGTGATCTGGACCGAAGAGGGCGTGCAGGGCGCGGCGAAATTCGTGCAGCGCATTTTCCGCCTGGTAGAGGACTTAGCCTCGATCGCGACGCCGCCTGATGCACCGGTACCGGCCGAATTTTCGCCCGCCGCCGGCGAGGTTCGCAAGGCCGCGCACGCTGCGCTTATTCGGGTCGAAGCGGATCTGAGCCGTCTGCGGTTCAACCGCGCGATTGCCCAAGTCTATGATCTTTCCAATAAATTATCCGCCGCGCTCGGCGATATCGAGACCCCGGCGGTCGGCCCCGATCTGCGCTTCGCCTTCCGCGAGGCAGCCGACATATTCGTGCGGCTTTTTGCGCCGATGATGCCGCATTTGGCGGAGGAATGCTGGGCGCGGCTAGATCACGCCGGGCTGGTCGCAGAAGCGCCTTGGCCGGTTGCGGAAAAGAGTCTGATCGTCGAAGATACGATCAGCCTGCCGGTGCAGGTGAACGGCAGGAAGCGGGCGGATCTCGTGATCGGACGCAACGCCGATGCGGGCGCCATCGAAAACGCCGTGCTGGCGCTCGATGCAGTCCAACGCGCGCTCGACGGCCGGGCGGTGAAGAAGGTCATCATTGTTCCGCAGAGGATCGTGAATGTCGTCGCCTAGGCAAGCTTGGATCCGATGGCTCGCACGGCTCGCGCTGCTCGCGCCGCTCCCGCTGCTTGGCGGGTGCCTCACCACCGTCGAACCGCTCTACGGCTCCTGGAACGGACAAGGCGACAAGCTTGCCAGCAAACTCCAGGCGGTCGCCATCGATCCGATCGACGGCCGTCTCGGCCATTATCTCGGCGACGATCTCCAGCTGGCATTGAACGGTACCGGTGCGCAACCGCCGGCGAAATATCATTTGGTTGTCACCCTGGCGGAGAGTTCGCAGTCGGCTTTGATCGATACCGTGACCGGCATTCCCACCGGCTCGACCGTGATTACCACCGCCAATTTCAGGCTCGTTCCCGCCGCCAGTCCGGAACCCATCTTCAAAGGCAGAGCCTTCGTTGCGGCAAGCTACGATCGTTCGCTGGCGCGCTTCGCCGACGTGCGTGCGGCGCGTGACGCCGAAATTCGCGACGCGCGGATGCTGGCCGATCAGATTCGGACCCAAGTCGCCGCCGAGCTCGCGACACGCACCTGATGGTCGCGGTCAAAGCTAGCGAGGTAGAGCGCTTCCTCAAACGTCCGCCCCCGAAGATCGTCGTCTACCTTCTCTTTGGCGCAGACGCCGGTCTGGTCGCGGAGCGCGCTCAGAAGATCATCGCGCGCAGCGTCGACGATCCCAAAGACCCATTTCAATTTCTGCGGCTCAGCGGCGACGTTCTCGCCGCCGATCCGCTGCGGCTTGCCGACGAGGCAAACACGATGCCGCTCTTCGGCGGCCGGCGCGCGATCGCCATCAACGCGCAAGCGAAAAGCTTCGTCGCCGCGCTCGAACCTCTGCTTGCGGCTCCGCCCGGCGACTGTACGATCGTGATCGAGGCGGGCGCCTTGAAACGCGATGCGCCGCTGCGCCGCCTTTGCGAGGCAAGTCCCGGCGCCGCCGTGCTCGAATGCAACCCCGATTCGGCAAAGGAACTGGGCGAGCTTATCGACACGGAACTCGGCGCCGAAAATCTGGAAATCGGCCCCGACGCGAAGGCGCTGCTCGTCTCGCTGCTCGGCGAAGATCGGCTCACGACGCGCTCGGAACTCGCCAAACTTCTTCTCTACGCGCATGGCGCGGGGCGCGTAACGGTCGAGCATATCGCGACGATCGTCACCGCGGCGTCAAGCCTTGCCGTCGATGCGGCCGTCAACGGCGCGTTCGAAGGAGATTTCGCGGCCCTCGAAGAGGCGGTGAAGCATGTGTTCCTGGAAGGCGGCGACTACAACCTGCTGCTTGGTACGGCGCTGCGTCATGCCACCGCGCTGCATCGTGCCCGACTCGACGCGGAAGCCGGACGGCCCGAATCGGGCGGATATGGGGCGTTTAGGCGCGGCGCGACGTTCGACCGGCATGTGCGCGCGTGGACGTCGGAGAGGCTCGCCCGGGCGATCACCGGATTGGGACAGGCAATCGCCAAAGCCCGGCGCGAGCCGGCGCTTGCAGATATGATCGCGCTGCGCGCACTATGGGCGATCGCGCTCGCCGCGAAAAAGGTCGGCTGACACGCGACCGTTTCTCCAGTCTTTTTGCGCGAGCCGCCGCGTTGATCCTTGCTATCCTTTCAGCTTGCGGCAGAGCCCGTCGAACTGGTCGAGGTTCTTGTAGCGGATCTTCACCTCGCCCGCTTCGCCGCGATGCGCGATTGTGACGTTGAGGCCCAAGGCGTTGCTTAACGTCTTTTCCATGGCGCGCGTATCGCTGTCCTTACCTTCTGTTTCGCCGCTCTTGCGCGCGGCGCGCGACGTGGATTTCTGTACGAGTCGCTCGACGTCGCGTACCGAAAGGCCTTGTGCCACGATCTGCTCGGCGATTGCATCGGCATCCGTGATCGTGAGAAGGGCGCGCGCGTGCCCGGCCGAAATCGCCCCGTCGGCGAGCAGCCGCTTCGTCTTCTCCGGCAGGTTCAAGAGGCGCAGCGTATTGGCGACGTGGCTGCGGCTTTTACCGATCACATTGGCGAGTTCGCTCTGCGAATAACCGAATTCCTTTTCAAGCTGCTCATAGCCCAAGGCTTCCTCAAGCGCGTTCAAATCGGTGCGCTGCACGTTTTCGACGATGGCTAGCTCGATCGCCTGCCGCTCGTCCGCTTCGACGAGGATAATCGGCACTTCGTGCAAGCCGGCTTTCTGCGCCGCGCGCCACCGCCGTTCGCCGGCGATGATCTCGTAGGCATCCGCGCGACCCGGAAGCGTGCGAGCGAGGATCGGCTGAATGATACCTTTCTCGCGGATCGAGCTGGCGAGTTCTTCGAGTTGCGTATCGTCAAAGCTCTTGCGCGGATTACGCGGATTGGGACGCAGGAAAGCGGTCGGAATTTTCTTCTGGCCGCGTGCCCGCGCCACGGCGGCGCCTTCCTCGCCGCTTTCGCCGATCAATGCCGCCAGCCCGCGACCGAGCCGCGGGCACGTTTCTTCTGCCATGTTCGCCGCCTTCATGGTTTGCCCCCCTCGGCCTGCTAAGCCGCGCGCAACTGCCGCTCACGCTGAATGATTTCCGACGCGAGCCGCAGATAGGCCTGGCTGCCGCTGCATTTGAGATCGTAGAGAAGCACCGGCTTTCCGTGCGACGGCGCCTCCGAGACGCGCACGTTGCGCGGGATGATCGTGTCGTAAACTTTGTTGCCCATGAAGCCGCGCACATCGGCTGCGACTTGCGTTGCGAGATTGTTGCGCGGGTCATACATGGTCAGCACGATGCCATGGATCGAAAGATCGGCGTTGAGGCTTTTCTTCACCTGCTCGACCGTAGAAAGCAATTGCGAGAGACCTTCGAGCGCGAAGAATTCGCATTGCAGCGGCACGAGCACGCTGTCGCTCGCGGCAAGCGCGTTGATGGTGAGAAGATTGAGCGACGGCGGACAGTCGAGAAGAATGTAGGTGAACCGTTCCGGCGCGTCCGCCTGCTCCTCCGCCAACCGCTGAATGGCGTTGCGCAGCCGATGGGCGCGATCTTTGTGCGGGGCGATTTCAAGTTCGACGCCGAGCAGATCGAGCGTCGATGGCGCGATCCAAAGCCGCGGCACGGCGGTTTCCTTGATCGCTGCTTTGAGCGGTTCTTCGCCGGTCATTATTTCGTAGGTGGAGATTCCGCGGTTGCGGCGGTCGATGCCGAGCCCGGTCGATGCATTGCCTTGCGGATCAAGATCGACGATCAGCACCCGCTCGCCGATCGCCGCGAGTGCCGTGCCGAGGTTGATTGCGGTGGTGGTCTTCCCGACGCCACCCTTCTGGTTGGCGAGCACAAGGACGCGCAAATCGGGGGAATAGGACATGCCTCGAATCCGGGCCGATGCATCGGCGGAATGAGCTAAGCGATTGTTCGGAAAATCCTATTCGGCAGTTTGCTGCGATGCAATATCGGGCCGGTCTGGCCTGCCGACGATCACCAGCCGACCGGAACGCGAAGTAACGCTCTCACGCAGTATGAGGTGGTATCTACTTGATGTGGCCAAATCGGTCAATTCGCGTGCAACATCTTGTCCCTTGAGAAAGACGCCGATCGCGCCCTGGTCCAAGAACTTTTCGGCGTAGCGAAGAAGCTCCGGCAACGGCGCAAGCGCCCGCGCGCTCACCGCTTGGATTGGGCCTTCAATCTCCGCGACAACCGTCTCAATGCGTCCCGAATGAACGACGGCAGGCGCTCCTGTTTCACGTGAAACCTCCCGGAGAAAGGCACATTTGCGCTGATCGGATTCGATCAGATGGACTGTCGCGCCCGGCTCTTCGGCGAGCCGGATGGAGGTGACCAGCCCTGGAAACCCTGCTCCCGATCCGAGGTCGACCCAGCAGCGCGCGGCGGGCGCCGCGGCTTGGGCTTGCAGCGAATCGGCGAAGTGGCGCATCCAGAGGTGCGGCATGGTCGATGCCGCGACGAGGTTGATCGTCTTCTGCCACTTGGTGAGCAGATCGGCATAGATGACCAGGCGCCGTTCGGTTTCTGGCGGCAGCGGAAAAAGCGCCAGTGCAGCGGCGCGGTCTCCGGTCGCGCGCCGTTCGCCGCTCACCCTGGCTCACCCTGCCCGTCGGATGCGCGCTGCGAGCAGCGTCAAAGCAGCTGGCGTGACGCCCTCGATCCGGCCTGCCTGGCCCATGGTCTGTGGCCGGACCACCGCAAGTTTCTGGCGGATTTCGGTCGAAAGGCCGGGCATGCCGGCATAGTCGATGCCCGCTGGGATCGGCAGCGCTTCGTCGTGCCGGAAGCCGGCGATATCCGCCGCCTGACGGTCGAGATAGACGGCGTATTTAGCATCGATCTCGATTTGCGCGGCGACTTCCGCGCCGGTCGATGCCAGCTCCGGCCAGATGCGCTGCAAGGCGGCGAAATCGACCTCTGGAAATCCGAGCAGATCGAACGCCGTGCGGCGCATTCCATCGTGGTTGATGCGGATCCCGTGCGAGCCCGCCTCGTTGGGACTGAGGCGCAGCACCTCAAGTTGGGCACGCGCTTCTTGCAGGGCTTTGGCCTTTGCACGAAAGGCACGGGCGCGTTCGCCGCCGACGACGCCGATGGCAATTCCTTTCTCGGTCAGGCGCTGATCGGCATTGTCGGCGCGCAATGTTAGCCGGTATTCGGCGCGCGAGGTGAACATGCGGTAGGGCTCGGTGACGCCGCGCGTGACGAGATCGTCGATCAATACGCCGAGATAGGCTTCCGAACGGTCGATCGAAATCGGCGCGCCGCCCACGGCCCTGGTCGCGGCATTGAGGCCGGCAACAATCCCTTGCGCACCCGCCTCCTCATAACCGGTCGTGCCGTTGATCTGGCCGGCGAGAAACAGTCCTCTTACGCGCTTCG
>JBOHJJ010000108.1:0-3282 GCA_050728495.1 Methylovirgula sp.
TCGCACGCTCGATCTCGCGGCGCTCGGCCAGACGACGCAAAGCTTGAGCCGACGAAGTCAGTCGCAGCCGCTTTCGCTGCGCCTTAAGGGAAGCTTCAAGGCTCCGCAGCTCATCCAAGGCGAGCCCAATCTGCGCCTACCGGCGCCGCCCCCGCATAGCGGCGACCTGCCCTTAGACCCGACGACCGACCCGGAATAAGGGCGCCGTGCGGTCAGCCGAGCGACAACTTGGCGGCGCGCAGCGTATTGGCCATGAGCATAGCGATGGTCATCGGCCCGACGCCGCCCGGCACCGGCGTGATCGCCCCAGCCCGCGCCAAAGCCGCGGCGAAATCGACATCGCCGACGAGTCGCGTTTTCGGTCTACCCTGCGCGTCGAGGCCCTCGCCCGGCACGCGATTGATGCCGACGTCGATGACGATGGCGCCCTCTTTGATCCAATCGCCACGCACCATCTCCGGCCGGCCGACGGCGGCGACGACGATGTCGGCGCGCCGCACGATCCCTTTGAGATCGCGGCTGCGCGAATGGGCGACCGTAACCGTCGCGTTACGCGAGAGCAGCAATTGCGCCATCGGCTTGCCGACGATGTTGGAACGCCCGACGACGACCGCGTCGGCTCCGGAAATCTCGACGCCGAGCGCCGCCGCGGCTTGTTCGAGCAACACTATCGAGCCGGCAGGCGTGCACGGCACGAGGGCGCGACCGAGATCGCCTACCGAGAGAAGTCCTACATTGAAGGGATGGAAGCCGTCGACGTCCTTGCGCGGCGAGACGCGCTCCAACACGCGCGTTGCGTGGATCGCCGGCGGCAACGGCAATTGCACCAGGATTCCATGAATGGCGGGATCGGCATTCAGCCGCTCGACGAGATCGAGCAGGTCGGCCTCGCTTGTCGTCTCCGGCAGATCATACTGGACCGAGTGAAAGCCGCAGGACTGCGCCGCTTTGCCCTTGGACCTGACGTAGACCTGGCTTGCAGGATTTTCGCCGACGAGAACGGCGGCGAGCCCCGGCTTGACGCCCTTGGCAGCGAGTGCGGCGGCACCCGCCGCGACTTCCACAAGAACGCTTTCGGCAACCTTCTTACCATCGATCAGCAGAGCCTTTTGCCCCGACGGCCGCAAAACGTCGATCTGCGGTTGGTTACCCAATGTCATGGACCCACGTCTCCTTTGGCCGCCTATCTGTCAGGTTTCCGCAGCTCTGCCAAGGGATGCGGCGCGGCCGCGTAGGTGAAGGTCGCGCGGTGCCGCCCGCTCGCGCCAGGCGCCAAGACCAGCATCGACGGCTTTTCAAACAGATCGCCAGAGAAATTCTCCGGATCGCTATAGCCCGTCCATTCTTCGATACAGAGATAGCCGTGGCCGGGGTGGCACCAGATCCCGAAATGCGGAAAGTTCTCGGCCGCAACGACGATGGCCGATCCGTCCGGCGCCTCGAACCGTATCTCTCGGCTCGCGGCGTTCAGAAAGCAGAGCGCATCGTTTTGAAACAGCGACGCCGCCAGATGCAGGACACGACCAGCGAGCGGCAGTCGCCGTCGCTCCGGCGAGATGAGGCCGCCCGGCGCAATCACCGGAACCAACGGGTCTTCCGGTTCGGCAAAGCGCAACAAATAGTTCTCGGGCGCGCCGCCCGCGAATGGCCAACGAAAGCCCGGGTGAAGCCCGCAGGCATAGGGCATCGGCCCCGTGCCGCAATTTGCAACGCCGATCTCAACGGAAATCGTCGCTTCGCCGAGCCGAACATCGACGCTGAGACTGAACTCAAAGGGATAGAGCGCGCGCGTATCTGCATCGCTCGCCAGCGTGAGGCGAACGCAATCGTCGCCCTGCTCCGCCACTCGGAACGTGCGATACCGCGCAAATCCATGCAGTCCCAGCGGGTAGCATTTGGCGCCGACGCGCACCTGATGATTTTTGGTCCAACCGACGACCGGAAAGAGAAGTGGCGCCGTTTCGTTCCAGACGGCGGGATCTTTTCGCCAGAGCAAGGGCTTGCCGCCAACCACCCATTCCACAATTTCGGCGCCTTCTTCCGCGATGCAGGCATGAGCGGCGCCGGCTTGTAGGCGAATCATGGTTCCTCGGATAGGTTTCCTGCGCGGCCGGAAAGTCGGCGCGATTGCACTCGATATCCGCTCGCGCCGATCGCAGCAACCGAAGGGGTAACTCAGGCATTTCTCCGGCACGGTATTCGTTGGTTCGAAGGAGGGTGCGATGAAGACTTCTGCCCTTGTAGCTGCCGCTTCGCTGCTTGCCTGCGTGCCGGCGGCTTCGGCCTCGCCGGGACCGGTCGGCGAATGGCTCATCGCCGACGGCAGCGCCGATGTTGCGATCCGGCCCTGTGGCGCCAATCTCTGCGGCTTCGTGTCCTGGTCGAAAGATGCCGCCAACCTGGTCGGCCGCGAAGTTTTGATCGACATGCGGCCGGTCGGCGATCGGTGGTCCGGCACAGTGGTCAATGCTAAGGACGGGCAGCGGTACGACGCACGGATGATGCTCGTCAGCGACAGCGTGCTGAAGATCGAGGGCTGCGTGCTAGGCGGCATATTCTGCGGCGACCAACAATGGTCGCGGGTCAAGTAACGCCCGGTCAGTTCGTAATCAACTTGGTAATGACCGCCTTCGCATCCGCGACGACCACCGCGTTAGTCGCCGGGCGGCTCAAGATGTCGGCGAAGGCATACATGTCGGCAAGCCGCGCGATCCGCTCCCATTGGGCCGGCAGGCTGCCGCCGGCCTCGCGATACCCTTCCGCCAAGGCGGTCGCGAACTCGGGTTTGGCGTCGAGCGGCGGTCGCAGCAGATTGCCGAAGTCGAGCGCCGGGGTGGCGCTCAGCGCATATTCCCAATCGATGATCGCCGCGATCCTACAATCCTTGCTTGCACCGAGCAAAATGTTCGATCCGTTGAAGTCGCCATGTACGAGACAGGGTTGCTGGAGCCACTCATCGAGGATGTCGCCCTCGCGCGCCGCGAAGTGCAAGAGCGCCGAACTTAGCTCCGCTCCCAGCCTTGCGCCGCCCGGACCTTTGAGGAACGTTTGCTCAAGATAGGCGATCAGACCTTTTTTATCGAGGTCGATCGGTTCCCTCACGTTGAGATCGGCATCCAAAACTCCGGGCTTGTCGAACGTAAAGCGATGCACCGCGGCCAGCATGCGCCCGATTGCGCCACCAAGCGCGACGCGTCTCTCCGCCGCGAGCGCGGCGAACATCGCCTGCAGCTCGAATCCTTCGATCCAATCCAGGATCGCATAAGGATGGCCGGTCAGTGG
>JBOHJJ010000109.1:0-6255 GCA_050728495.1 Methylovirgula sp.
TCCGATGCTCCGCGAAGGCCTGCACGAAGGCGGGGCGGAAATGCGCAGGCCGGATCGCCGCGAATGGCGGCGCGCCGAACGGCCCGGTCCATTCTTCGAGCAGCGGGTTCGAGGCGGTGCCGATCAGCGGCGGGTTGACCTTGAGATCCATGGGGAACAGGCGGCCTATTTGGCGCCGAGCAGCGTCCGGCAAGGCGCCGGAAGTTCGGCGAGCGTCAGCGCCGGTCGCGGCCGCGGAGGCTCGAGGCTCAGCGGCGCCGGCAAGACGTACACATGTTTGCCATCAACCTTACTTAAATTTTGCGGTTTACGCTCCCCGAGCCTGGGTTCAGCATCGAGCCAGGTACCCTGAGAGGATTCATGCGCGGCATTCTTGGCGCTCTTGTTTTGCTTTGCGGATTTTTTTGGCTCGCGCCGGCCAGCGCCACGGTGCGGATTGAAATCGACCTCACCACCCAAACCATGCACGTCGAATCCTCGACCGGCAACTATTCCTGGCCGGTATCGACCGCCCGCGCCGGCTATGTGACCCCGCGAGGTACGTTTCGGCCCTATAGCCTCCAGGCAGTGCATTATTCGCGCAAATACTATCATTCGCCGATGCCGCATTCGATTTTCTTCGATGGCGGCATCGCAATCCACGGCACCTACGAAACCGCGTGGCTGGGGCATCCCGTATCGCACGGCTGCGTCCGAATTGCGCCGGACAACGCCGCGTTACTATTCCAGATGGTCAAGTCGGAAGGTGCCGTGATCACGATCTCCGGGACTCCGCCCACACAATTCTACGCCAGGAGCCAGCAGCCTCGCCAGCGGGCCTTCGGCTATGCACGGGCCCGCTACTACTATGATTCCCCGGGTCCGGGCTGGCTCTTCGACCCGTTCGGGCAATAGCCGCGAATTATCCCAAGAGATCGAGCAACGCCGGAATGAGCGGCGCATCCGCCGGCGGCATCGGATACCCGCGCAGATCTTGCGGCCATACCCATTTCAGCGCCTGCGCCGCCTCGGCTCGCACTATGCCGCGCCAGCGCCGGCAGACGTAAAGCGGCATCAGGAGGTGAAAATCCTCATAGGTGTGGCTCGCGAAGGTGAGCGGCGCGAGGCAGGCTTCCTCGACCTCGATGCCGAGTTCCTCGGCAAGCTCGCGGATCAGCGCCGTCTCGGGCCGCTCGTCGGGATCGACCTTCCCGCCGGGAAACTCCCACAGTCCGGCGAGCGGCTTTCCTTCCGGGCGGCGTGCGATCAGCACCCGTCCATCGGCGTCGATGAGCGCCGCCGCCACCACGAGAACAAGCTTCATGGGGGCACCAGGGCGCGCAGCCGTTCGATCGCGGCGGGCAGATCCGTCATCCGGACGAGCACCTCGCGCGCTCCCGCCCGGGCAAGTAAATCGGCCAAGCCCGCATCAGCGTGGCTCGCACCGGCAAAGCCGATCGCGCCCATTTTGGCGCGACGCGCGGCGATGACGCCCGCCGGCGAATCCTCGATCACGATTGCGTGCTCAGGGGGAATGCCCATGCGGACGGCGGCGTGAAGAAAAAGATCGGGAGCCGGCTTGCCGTGGCGTACCTCAGCAGCGCTAAAGACACGGCCCGCAAAAAGCGGTGCAAGGTCCGTCACCGCAAGCGACAGGGCGATGCGCTCGGGCTGCGAGGATGAGGCGACGCAAACCGGATAGGGAAGCGCCGTCACGACGTCGCGGATGTCGCGCACCGGCTGCAACTCGCGGCGCAGACGCACGAAGAGTTGCGCCTGCATCGCTTCGCCGAATTCCGCTGGAATCGAGTGGCCGAGCATCGCTTCGACTTCGCTAAGCACCTCGCGCGTGCTTCTGCCCATGAAGCGCGCCCGGCATTCGGCCGGTTTTACCGGCCAGCCGAGCTCGGTCAGCATATTTGCCAGGATCTCGAGGGCGATCAGTTCGGAATCGACGAGCACGCCGTCGCAGTCGAAGATCAGAAGGGTCACGCGACAGCTTCCACGATGACGGCGCCGATCTCGGCTTTGATTTTTGCCGCATAATCGGCCGTCATCGCCGCTCTCGGCAAGGCGATATCAAAATCGGCGGCGATCTTGGCCGGCCGGCCGCCTAAAAGCATGATGTGGTCGGCGAGCCGGATCGCTTCGTCGATGTCGTGGGTCACGAGCAGCGTCGTCACCTCGGTGTGTTCGACGAGCGCTACGAGTTCTTCGCCGAGCCGCATCGCCAGCGCGGTGTCGAGCGAGACGAAGGGCTCGTCGAGGACCAGAAGGTTGGGGTTGACCGCAAACGCTCGCGCCAATGCTACGCGGCGGGCGAGACCGAGCGACAATTCGCCGGGGAAATAGCGCAGATGCCCGGCGATGCCGAGATCGGTCGCGATGCGCTGAAGATTCGCCTCGCTCGCCTGCGGTGCTGCCAACTGCAGATTGTTGAGCACGCTGCGCCAAGGCAGCAGCCGCGGCTCCTGAAACACCATGCCAACCTTGGTGTCGGGCGGCAGCGTGACCGTACCCTCGAAGTCGCGATCGAGACCGATGATGATACGCAGCAGCGTGGTTTTGCCGTAGCCCGACGGCCCGACAAGCGCATGGATCTTGCCCACCGCGAGCGAGGTCGAGAAATCGCGCAGCACTTCACGCACCTCGCCTGACGCGGTGCGAAACGCCTTGCTCGCGATCTTGATATCAAGCTGTCTTGGGACGCCAACGGGAGACATGTTGCTCGAATGGTTGCACGATGAAGGCTTCGATTGCGAGCATGATCCCGACGAATGGAAGCGCATAGGCGAGAAGAAGCGCGACATCGAATATTTGAAAGGCGGTGCCGATCTCGAAACCGACGCCGTTCGAGCGGCCGAGAAGTTCGACAATGAGAACGATCTTCCAGACGATTGACAGTCCGGAGCGCGTTGCCGCGGCGATGTAGGGCGCAAGCTGGGGGAGCATCACATGTCTGAGCCGCGTTTGCCACGGCATGGCGAAGACGGTCGCCATCTCCTCGAGGCCGGCGTCGAGCGAACGCGCACCTTCGCGGATGGTCACCGTCGCATTCGGTAATTTGTTGAGGGCGACGGCGAGGATCGCCGCGGTATCGGTCAGGCCGATCCAGATGTAGGCAAGCACGATGATGACCAACGCCGGCAGGTTCAGGAGGACGACGAGCCAAGGATCGCCGAGCCGGTCGAGCGTCACGTTGCGGCCCATCAGCACGCCAAACAAGGTGCCGAAGAACATCGCCAGGCTGAAGGAGATTACAACCCGCGCCAGCGTCGCGCCGAGATTGAAGAACAGCGCGCCGGAACGGGCTTCCTGCAGCATGACGTGGACGACGGCAAGCGGCTCCGGCAACAGCCGGCTTGCCGCGAGCATCGAAGCCACCTGCCAAATCGCGATCAACAGAAGGAGCGACAGGATTCTCAGAACCACGTTAGTTTTCCGTCGCCCCTTTATAGAAGGTGCCGCTATCGAGTTCGGACGCCGGCCCGACTAACGTTGGCCCGCCGATCTGGGCGAGAATGAGATAGAGCTTGCGCGCGTCGGCTTCTTCGGCCGCGACCGGCCGTACTTTGATGCCTTCGACATAACGCTTGCGATAGAGGGCGAGCGCCTTGGGATCCGACGTGCCGATAAGCGCCGCGAGTTTCCGCCAATCGGCATCCGAATGCGCCAGAATGTCCTGCGCCTGTCGGGTGACCGCGAGGAAACGGCGCAGTACGTCGCGATGTTGCCGCGCGAATGTCTCGTCAAAGACATACCCGAGCATCGCTACGCGCCCGCTGGCGCCAAGATCCTTCTCGACGTCGTCAATGCCGATCAGACGCTTGAAACCATGCAGTTCAAGATCGACGCAGTAGTTCCAAAAGTTCAGCGTTGCGTCGCTTTCGCCCTGCAGCGCCTTCTGCCAGAGCAATGGCGGGGCGCCGTAGACGATGGTCGATTGCGAGGCGAGATCGATCGAGGAGCGTTTAGCGAGCGCTTGCAACAGCAGCCAGCTTTTGTCGAGTGGGCCGCCGGCGACTGCCAGTTTCTTACCCTTCAGGTCGGCCAAAGACTTGATCGACGACTTGGCGGGCACCATAACCGCGCCAAGCGTGCTCGAGTAGGGATAGAATTTGAGCTTGCCGCCTAGGCTGCGCTCGCGCGAAACCCACAGCCAATCGGACAGAATGATGTCGGCGGAGCCGCCCATGATGGCGATCTTGCCGGCATCGGGGGAGCCGAGTTCGGTGATCTGCAGGTTGAGCCCGGCTTTAGCGTCGAGCCCGTGGTTCTTGATGACGGCAAGCTCCCAACTAAAGGTGCCGTTTTTTTGCACTGCAATACGAAGGATGTCCGCAGCTTGCGCTTGGCCGCCGCAGAGGAGGAGCAAACCGAGACAAAACGCCGCAATTGCGCGGATAGGTTTCTGATGCATCGCAACCTCGGCTTTCAAATGAAGGACTTCGCGCATTTCAGAATCTCGCTTCCGTGCCGCAGGGATTGTCTTGGATCCGCCGATCGGGCTACACATCTGTAGGCGTACAACGATAAAGCTGATCGTCCGGTATTTCGTAGGCGGTGAATGCCGCCACCGCAGAGGGGAAGGAAATCATGAGTTACAAAAGCGTGGCCTGGCTGGCGGGCGGCATGCTCGTTCTGATGGCAGGGCCGGCGCTCGCGGCGGGCGATCCCGCCGCCGGCGCACAGATTTTCAAACACACCTGCGCGCTGTGCCACCGTATCGGTCCCGGGGCGGTGAATTTCGTCGGTCCGGATCTGAATGGTATCGATGGGCGAACGATCGGTTCCGAACCCGGCTACGCCTATTCCGCGGCGGACCAGGCGAAGAAGAAGACCAGCTTCGTTTGGAACGAGCAGACCTTCAAGAAGTACATCACCAATCCGCAGGCCGATATTCCCGGTACCAAGATGCTCTTCCCCGGTCTTCCCAGGCAGAGCGACCGCGACAACATCTGGGCCTATATCTCGCAGTTCAAAGCGGACGGCTCCAAGAAATAGGCTGCCGAAACTTAGCGAGCGAGCCTGCCGGTCGACGCGCTCGCCGCGTCGGCCCAAGCCGCGGGCGTTTCTTGCGGCACCGGAGGCCATGAGCTGCGTAGTACCGCTCATTCTGCGGCTCCTGCGCCGCGGCGGATCAGCATGCCGCGCGCCGGGTCGTAGGCGATGACCGCCGCGGCAAGGAACACGATCATGCAGCCGATATCGACCGCGAGCGAGGTGAGATTGAGCTGTTCGTAGAAGGCGAAGCGGACCAGTTCGACCGCGTAGGTGAAGGGATTGAGCCAGCAGACGGTGGCAAGCCAAGGGCTCTTCTCCTGCACCTCCCAGAGCGGAAAAAGCGCCGAGGAGGCGAAGAACATCGGAAAAATAACGAAGTTCATGACTCCCGCAAAGTTCTCCAACTGCCGGATCAGCGACGATAGCACCATGCCGAGCGATCCGAGCATCAATCCGGAAAGAAACAGCGCCGGAAGGACCGTCACATAGCCCCACGGCGAGTCCGGCGAGATCCCCCAGAAATAGGCGATCAACAAATAGGTATAGACCTGCAGAACGCCGACCGCCGCGCCGGCGAACAGTTTGCAAGTCAACAGATACCAGCGCGGGAAAGGGCTCACCAGCAGGGTGCGCATGTTGCCGGTATCGCGATCGTAGACCATCGACAACGACGACTGCATGCCGTTGAAGAGCAAGATCATCGCCATCAGCCCCGGCGTGATGTAGACGTCGTAGGTCACGTAGGTCTGATACGGCGGGATGATCGAAATGCCGAGAACGGCGCGGAAACCCGAGGCGAAGATGAACAGCCAGACGAGCGGTCGTACCAGCGCCGAAACGAAACGTCCGCGCTGATGCACGAAGCGCAAGGATTCGCGCCAAACGATTCCTTGCAGCGCAATCGCATATTGCGTCAGGTTGAAACCTTTGTGCGACAGTCGCTCCGTGGCAATGCTGGTCATCGGCCGGCCTCGTCGTGAATTTCGGCGCCGGTGACTTTAACGAAGGCCGCGCGCATGTCGGTGGTGCCGGTACCCGCCAGGATCTCGGTGGCGAGACCTTTCTCGCGGACCTTGCCTTCGTGCAGAATCACGACCGAGTCGGTCTTGGCGATCTCGTCGATCAAATGCGTCGTCCACAGCACACCGATGCCTTCGCTGGCAACCAGACCGCGCACTTGCGCGATGATGTCGGCGCGCGCCTTCACATCGAGCCCGACGGTCGCCTCGTCGAGCAGCAACAGTTCGGGGCGATGCAGGAAGGCTCTGGCGA
>JBOHJJ010000110.1:0-35527 GCA_050728495.1 Methylovirgula sp.
CCCGATGGCTTGATTCCGCACGCGGTCTTCACGCTCAAGCGCGAGCTGCCCGAACTCGGCGTCATCTGCGACGTCGCGCTCGACCCCTACACCAGCCACGGCCATGACGGCCTGTTGCAGGACGGCGTCATCCTCAATGACGAAACCGTCGCGGTTCTGGTCCGCCAGGCTCTGGTCGAGGCCGCGGCGGGATGCGACATCATCGCGCCGTCCGACATGATGGACGGCCGCGTCGGCGCCATCCGCTCCGGCCTCGATGCAGCGGGCTTCGGCGACGTTTCGATCATGGCCTATGCGGCCAAATATGCCTCCGCCTTCTATGGCCCGTTCCGCGACGCGGTGGGCTCAAGCGCAACGCTCGTCGGCGACAAGCGCACCTACCAGATGGACCCCGCCAACGTCGAGGAGGCGCTGCGCGAGGTGGCGCTCGACATCGAGGAAGGCGCCGACATGGTGATCGTCAAGCCCGGACTGCCGTATCTCGATGTAATTTTCCGGGTGAAGGAGACGTTCGGCGTGCCGACCTTCGCCTACCAGGTCTCGGGCGAATACGCGATGCTGATGGCGGCCGTGAACAATGGCTGGCTCGACGCCGACCGGGCGATCTTCGAAAGCTTGCTCGCCTTCAAGCGCGCCGGCGCTGCCGGTGTACTCACCTATTTCGCGCCGCTCGTGGCAAAGAAGCTGAAAGACATGGGCTAGAGTCTCGTTCTCCTAGGCCGGCAATTTCAAGGCGACTAACTCGACCATCGCGACGCGGGATCTCAGGCACCCAATTCGATGTTTCGGAAGGAGATTCAGGCGAATTGCCGGAAGCCGTGGCGCGGCCGGCGGCAGCCCACTTGTTTCCGCCAATCTTCGGGGCCACATTCCTGCGGATCGGTCCTTTGGAGAACGCGCGGTGAGCCAGACGGAGCACTTTTACGGCGGTCCGTATTTCGTCGAATCGTCCTTGCCGCCGGAAGCGCTGGCCGGCGTCAGAACGCGGCGGATCCTGGCGCTCGGGCTCGATCTCATCATCGTTTCGATCCTCTGCTTCGTGATCTGGTTCGGGCTGTTGATCCTAACCTTTGGACTTTCGCTGTTTTTCGTACCGCCGCTTTTTCCGCTAGTGGCCTTTTTCTACAATGGGCTGACGGTTTCCGGATGGCGGATGGCGACGCCCGGAATGAGTGCTATGGACCTCGAAATGCGCTGCGCCGACGGAAGCCGGGTTCCATTTCTCAATGCTGCGGTGCACGCCGTGCTTTTTTATCTGAGCTGGATGTTTCCCCCGGTATTCCTGGTCTCGTTGCTCTCCAACGACAAGCGCTGTCTTCACGACATCCTGGCCGGGGTGATCGTCACCCGCCGCCCGCGCCAGTTCGTGTGAACGATTCGACTTTGCGGGCGACCGGCGTCAGGCTAACGTCGTTCGGCGTGAGATGAATCGACAGCCGCGCTAAGAGGCGCGCGGTTTTTCAGTGGGTACACGAGATTGACGCGAGAGCTGCGCGACGCACCGCAATTCTATCTGACTGCGCCCTCTCCCTGCCCCTACTTGCCGAAGCGGGAGGAACGCAAGGTCTTCACCCATCTGATCGGGCGGCGGGCGGCGGCGCTTAACGACACGTTGACGCAATCCGGATTTCGCCGCTCGCAGACGATCGCCTACCGGCCCGCCTGCGAAAGTTGCCGCGCCTGCGTCTCGGTGCGTGTCAAAGTAGATGAATTCCGTCTGTCGCAGAGCCTGCGTCGGGTGCTGCGGCGCAATTGGGATATCTTGGGCAGCTTGGTGCGCAGCGAGCCGACCGCCGAGCAATATGCGATCTTTCGCGCCTATCTCGACGCGCGTCACGGCGACGGCGGCATGGCCGACATGACGGTGCTCGACTATTCGATGATGGTCGAAGACAGCCATGTCGAAACGCGACTCCTCGAATACCGGGCGGCCGAGCTCGACGGGCGCGGCCCGCTCGCCGGAGTCTGCCTCACCGACGTGCTCGCTGACGGACTCTCCATGGTCTATTCCTTCTACGAGCCGGAAGAAGAGAAACGCTCGCTCGGCACGTTCATGATTCTCGATCACATCGAACGCGCCCGCGCGCTTGGCTTGCCGCACCTCTATCTCGGTTATTGGGTGCATGGCTCGCGCAAGATGGCGTATAAGGCGCGCTTCCTGCCGCAGGAACGGCTCGGCATGAATGGGTGGGAACGGGTGGAATAGCATTCACCCAAATCTGTTGTTCTTCGGAAATCCTTTCGGCGGCAGCCGCCCCGCATCGGCGCGGTTGCCGACCCAATCCGAAAGCTCCTTAAAGGCGAGCGTGAACGTGCGCCCGGCCGAATCCTGCCAGGTCAATCCGTCAGCCCGGCGGAAGACCCGCACGTCGGAGATGCCGCCGTCGCGATATTTTTGCAGACGCACGCCCTTGCCGCGCGCCATCTCCGGCACCTGCTCGCGCGGGAAGATGAGGAGCTTGCGGTTGTCTCCGATGACCGTGACGTGATCGCCCGCGGCAGGAACGATCAGCGCCGCTTTCGCCGTATCGACGTTGAGCAGCATTTTGCCTTTGCGCGTGCCGCCCACCATCTCGTCGCAGGGTGCGATGAAGCCGCGCCCATCGCTCGCCGCGACGAGCATTTTCTCGCCCGCCACATAGGGAAAGACGGAGACGATATCTTCGCCTTCGCCGATGTCGGCCATGAGCCGCAAGGGCTCGCCTTGGCCGCGGCCGCCCGGCAATTTTGAAGCTTCGATCGTGAAGACGCGGCCGTCGCCATCGAGGACCAGGATCTTCGCCGTGGTTTCGGTAAAGAAGGCTTGCTTCAAGCCGTCGTCGCCCTTGAACGGAAGACTGGAAAGGTCCTCGACCTGACCCTTCAAGGCGCGGATCCAACCCTTCTGCGAGACCACCACGGTGATCGGCTCGCGTTCGATCATCGTGCTCGCCAGATCGACGTCGGCGAGGTCCGGCACCTTTTCGAACCGCGTGCGGCGGCGGCCGAGCTCGGTATCCGGCCCGAATTTCTTTTTGAGCTCGCGGATCTCGGCGCCGACGACCCGCCACTGCCGGGCGGTATCGTCGAGTAGGCCCTCCAGATCGCGCTTCTCCTTCCTGAGCTCCTCGAATTCGCGGCGCAGCTGCATCTCTTCGATGCGCCGCAGGCTGCGCAACCGCGTATCGAGAATGTAATTGGCTTGGACTTCGGTGAGCCTGAAGGTCGTCATCAAAGCGGCCTTGGGCTCTTCGTCCTCGCGAATGATGCGGATCACTTCGTCGAGATTCAAAAACACGATGCGCATGCCGGCGACGATTTCGAGCCGGTGGCCGATTTCGCCGAGGCGGAAACGCGCCCTTCGCTGCAGCACGACCCGGCGGTGGTCGAGCCATTGCTGCAAGGCTTCATGCAGCGAGACGACACGCGGCACGACGCCGTCGACGAGCACGTTCATGTTCATCGGGAAACGGCTCTCGAGTTCCGTCGTCCGGAAGAGCTGCTCCATCATCAGCGCGCAATCGACGCCGCGCGCGCGCGGCTCGATGACGATGCGGATGTCTTCGGCGGATTCGTCGCGTACGTCGGCGACGAGCGGCAGTTTTCTCTCGGCGAGAAGTTCGGCGATCTTTTCGATGAGCCGCGACTTCTGCACCATGTAGGGAATTTCGGTAATGACGGCGACGTAGCTGCCGCGCGTGCCTTCCTCGCGCGTCCATTTCGCCCGCACCCGGAACGAGCCGCGCCCGGTCCGATAGGTCTCGGCGATGTCTTCCTCGGAATCGACGATGACGCCGCCGGTCGGCAAATCCGGTCCCGGCACGAAAGCCCGCAGATCGTCGCTCGTCGCCTTCTTATGCGCGATCAGATGCAACGCGGCGTCGCAAAGCTCGGCGACGTTGTGCGAGGGGATCGACGTCGCCATGCCGACCGCGATGCCCTGCGCGCCGTTGGCGAGGAGATTGGGAAACGCGGCCGGCAGAACGATTGGCTCGCGCTGGTCGCCGGAATAATTGTCGCGAAAATCGACCGCATCCTCGTCAATGCCTTCGAGCAGAAGGCGGGCGACCTCGGTCATCCGCGCTTCGGTGTAGCGATAGGCGGCGGCGCCGTCGCCGTCGATGTTGCCGAAATTGCCCTGCCCGTCGACCAACGGATAACGCGAAGAAAAATCCTGCGCGAGGCGGACGAGCGCATCGTAGATCGCCTGGTCGCCGTGCGGATGGAACGAGCCCATCACGTCGCCGACGATCTTGGCGCATTTCTTGAACGTTGTGCCGGGATCGAGCCGCAGGATCCGCATCCCATAGAGGATGCGCCGATGCACCGGCTTCAGCCCGTCGCGGGCATCGGGCAAGGCGCGACCCATGATGGTCGAGAGCGCATAGGCGAGATAGCGCTCCTCCAGCGCCTCGCGCAGGTTGACCGGTTCGGTGGAACCGCCGGGCGTTGGCGGGACGATATTTCTGCCCATCGGAATAGCCTTCGGCCGGTCGTCTTTACCGCTGCCGGCGGATGGGCTCCATGTAATGGATCAACTGAGTCGCGGCAAATTGATCGGCGCGCGGCCGCCGGTACCGCATTCGTGTTGCCGGCCTGCACTAGAACCTTGCGCCGGGACACCCTACGCTACAGCTGGGCCGGTTGACGAAACGGGCGGGGGAATGGCGAAACTCATCTTCGGTCTTGGTCTTGCCACGAGCTTGGCAATGCTGGCGATCGCCATGCTCGGCACGCCGGTAACGAACGAGCGCGCCACGGACGACAGCGCGCGAGCGGCGGCCGGCTGCAGCGTCGAGGCGCTGCCTTTGGACGAAGGCTATGGCGTAAGCCGCACGGTGCTGCGCCGCAATTGCACGAACTGATCAGCGCGACGCAGGCGCGTCGCCTTTTGCGACTTCCGTCAGATAGGCGCGGCGCGCGTCAGGTAGCGCAAGCTCCCGCGGCGCGAATACATCGCGGGCAAGAAAATAGCCGGTGAGTTCGAACCCGTCGCGCAGCTCGGACGATGGCGGCGCTGTGGCGACTGCCGTGCCGCACAAGAAGTCGGGCAGGCGCAAGAGCCTGTCTGCATAGGGTGTCCCTGCCTGTCGCGACACGGCGCGGCCCGTTTTCGGCGAGACGTAGACGAGATCCTCGGTGACGCCCGTTGCCGCGCAGCGCGAAAGGTCGAGCCCGAAGCCGAACTCGGCAAGAACCGCGAGTTCGAAGCGCACGAGAAGCGCCGGGCCGATTCTCTCGTCACCGAGATAATCGGCGATGCGCGAAGCCGCCTCATAAAGCCGCGGATGCGGATCGCGTTCGGCGAGAAGCCGCAGCAAGCCGGCGATGTGATTCAACCCGTGCAGCGCCGCCGCGCTCTCCATAAGGCGCGCGGCACGCGGCGCCGTCACCTCGACGGCGTAGAGTCCGAGATGCTCGTCGAGCCGCGCCCGCCAGGTGAGCGAAGCTTGGTTGCCCGGCTGCAGCACAGGGCGCATGCGGCGCGAGCGCCCGCCTCGCACGAGGCCCAGATGGCGGCCATGCGCCGCGGTCATCGCTTCCAGGATGACGCTCGTCTCCCCATGTCTTCTGATCCCGATGATCAGGCCTTCGTCGTGCCATTCCATGTGGATCTGTCGGCCGCCCTATGGTTCGTCCTCATCGTAGCGATAGCCGACGCCGTGGACGGTGCGGATGATATGCGGAGAAGCCGGATCGAGCTCGATCTTCTTGCGCAGCGCCGAGACGTATTGATCGAGCGCGCGGCTGTTGGGCATATAGTCGCGCCCCCAGCAGAGATCGAACAATTCGTCGCGTGAGACCGCCTGCCCGCGCCGCTCGTGAAGCGCCGCGAGGATCGCGACCTCACGGCTCGTCAGATCGATCCGCTGCTCGCCGCGATAGGCGCGCATAGCCTTCTGGTCGATGTCGAGATCGCCCATGCGCAGCCGCCCGTCGGGCTCGTTTCGCGCCGGCGCGCTTTGCACTTTCGTACGGCGCAGCGCCGCCTTGATCCGCGCCACAAGCTCCCGCGCGCCGAACGGTTTGGCGACGTAATCATCGGCGCCGATCTCCAAGCCACGCACGCGATCGCTTTCCTCGCCGCGCGCCGATAACAACAGGATCGGCACGAGCGGATCGACGCGCCGGATCTCGCGGCAAAGCGTCAGACCGTCCATCACCGGCATCATCACGTCGATCACGCAGATCTCCGGCTTTTCGGCCTTGAACAGTGCGAGCGCCTTGGCGCCGTCGTCGGCGACTTGGCATTGGAACCCTTCGAGACTCAGGAGATCGACGATGCCGGCGCGCAGATGCGGATCGTCCTCGGCGATCAAGATGGACATTCGGGCTCCTGCGCGCTGGCGCTGAACTTCAAGGACGCGGTCAGGCGGACACCCGGATCGGCGGCTTCGATCGTCAGCGTGCCATCGTTGGTTTCGGCGAGTTCGCGAACGACGACCAGGCCGAGACCAAATCCATCTTTCGCACCGGCGCCGGCGCGGCGCGGCGCAAGCACCTGATCCTTGGAAGCCGGGTCGAGGCCCGGGCCGTAATCGCGAACGCTCAAGGAGAGCATGCCGTCTTGCTCGCGCGTTGCGACTTCGATCCGTCCCGGCGCGTATTTGCAGGCGTTGTCGAGGAGATTGATCAGGATTCGCTCAAACCCCATGCGATCGAAACGGCCGGCCCGCGATGCGTCGTGCGAAACCTCGATCGTCGACCCCGTTGCGGCAAAGAGATTCTGATAGCGCTCGATCGTCGAATCGAGCACCGTGTCCGGTACGGCTTCGTCGAGCCGAATCGGCGCTGGCGCTGCAGTACGGCCGTAGATGATTGTATTGTCGGCGAGCAGCGCGAGCCGGTCGATCTCAGCGCTAAGCACATTCGAATAGCGGCGCACGGCCGATTCGTCGTCGGCGCGGCGCGAGAGAAGATCGGCATAGAGGCGCAGATTGGCAATCGGCGTACGCAAATCGTGCGAAAGCTTGGCGGTCATTTCGCTGCGAAACGTGCTTTCCATAAGCCGCGCATGTTGGTTGCGGTACATGTACCAGACGAGGATTAGCCAACAACCGATCAAAGGAACGGTGATCGCCGTCAAAGGCAGCAAGCCGTAATGCGCACCCGCCGGCGTCGAGGTTTCCATGTGCCAGCCGCGCATCGAGCCGGTAAGTGCGGTGATCGTGGAGGTGCTGAGCGAAGTCGGCCCGTGACTCCAGAGCGCCCGCCCGGCCGGATCACGCAGGACGATGAGGCGATCGTCGATTTGCGCGGTGGCGGCGTCGAGAGCCACTTCGAGCACGGGGTCGAGGGTGATCTCGTCGAAGACGACACAGATAGCGCGCTTGCCGTTGCCGCGCTCGCAATAAACAAAGGACATGAGCGTGTCGCCGATGGTCCAGATCCCCACCTTTGGCGCGGAGCCCGTTTGCTCCGACAGTTCCGAGAGCGCGTCGGAAATGCTGCCGCCGAGACGGCGCATGAGTTCATTGTCGGTCTCCAAGGTGCCGATTCCCAACGGCAGCACGCGGCCGCCGCCGTAATTCACGAAAATAAATCGTACCTCGTTGACGAAGCCTGCGACCCGCACGTTGCGCAGCATATCCGGACCGCCGAGGGCGGCGCGGATCTGCGTGACAGCGTGATGCGCCTTGTCGTTGATGGCGTTGTTGGCCACAGCGCCAAGCGCCCTCGCTTTCTGCGCCGCCAGCGAGACCTCCCGCGTTCGGGTGACGGCATAATCGGCGTCGATCAGGAAGGCGGCGAAAATGCCGAACACGACGAGCGGCAGGGCCAGTAGGACCGCGAACCAAACGACTGCCCGCCAGATATCGGGCCGCTGCGGCCGGCCGAGCAGAAAGGCGCGGCGTCTTAAAGACTCCTTGTTCATTTCCAGCCCGAACTCTCAATCTCCTCGCGAGCGGCTGCCGGGGCGCCCGAGGATCGAAGGATATATCATGGGGAAGGCAAAGCCGCGGGCGGCGCCTGTTCTATCCACGGCGCCACCGCCCCGTCGCGTCAAGCGGATTTCGGGGCCGCGCCCGGAACCGTGGCGATGCCGCCATGAGCGCCGCTTCTTACATAGATCTTACATTAATCTTGCCAAGCCCTGACCACTTCCGCTTGCTGGCGGGTAGGATGAACCTACATCGAGTTTCAAGGGTGAGCACAAAGTTCGCTCCGATTCAGGTGGCTCTACTAGGAGGATATCATGGCTTGGACAACTCCCACGGTCTGCGAAATCTGCGTCGGTATGGAAGTGACCGCTTACGAGTCGAGCGAGATCTGACCTAAGCCGGTCGGTGCTCTCGCTTGCCGAGAACACCCGAGCGGGTTTGCCAGTGGAGTTCGGCGCTGTCGGGCTCCACTCTCTTTTGCCGATCAAGGCTCCTGGAGACCTCCCCTCCGAGAAGGTGCCGTCCTCAACTGCCTAAGCCGGCCCAGAGCCGGCTTTTTTGTGCGCCGCAACCTCAATCGTTCGGAAATTCGATCCCGATCTCCCGATAGCGCTCCGGATCGTCCTGCCAGTTCTCGCGGACCTTGACGAAGAGGAAGAGGTGGATCTTCTGCTCCGCCGCGGCTTCGATCTCCTTGCGCGCCGCCATCCCGATCGCCTTGATGGTGCGTCCCTTCTCGCCGATGACGATCTTTTTGTGCGCCTCGCGGGTCACATAGATCGTCTGCTCGACCCGTGCCGAACCGTCCTTTCTATCCGTCCATGCCTGCGTCTCGACAGTGATCTGGTAAGGCAGCTCGTCGTGCAGGCGATCGAAAATCTTCTCGCGGGTGATCTCGGCGGCGAGCGCCCGCAGGGGTGCATCCGAGATCTGGTCTTCCGGATAGAGCCAGGGGCCGGCCGGCATTGACGCCGCGAGCCGTTCTTTCAGATGCGCGATCCCGTCGCCGCTCAGCGCCGAGACCATGAAGGTTTCGGCGAAAGCCAGCTGCGCATGAAGGGCGGCGGTGAGTTCGAGCAGCTTCGGCCGGGCGACGAGGTCGATCTTGTTCAGCACGAGAATTGGCGCCGCTTTGCGCGACGCGAGCCGGGTAAGGATCGCCTCGACCTCGGCGTCGATCCCTTTGCGCGAGTCGACGAGCAGCGCCACGACGTCGGCGTCCGCCGCTCCGCCCCACGCCGATTTGACCATGGCGCGGTCGAGGCGCCGGCGCGGCGCAAAAATCCCCGGCGTATCGACAAAAACGATCTGCGTGTTGCCTTCGACCGCGATGCCGCGCACTAGGCTTCGCGTCGTCTGCACCTTGCGCGAGACGATCGAGATCTTCGCGCCGACCAAGGCGTTGAGCAACGTCGACTTGCCCGCGTTCGGTGCGCCAATCAGCGCAACGAAACCACAGCGCGCCTGAGAAGCGTCCGGCATCATGATTGCTGTTCGTCGATGCCTTCGCGGGCCATGAAGCGAAGTGCCGCCGCCTGTTCGGCGCCGCGCTTCGAAGCGCCTTTGGCTTCGGCCGGTTCAAAACCTGCAGCCGTGACCGACATCGTGAATTCCGGCGCGTGCTGCGGTCCGGCGCGGGCGACCTCGCGATAGAGCGGCGCGTCGAGGCCGCGCGCCTGCGCCCATTCCTGCAGCGCTGTCTTCGGATCGCGCAGCGGCCGGTGCGGCGCGCGCATCAACGGCTCGAAAGCGCGAACGACCACCGTTTTGGCCGCCGCGTAGCCGGCGTCGAGAAACACGGCCCCGATCAGCGATTCACAGACATCGGAGAGGATCGCGACCTTATTGCTTGCCTGCCGTTCGCCCTCGCCGAGCCGCAAATGCGGTTCTACGCCCCACGCCTGCGCGACCTCGGCGCAGGTCTCGCGACGCACTAGATCGGCGAGGCGGCGCGACAACTCGCCTTCCTCGGCGCTGGGGAAACTGAGGTAAAGCATTTCCGCGACCGCCAGGCCGAGCACGCGGTCGCCCAAGAATTCAAGGCGCTGATAGCTCGTGAGCCGACCGGTCGCGCCACTCATATGCGTAAGAGCAAGGGAAGCGAGATCGGCATCGGCGAATTTATGCCCGATGCGCGTTTCGAGCGGTTCGATGTCCCATCCCTGGCGCGCCATCTATCTCACGGGTTTGAACAGCCGATTCCAGCGCACGGTCCAAGGCCATTCCCAAAATGCCCAGGCCGGAGCGTCGTTTCTGACGGAGAAAAAAATCAATTCGGCGCGGCCGACGAGGTCCTCGGCTGGCACATAGCCGACGCCGCCGTCGTCGGGCGCCACGCGGCTGTCCGTTGAATTGTCGCGGTTGTCGCCCATCATGAAATAATTGTTGGGCGGCACGGTGTAGACCCCGGTGTTGTCGTAGAAGCCGTTATTGCCTTCGATTTGAATGATCGTATGCGAGACGCCGCCAGGCAAAGTCTCTTTGTAGGTCGGAACGTCGTGGACGTGGCCGAAGAGGTCCTCCTCCTTCAGAGGCGCGATCGGTACACGCGGCACGATCGTGCCGTTGATGTAAAGCCGGCTCTCCTTCAGCTGGATCGTATCGCCGGGGAGTCCGATTACCCGTTTGATGTAATCGGTCTGGCCGTCGCGTGGCAATTTGAAAACCACCACGTCGCCACGTTTCGGCGGCGAAAAGAAGATGCGGCCTGAAAATATCGGCGGACTGAAGGGCAGCGAGTGTTTGGAATAGCCGTAGGCGTACTTGGAGACGAACAGAAAGTCACCGATGTCGAGGGTCGGGATCATCGAGCCCGAAGGAATGTTGAAAGGCTGGAACAGCAGCGTGCGGACGATGAGCGCGATGAGCCCTGCCTGGATGATGACTTTTGCGATTTCGCTAAAAAAGCCGCCTTCTTTGCCCCGCTGCACCGAACTCGTGTCCTTGTTATCCAAATCTGAATCTTCCTTCATGATCGGCTCTGCATTCGAGGCTCCCCGCGCCGGACCGCGCGCTCCTTAGCATGCATGGGAGAAGCGGTGAAGTGCGCTGCGGCCAAACTCAGAAATTTCCGGCTGGAATGTCGCCGCTCAGGCGCGGTTCCTGGCCTTTAATCCGGGCGGTTCCGCGATGGCATGCGGTTTTTCGACCGCCTCGATAATGACATGGGCCTGAGCGAAGGGATATTCGTCGGTCAATGTCAAGTGAACGAGGGGCATATGGCCGCGCGGGGTCAATGTCGCGAGCCTGCGCGCGGCGCCGCCCGTCAACTGCAAGATCGGCTTGCCGGATTTGAGATTGACGACGCCCATGTCGCGCCAGTGCACGCCGCGTGCAAGCCCGGTCCCGAGCGCCTTGGCGCAAGCTTCTTTGGCGGCGAAGCGCTTGGCGTAAGAGGCGGCGCGTTGCGCCCGTACCTCGCATTTTTCGCGCTCGGCCTCGGTGAAACAGCGCGCCACGAAGCGCTCGCCAAATCGCGCCAACAACTCATCGACGCGGCGAATGTCGCAAAGATCGATGCCGAAGCCGATGATCATCTAAGCCTGGCTCTGCGTGAAAGGCCCTTGGGCGCGGCAGGATACGTGCGGCCACGGCGTTTGGCCAACCCTCTTTGCGACCCGTTTTGCTGGCTCATTTTCGGCCGGCGTCCATCGCGGCGCGCATCTTCCTGATCGCCGCTTCAAGGCCGATGAAGATCGCCTCGGCGATGAGAAAATGGCCGATGTTCAGTTCGACTACCTGCGGCAGGGACGAGATCTGCCCCGCCGTGTCGTAGTCGAGCCCGTGGCCAGCGTGGCATTCAATTCCCAACTCGGCGGTGAGCGCCGCGGCGGCCTGCAGCCGCGCGAATTCCTGCGCCGCGTGCGCCTCGTCGCCGTCGAGCACGGCGTTGCACCAGGCGCCGGTGTGAAGCTCGATCGCCGGTGCGCCGATCGAGCGGGCCGCTTCGAGCGCTTCGGCCTGCGGTTCTATGAACAGCGCCACGACGATGTCGGCGCGGCTCAGTTCGGCGACGAAAGGCTTCAAATGGTCATGGCCGCCGATCACATCGAGCCCGCCTTCGGTGGTTCGCTCGGTGCGCCGTTCCGGCACGAGACAGGCGGCGTGCGGTTTGATGGCGAGCGCGACGTCGAGCATCTGCTCGGTCGCCGCCATCTCGAAGTTGAGCGGCACGCGAAGCGCGGCCTTGAGCCGGACCATGTCCTCGTCGTGGATATGGCGGCGGTCTTCGCGCAGATGCGCGGTGATGCCGTCGGCGCCGGCAGCGACGGCGAGTTCGGCGGCGCGCAGCGGATCGGGCACGCCGCCGCCGCGCGCATTACGCAGCGTCGCAACGTGATCGATGTTGACTCCGAGGCGAAGCCGCGTTGCCATTATCCGTTCACTCGCTCGACTTTGCTCACCACCGGCTTAGTCCTGAGCTCGGTAATGACGCCGTTCAAATGTTTCAGGTCGGCGATTTCGATATCGATGATCATTTCGCGGAAATCCGGCGAAATGATATTGATCGAGATCGTATCGATGTTGGCGCCCAGGTCGCCGATCACCGTCGCGATCATGCCCAACGTGCCCGGCTCGTTGATGGCGGTTACCAGGATTCGCGCCGGAAAGAAGCGCTTTTGACCGGCTTCGAGATCCCAGCGCACGTCGAGCCAGCGCCCCGGTTGATCGTCGAAGGCGGTGAGATCCGGCGACTGAATCGGATAGATGGTGATCTCTTTGCCGGGCGTCAGGATGGCGACGATGCGGTCGCCGGGCACGGCGCCGCCGTTCGGTGCGAAGCGCACCGGAAGGTCGCCGCTGAGACCATGAATCGGGAGCGCATCCTGTTCGCCGCCGCGCCCCGGAAACTTGAAGACGAGGCTTTCGGCTTTCGGCAGGCCGAACCAGCCGTCTTCGCCTTCCGGCCGCGGCGGTTGCGCGCCGGGCTTGCGATCGTCGGAAAAGTCCGGATAGACCGCCTTCACGACGTCGCCCGAATAGATTTCGCCGCGCCCCACCGCCGCCAGCGCGTCGTCGACTCCGGCCCGCGCCAGACGCGGCAAAGCCGCCTTCAGTTTGTCTTCCGTGTACGGTTTCGAGGCGCGCTCGAAGGCGCGCGTCACGATCTGCCTGCCGAGAGTGATATATTGCATCTTCACCGCGTCGCGCGTCGCGCGGCGGATCGCGGCACGCGCCTTTCCGGTCACCACCAGTTTTTCCCAGACCGCCGGCGGCACCTGTCCTTCGGCGCGCACGATTTCGACTTCGTCGCCGTTCTCCAATTGCGAGCCGAGCGGAGCGATCCGCCCGTTGATCTTGGCGCCGACGGCCGAATTGCCGACATCGGTATGGACGGCGTAGGCGAAATCGATCGGTGTCGCGCCGCGCGGCAGGGCGATGAGTTGGCCCTTCGGCGTGAAACAGAAGACCTGATCGGGAAAAAGCTCGAGCTTGGTATGTTCGAGAAATTCCTCCGGCGAGTCGCCCTCCGCCAGAAGATCGATCGTGCGCTGCAACCATTGATAGGCGCGGCTCTCGCGGCTCAACGCTTCGCGGTCGGCGACTCGTCCATCCTTATAAAGCGCATGCGCGGCGATCCCGTAGCGAGCCACATCGTGCATGTCGTGGGTGCGGACTTGCAGTTCGACGCGCTGCCGACCGGGACCGACCACGGTCGTATGGATCGAACGATAGTCGTTCTCCTTCGGCGTCGAAATGTAGTCCTTGAAACGCCCCGGTACGCTCGGCCATTTGGTGTGGACGACGCCGATCACGCGGTAGCAATCCTCGACCCTATTGACGCAGACGCGGAAGCCGAAAATGTCCGACAGCTGTTCGAAAGCAATCGATTTACGCTCCATCTTGCGCCAGATCGAATAGGGCAGCTTCTGGCGTCCTTCGACAGTGGCTTCGATGCCGCGCGCCGAAAGTTCGTCGCGCAGTTCCTGCTCGACGCTGGCGATGATCTTGCCGTTCTTCTCTCGGAGGTCGTCGAGCCGCTTCTTGATGGTCGCGGCGGCTTGCGCCATCAGGTGCTGAAAGGCGAGTTCCTCCAGCTCGTCGCGCATGCTTTGCATGCCCATGCGCCCGGCGAGCGGCGCATAAATGTCGAGCGTCTCCTCGGCGATGCGCTGCTGTTTCTCGGGCGGTACGAAATGCAGCGTGCGCATGTTGTGCAGACGGTCGGCAAGCTTGACGAGCAGGACGCGCACGTCCGCGGCGATGGCCAGCAACAGCTTGCGAAAATTCTCCGCCTGAACGGCGCGCTTGGAAACAAGATCGAGGCGCTTGAGCTTGGTCAGGCCGTCGACCAGCCGGCCGATATCCGAACCGAAGACCCTGTCGATCTCTTCGCGAGTCGAATCAGTGTCTTCGATCGTGTCATGAAGGACGGCCGCAACGATGGTCGCGTCATCAAGCTTGAGGTCCGTGAGAATCGCGGCGACCTCGAGCGGATGCGAGAAAAAAGGGTCGCCCGAGGCGCGCGTCTGCGCACCATGCGCACGCATCGCATAGACGTAGGCGCGATCGAGCAGCTCTTCATCGGTGTGCGGATTGTATCGCCGAACGCGTTCGACGAGTTCATATTGCCGCATCATGTTTCGTTTCGATGCCATGGGAGCCTGCGAGGCAGCGAACACGGCTACGCCGCCGCGACTCCTTAGGGCTGCAGCGGCAAGATTTGGGCGCGGGCTGTCGCAGCCAAGCACTGCAAACCCGGTGCCAGCGCGGCGTCTAGCGAACTCAATCGCCTTCGTCTTCAGTCTCGGCCGGCGGCACCAGGCCTTCGAGACCGCGCAGCAAATCTTCTTCGGTCATACGGTCGAACTGCACGTCGCCGAAAGCTTCGGATTGCGCCTTGTCGATCGGCGCGATTGCCGGCACCGCTTCGGCTTCCGGTTCATCGACCTCGACATGTTTCTGCAGAGAGTGAATGAAATCTTCCTTCAGGTCTTCCGGCGCAAGCGTCGTCTCGGCTATTTCCCGCAAAGCGACGACGGCATTTTTATCATTGTCGCGATCGACCGTGATCGGCGCGCCCGCCGCAATCATCCTCGCCCGGTGGCTTGCGATCAGCACAAGTTCGAAACGATTCTCGACCTTATCAATGCAATCTTCCACCGTCACACGGGCCATTCTTCAAAACTCCTTGATTTGCCTAATCCGACAATTTGCGCTTCTACAGAAACGACACGTTTCTATCAAGCCAACAATGGCCTTCTCAGCTTCTCGGCGCGCGGTGCGACCGCCAGGCCGAGAGCCCGGTCTTCAATATTGATTTGGATTCAAAGGGATTACTCTTGACGAGATCAGCTCCAAGCGCCACTTACTGAGAGTTCATGCATCGAAGATTCCACCCCCGCAGGTCCGAAGCCGCAAGCATTTTACCGAATCCATTACGGGTGCCGCAACGCTTAGACCAACAACCTCAGAGAAACGTTTATGGCTGAACAGGAGCGAATTGCGCTTTTCATCGATGGCGCGAATCTCTATGCAACCGCAAAATCGCTGGGCTTCGATATTGACTACAAGCGCCTGCTGAAAGAGTTCCAAAGCAGGGGCAAGCTCATCCGCGCCTTCTACTATACGGCGTTGGTAGAAGATCAAGAATATTCCTCGATCCGTCCGCTGATCGATTGGCTCGATTACAACGGCTATTCGGTGGTCACCAAGCCGGCGAAGGAGTTCGTCGATTCACTCGGTCGCCGCAAGGTGAAGGGAAACATGGACATCGAACTCGCCGTCGATGCCATGGAGATGGCCGAGCACCTCGATCATATCGTGCTGTTTTCCGGCGACGGCGATTTCCGCTCGCTGGTCGAAGCCGTGCAACGCAAGGGTGTGCGCGTTTCCGTGGTTTCCACCAATACGACGCAGCCCTCGATGGTGGCGGACGAGTTGCGCAGGCAAGCCGATGAGTTCATCGACCTCGTTCATCTCTCGGCGAAGATCGGACGCGATCCGAACGAACGCACCGAAAGGGCGCAGAAATATCAGGATCGGCGGCCTGCCTCCGCAGTCGCGGCCGACTATGATCAGGATATGCTGGACGATTGAGCGTGCGCGGCGACGTCTCGGCCACTGCGGCCGTTCCAACTGAACCCGACCACGACTGTCCGCGCTGTCCGCGCCTCGTCGCGTTCCGCAGCGCCAATCGCGCCGAACATCCGGAATGGTTCAATGCGCCCGTGCCGACGTTGGGGAGAAACGACGCTTGGCTGCTGATCGTCGGCCTCGCGCCGGGGTTGCGCGGCGCCAACCGCACGGGCCGTCCCTTCACCGGCGATTTCGCCGGAGCTCTCCTCTACGAGACCTTGCTCGCCTGCGGGCTTGCCTCGGGGATCTATGCGGCGCGCGCCGACGACGGGCTTCGGCTCGTCGGCTGCTCAATCACCAACGCGGTGCGCTGCGTTCCGCCGCAAAACAAGCCGCAACCGTCCGAAATCGCCAATTGCCGCACTTTCCTCGCGGCAACAATTGCCGTGATGCCGGAGCTCAAGGCAATCATCGCGCTGGGCCGCGTGGCGCATGACTCCGTGGTTCGCGCCTTTGACCTCAAGCTTGGCGCCCTACCCTTCGCGCACGGGCGCGAACATCAGCTTCTTGCCCGCAGCATAATGCTCTTCGACAGCTACCACTGCTCGCGCTACAACACCAACACCGCCGTTCTGACGCCGCCAATGTTCAGAGACGTGTTCGAGCGCGCCTGCAAGCTCGCCGCCGCGCCCGCCGAATGAAAAACGTACTTTCGCTCTACGAGCCTATCGAGGCATACAAGCCGTTCGCGGATAACATCGGCATAGTCGATGGTCCGATCGAGTACCTGTCGTGGTTGACCATCAAAATCCCGTTCCCGACGCGAATGACAGTGGTTCGGCTCGTAAATGGCGACCTTTTCCTACATTCGCCGATCGCATTCGATGCCAGGCTCGCAAATCGTCTGCAATCGATGGGAACAATTCGGCATCTGGTATCGCCCAATAAGCTCCACTACGCACATATCGAGGAATGGGCGCTGGCATTCCCGCAGGCAATCACGTGGGCTTCTCCGGGAGTGCGCGAGCGCGCACGCACACACGGAATCGACGTACATTTCAGGAGAGATCTCAGCGCCGATGCGCCCGCCGAGTGGCACGGCCAGATCGATCAGACGATCATTCCCGGCAGCTTCATGGACGAAGTCGTGTTCTTTCACAAAGAGTCGAAAACCCTTATCCTCGCCGACACGATCGAGAATTCCGAGCCCGACAAGATCCGTCAGCCCTACCGCTTCCTCGTGAAGCTTTCGGGCGCGTATCACCCGTACGGAAAGATGCCCATCGATCTGCGCTCCACGTTCTGGCCGAAGAAGCGCGCGGTGAAAGACGCCATCGAAAGAATCTCTTCCTGGCAGCCGGAGCGCATCACGCTCTGCCACGGGCGCTGCTATGACCGAAACGGCAATAACGAGATCCGGCGCGCCTTCCGTTGGGCAATTGGGTCACGTTGACCCGGAGCAAGCGCCGCGACCGGTTACGGCGCATAGCTCATGAATTCCAGCAAAGAACCGTCGGGATCGCGAAAATAGACGCTGATTGCGGCGCCCTTCACGCCTCGGGTTGCGACCGGACCCAACGCGACCCGATACGTTTTGCGCGGCAAGATGAGCGAGCGCCGTGGCGATCGGTCCCGGCCATTCGAAGCAGAGATCGCTGTTGCCGGGCGCGACGGGCAATTGCGCCACGATATTGGGCGTGACGCCCGGGCCGTGACAGTTCAACAAGAAGTCGCCGAGCCTATAGGCAAAACCCTTTTGGCGCGGCACGACTTCGGCGCCTAGCACCGTCGCGTAAAACCGATTCGAACGCTCCCAATCGGAAACGTGAATGACGCAATGATCGATCTTCAGCGGCTGCATCGCCCCTATCCCTTGTCGCGCAGCAACCGGCCTTTCTCGCGGTTCCAATCGCGCTGCTTCTCAGACTGGCGCTTATCGTGCAATTTCTTGCCGCGCCCCAAAGCGAGTTCGATCTTGGCGCGGCCGCGCTCGTTAAAATAGATCTTGAGCGGCACGATGGTCATGCCCTCGCGTTCTAACCCTTTCGCAAGTCGATCTATTTCGCGTGACTTTAGAAGCAGTTTCCGCGATCTCTTCGGTTGATGGTTGAAGCGATTCGCCTGCAGATATTCAGGAATGTTGGCGTTGACGAGATAAACTTCGCCGAGCTTGTCGACGTTGGCGTAGCTCTCCCCGATCGACGCTTTACCGGTGCGCAGCGATTTGACCTCGGTGCCGGTCAGAACCAGGCCCGCCTCGAACGTCTCGCCGATCTCATAATCGAATCTGGCGCGGCGGTTATCGGCAACCACCTTGAAATTCTTGCCAATCAATTGGACGACCTCCGCTCACTTCGGCAGCAGGCCGGCATGCAGCATGGCGGCTTTGATCGCCGCTTGCGCGGCGCTTGAGGCGGGTAGCATCGGAAGGCGCAGCTCGTCGGCGATCTTACCGAGGACCGAAAGCGCATATTTCGCACCCGCCGGGTTGGGATCGGCAAACAGTGCCGCGTGGAGCGGCGTCAGCCGGTCTTGAATCTGCAAAGCGGCGGCGAAATCTCCTCTCATGCAGGCTTCGTGCATGTCGGCGCAGATCCGCGGCGCGACATTGGCGGTGACCGAAATGCAGCCGTGGCCGCCATGCGCCATCACGGCGAGCGCGGTCATGTCCTCGCCCGAGAGCTGGATGAAATCCGGGCCGAGCGCCTGGCGCTGCAAAGCGATACGGGCAAGATTCGCGGTTGCGTCCTTCACCCCGGCAATATTCTTCAATGCAAAGAGCCGCTGCATCGTCTCGATCGACAGATCGACGACCGAACGCGGCGGAATGTTGTAAACGATGATCGGAATGCCGATCGCATCGTTGATCGCCTTGAAATGCCGGTACATGCCTTCCTGCGACGGCTTATTGTAATAGGGCGTGACAACGAGAACCGCGTCGGCCCCCGACTTTTCGGCAAATTGGGCGAGTTCGATCGCCTCCGCTGTACTGTTGGAGCCGGCCCCGGCGATGACCGGCACCCTGCCCCGCGCCTCGGCGATGCAAACTTCGACGACGCGGCGGTGCTCGGCATGCGAAAGCGTAGGGCTTTCGCCCGTCGTTCCGGTCGGCACCAGCCCGTGCGTACCGTTGGTGATCTGCCAGTCGACCAGCGCGCGATACGCGGATTCGTCGAATTTGCCCGCCTTGAACGGCGTCACCAGGGATGTGATCGATCCCCTAAAGGCGGCCTTTTTACCCATACCGGGATTCCTTCCGGCGATTGCCCAACGGCCGCCTTAGTTTTGCACCTGTGTCTTCCGACAATGGCTGCGTCAAGTCCATGTCTGCCCAAGTCCATGTCTGCCATTGCCGCCGCGTGCAATGCAAGCCAAAGTGGAGCCGTGTTTCGCAAATTCCTGAAGTACCTCGCGGATCCGAACCTGTGGGTCCGATTGCCGGAGCAATGTCGCGGTTGAAGTTTCTTAAGGCAGGGGCACGAAGATGATGGCCTCGTTCCATGCGTCCGGGCGCGGCGCGCAAATTTAAGTGTCGATGACGCCGATCCGGCGGGCTGACGCAGTAGCGTGGCCGCGTTGAGATAGCGCAGGATCTTTTGATGGCAGCACGACGCCTTCCGCTTCGATCTGTGGCAGCCCTCGGGGGTCTCGGGCTTTGCCTGGCGTTCGCCGCCGCCACGCATCCACTGCGTCCGAGCTATGACCGTGCGGCGGCAACGCAGCTCGTCGCTTGGGTCAGTGACACGCTGTATAGTGCCGCGACACAGATCGAAGGCTTTTTCGTAGCCGAACACCCCCGTTTGGCCAGCCAAAGCTTTGGGCCTTCGGGACCCCCGCTCGACCGCGCCGCGGCGCTTGGCCTCGATCTCTCCGGCTTGCGTGAGGCGCTGCCCTTCTACAAAGCCGGCGATCTGAAGGACGGCGATGCGCAGGCCGCGGCCGCCACGGATCCCATCGTGCGCGCCACCCTCAAATGGGTGGCGCTGCGCGACGCCCATGACGTCGGCACGCAACGTCTTCAGGCTTTTCTCGCGGCGTATCCGGCGTGGCCGGGGCGTGATTTCATCCTGCGCCGCATCGAGGAGAATCTTTATACAAATCATGCCGACCCAAAGCTGATCGAGACCTTCTTCGCCCAATCGCCGCCGCAGACGCTGGAGGGCAAACTGGCGCTCGCTCGCGCTTATCTGAGTGAAGGCAGGACAGATGAAGCGCAAGACCTTATCCGCGCGCTGTGGCGCAATTCCGATTTGGCGGGCGGCCTCGAAAGCCAGGTGAAAGCCGAATTCGGCAGCTATCTGACCAAGGCCGACCACAAGGCGCGCGCCGACCGCCTGCTCTATGAGCAGGACAACGAAGCCGGGCTGCGGGCCGCCTTTTACGCGGGGCCGGAAGTCGTAAAACTCGCCAAGTTGCGCGCCGACGTCAACAACGGGGCGATGAGCGACAAGATCTTCGCCTCCGTGCCGGCGGCGATGCGCAGCGACCCCGGATATCTCTTCGCCAAGATCCAAAAACTGCTGCGTAGCGACAAGGACGACAAGATCAAAGAGGCGGCGGCGCTGATGCTCACGGCGCCGCGCGATCCGGCGGTTCTCGTCGATGGCGACGCATGGTGGGCGGAGCGGCGCGCCATCGCCCGCAAGCTTCTCGATCTGAACGAGCCCTTGACCGCGTATCGGATCTGCGCCGAAGATTCGGCGCAAAGCAACGAGGCGAAGATCGACGCGGAATTCCACGCCGGCTGGATCGCGTTGCGCTTTCTGAACGACCCGGCTCTTGCCGCTCCGCTTTTCAACGCCGCCGCGCAAATCGCGCGGACGCCGATCTCCGTCGCCCGCATCGCCTATTGGCAGGGCCGTACCGCCGATGCCGCGGGGCATCACGACGGAGGTTCGCTCGCCAGAGCCTATTACGAAAGAGCGGCGGCGCAGGTCGCGACGTATTATGGCCAGCTCGCCCGCGAACACCTCGGGATGAACACGATCGAGCTGCGCAGTCTTGCTCCCGCCGCGACCGGCAGCGCGCGCGATCCATCGGTGCGCAGCGTCGAACTGCTCTATGCATTGGGAGAGAATGATCTCGCGCTCGGCCTGGCGATCGAAGCGGCGCAGCATCTGACGAGCGAGCCGCAGGTCGCCGCGCTCGCTAACGTTGTAGCCGCCCAACGCGACGCGCACGCCTCGCTGGTCATCGGCAAGATCCTCGCCCTGCGGCAGATGCCGGTCGACCGTCTTGCGTTTCCCACCTACGGCATTCCGCAATTCGAACCGCTCGAAAATTCGGCGCCGCCGCCGATCGTCTATGCGATCGCCCGTCAGGAAAGCGCCTTCGATCCGCATGCCGTCTCCTCCGCCGGTGCGATCGGGCTGATGCAGATGATCGAATCGACGGCGAAGCGGACGGCCGAACTGACGGGCGTAAATTTCGACGCCAGCAAGCTCGCCAACGACGCCGCCTTCAACGCCAGGCTTGGCGCCGCGCATCTCGGGGAATTGTTCGCCGAGCAAGGCAATTCGCCGATTCTCGCCTTCGCTGCCTATAATGCCGGCGGGCGGCGCGTGAAGGAATGGATCGAAGCCTACGGCGACCCGCGCACGCCGGGCGTCGATCCGATCGACTGGGTGGAACGCATTCCCTTCGAGGAAACCCGCAACTACGTCCAGCGGGTCATGGAAAATTGGGCCATGTACCAGGCATGCTTTGGGCGAGCCCAAACGGCCCGATTCATGCTCCACACCGCCGCGAAACTATGACGCGGCGTACAGCTGCTCGCCAATCAGACCGCTGACGGACTGTAGCAGGCAGCGCGCCGTGAATGGTTTGGCGAGAAACCGTATCCCCGGCGGCACGGCGCACGCCGAGCGCCCGGAGGTGAGGATCACGCCGATCTTGGGCTTCCGTTGGCCGATGCGCCGCGCCAGGTCCAGTCCGTCGAGCTCGCCGGGCATATCGATATCGGTGATGACCGCGTCGATGCGCTTCATAGAAAGCACGCGTAACGCTTCTTCGGCGCAGGCGGCGGCGGACGTCGCCAAGCCCGCCTCGCTCAGGATCTCCACGATTATAGCGCGGACGAGCGGATCGTCTTCGACGACGAGGACGACGGTGGGGCGGCGGGTTTGCATGTGAGAGAATCGCTAGGAATTGAGATAAGTTCCAGCTGCCGTCGGACATGGTAAAGGAAACGCTGTCGTTCGCCTGCGGGAGCCTGCATGCCCTTCGTCAGCCGTTTCTTCAGCGCGCCGGATGGACTGAGGCTGCACATGCGCGACTACGGTGCGGCGCAGGATTCCGGTCTGCCGGTGGTTTGCCTTCCCGGCTTGTCGCGCAACGCCGCCGATTTCGGTCCGCTCGCCGAAGCGCTCGCCGGGGGCGCGGCCGGCCAGCGACGGCGGGTCGTCGCGATCGATTATCGCGGCCGCGGCCTTTCGGAGTTCGACCCCGACTGGCGCAACTACGAGCTCCCGGTCGAGAACGCCGACATCGACGCCATGCTCACGGCGGGCGAAGTGCACGCGGCCATTTTCGTAGGCACGTCGCGCGGCGGTCTACACGTGATGTCGCTGGCGGTGCGCCGGCCGACGCTGGTGCGCGGCGCCGTGCTGAACGACATCGGGCCGGTCATCGAGCCGCAGGGATTCACGCGGATCCGCCATTATCTGCGCCATATGGCGGCGCCCGGTTCGCTGCCCGACGCGATCGATTGCGTCAAGAAGATCATGAGCGCGCAGTTTCCGGCGCTGAGCGAGGCGGATTTCGAGCTCCACGCCCGCGCGACGTTCCAAAAGGCCGACGGAAGCTTCGGCCTCACGTTCGATCCGAAACTGGTGAAGCCACTGGAACGGCTGCGGCTCGACGAACCGCTGCCGCCCGTCTGGCCGCTCTTCGACGCGCTCGCCGAAATTCCGCTGCTTGTCATCCGCGCCGCGAATTCCGACGTGCTCGCGCCGCAAACGCTCGCCGAGATGGCGCGCCGCCACAAGCGTTGCGCGACCTATATCGCCGAGGGACAGGGCCATGCGCCGCTGCTGTATGACCAGGGCTCGATCGGCAGGATCGCGAAGTTCATCGCCGAGGTAGAGGCGAAGGTTGCCGCGTAAAGAGCCTTCTCCCACTGCGGAGAGAGGGTTAGGGTGAGGCGCGCCTCCTTGCCTTACCTTCTTGGCTCGGGCATTGTCCGGGCCACCTGGAGACGTGGCCGAGAGGCTGAAGGCGGCGGTTTGCTAAACCGTTATAGGGTTGTAAAGCTCTATCGAGGGTTCGAATCCCTCCGTCTCCGCCAGGCTACGATGCAAGCGCTTGATAACGTAGCACTTCTTATAGATTCCCTGCTAAAGCCCCACAACCAGCCCCACACTCAAACACGCCCAATACCCGCAGGCGCTCCGACTTCCGTCAATCCGTGTCGGCACTGGCTCTCCGTTTTTACTACCCCGGCTCGCCACGAGTCGTGCAGGAACTCAAACGGAACTTTCAAAAGACGCGAATCAAGAACGCGAACGTCGCAGAGGTGACAATTCAAAGAATTGTGGAAGATCACATGCAGGGACTTACGCCCCCCAACGGCCCTTAGCACCATGCCAACCTCACGCGCATACATGCACACCCCTCCACGACAAGGAGTTGTTGAAGATGCGCGGCAAAGCAAGACTTTAGACGTCTCGCTGGCTCTCAATGGTCGCGGTATTTGCCATATTTCTCAATAAGGCCATGCGCGGTTTCCATCAGCTGGAATACCGGCATGCGAGCGGCCGTGGTGAATTCCCTGCCGGCCATCTGCCGCGTGATGATCTCGTTTGCCCTGGTGAGTGCGCCTTCCGCGAGAGAACGGTCGAAATAGGCGACCGCGCCGACGAATTCTCCAAACAACATGCTCAGTGCGTTGAACTGCTGGGTCTCCACCGAGATCGGACTATGCTCATCCATTGTGTGCCCTTCCTGATCAACGATCGTGCGGGGGTGTGGAACTTCCTCCTATGCCGGGTTTGAACCGCCGCGAGCGGCCTTCTCTGGGCCGCACGCCTCGTGAAAGAATGGCCTTCAATCCCTGGCCTTCCTGCGGCCGATGGCCGTTCCATACTCAATCACCACTTTTGCCGACGTTCAACATTCAAAAGCGATCTTGTTCCTTCAAGGTTTTGCAACAGCCAAAGTTTCCTCATACTTGCTGCGCCGCGGCAGACATGCCATTCGCCGGGTCTTTGGCGGACCGTTCAAGGTCTCAAGGCCGTTGCCCGACCGCCTAACCAGGCCGACTCGGTTTGGGCAATGTTCGACCCGCTATGCGCAGCTCCAAACGCGCCGCGAGATTGCTGCCGGGGGGCGGCGCAAGCTCTTTCACGATGTCTCGATCATGTGGATCAGGTAAGCGGCGATGACGACGATAAAAATGTACAGCAGGTGCAAATTGACGTCGCCCGATTTGGCAAGCCGGCCAATTGTGCTAACGTCCGGTCCGCGTGGCGATGGAGTTCGCCGTAAAGCCCCACCGGGATGATGACTCCTACGACTGGCCCGTTGATTCAAGCGGGTCAAGCGTAACACCGGTGTGGGAATGACCGACGTCAAATCGACGCTCTCTGGCCAGGCTCCCGCTTTGGCGCAAAAAGCTGCGCCCGAGCGAATTTTTAGGCCGTCGTCGCGCTCCGAGCGTGCTTGGTCGCGAGGCTGAAGTATGGCCACGCGGATCTTTTACAATCTTCTTCAGGTGCTTTTCGTGATTGCGGTCGCCCCGCTTGTCGAAGGCGTCACGACGCGCTTGAAGGAAAATCTTCAATCGAAGCGCGGCCCGAGCATTTTCCAACCGTACCGCGATATCTGGAAGCTTTTGCATAAGAACGAGATTGTATCGGATTATACCTCCTGGATATTCCGAGCGGCTCCTTATGTCGCCTTCAGCGCACCGATTTTGGTCGCACTTCTCATTCCAGTGCTCACGCAGTACCCGTTGTTCTTCGCGTTCATGGGCGACATGCTGGGCGCAGGCTTTATCCTGGCCCTCGGCGGATTCTTTGCGACGCTCGCCGCAGTCGATACCGCAAACCCTTATGGACCGATGGGGGCGAGCCGGACCCGCATGGTTGGGTTCCTTGCCGAGCCGGTCTTCATTGTTGTCTTCCTGACCGTTTCATTCGTCGCAGGCTCGACAATCCCCTACATCGTGCAGCTTCGGTGGGTCACACCGATTGCCAATTTCTTCGAGCCTTCGCACGTTTTGCTGACGAGTGCTTTCCTGATGCTGATCCTTGCGGAGGACGGACGCATTCCCGTCGACAGTCCCTCCGGAACGTTCGAGCTCGCGATGATCGATCGCTCGAAATCTCTCGAGTTTTCGGGACGAGGCGCCGCGCTCATGAAATGGGCCGGGGCGATGAAGTTTCTCGTCCTTATTTGTATCTTCCTGAACGTGCTCGTTACGCCGTGGGGCTTGGCGAGCGGCACGAGCGCGATCGATCTCTTGGGCGCGATCCCGCTCGTCCTGTTCAAGATCTTCGTTTTCGTTCTCGTGCTTGTCTACATCGAATCCTCGCTTGCCAAGTTACGCCTCTTCCGAATCATCGATTTTCTCGGCGCAGCATTCGTCATTTCCATCATCGCGATGATCACGAAACTGTCCCAGATCTAGAGAAGCGCCCAATGAACAATTCCACCGCGCAAATCATTTTCGCTCTTGATGCATTGACGGGCGCCGTCTTCCTGCTCACGGCGTTCGGCATTGTGGCAAACCGTCAAGTTCTCGCCGTACTCCAGCTCTTCATCGTGCAATCAGCATTGCTGACCATTTCGGCGACCCTTCTCGGGATCGCCACCAGCTCGTCGCATCTTTTCGCCGTCGCCGGAATCACCATCGCCACGAAAATGCTTCTCATCCCGTGGGTACTGCGACGCACGGTGAACGCAGAAGTCTATAGCAAGCGGGAAATCGACCGGGTCCTCAACATACCGAGTTCGCTGCTCATCGCGGCCGCCCTTGTCGTTCTGGCCTATGCCGTCGCGAATCCTATGCTCAGCGTTGTCCACACCCCGTTCGCGCGAATCAACTTGCCTCTCGGGATTGCAGCGTCGTTTTTAGGCGTCTTCACGATCGTCGCGCGGCGGGAAGCCGTTCCTCAACTGCTCGGTCTACTCGCTCTCGAGAATGGCGTCTTTTTCGCCGGCGTGGCGATCGCTCCAAATCTGCCTGTAATTGCCGAGCTTGCCGCGGCGGTGGACGTGCCAGTCGTCGCTTTGGTGATCGGCCTTCTGACACGCCGCATTCATGCGCGGCTTGGAACGACATCCGTCGGGAGTCTGATCGCGCTGCGGGAAACTTGAGGGCATCATGGAACTCGTAGCTATTCTGGTCATTCCAGTGTTCGCCAGCGGCGTCTCCTTATCGCCCATCGGCCGACGGGGCGCTGCGCCAATCACGTTAATCGCTTCCGTAACCGTCTTCGCGCTCGCAGTTCATGTGGCGCTCGAAGTCGGGCGCGGCGGACCGGTGGAGGGTCTTGCCGAATGGCTGAGCTGCGATGGGTTAGGCGCGCTGGTCCTCAGCTTGATCGCCTTGGTCGGCATGACGGCAGCTCTTTTCTCGTGGAGCTATATACGAATGCGAGCCGGCGAGCACGGCTCGAAAAAAGAGCGACGCTACTACGCTCTCTACAACTTGTTCGTCATGTCCCTGCTGGCGGTGCCGTTGCTTGCGAACGTGGCGCTCATGTGGGTCGCAGTTGAGCTCACGACCTTGTTCTCGGCCTTTCTTGTCGGCTTCGACGACACCCCGGAAGCGCTCGAGGCGGCGTGGAAATATGTCGTGCTGACGACGCTCGGGGCGGTTCTCGCGTTGCTTGGCTTTCTCATCCTTTATTGGGGATCGCGTATCGCGGGAGACCAGCCATTTACTTGGGCCGGTCTTGTGGCGGCCGCGCCGCGCATTCCGCCAGCGCTGCTATGGCCGGCATTCCTTCTCATTCTGGTAGGTTTTGGCACGAAGGTCGGTCTAGTTCCCCTTCATACCTGGTTGCCGGACGCACATAGCCAGGCGCCGGCTTCCATTTGCGCTTTGCTGTCGGGCGTTGAAACGACCGCAGTGCTCTACGTGATCCTGCGACTATTTCCCGTCGTGGGTGGTGTGGCTACGCTTGACGCGCGGCCGTGGTTCGTCGGCTTCGGCCTGTTGTCGGTCGGTACCGCAACTTTGCTGCTCATATATGTGCGCGATTTCAAGCGAATGTTCGCGTTCTCCACGATCGAGCACATGGGCATCATCCTCGTCGCCGCCGGGCTGGGCGGCGCGGAGGCGCATCTTGGCGCCGCGTATCAGATTACCGGGCACGCGCTCGCCAAATCCTTCTGTTTCTTTTCCGCGGGTGCGATCGGAGCGACATTTGGCACAAACGAGATCGCCTCTGTACGCGGGCTTGTAAAATTTGCGCCGCTCTCGGCCGCCGCGCTCGCGGCAGGCGCGTTTGCCATCGCCGGAGTGCCGCCCTTTGCGCTCTTCATCAGCGAATTCTTGATCTTCAAGGCGGGAATAGCCGAAGGTCAGTACCTCACGATCGCACTGCTCGCGTTTTTCGTCGTAATCGCATTTTGCGCGGTCATGTTTCACGTCAATCGAATGGTTTTTGGCGCGCCTCTAGGACGCGCGGCGATTTCGGAGATGCCGTGGTCATGCAAAGCCACGCTCATCGTCGCTGCAATTCCTTTGCTCGCGATCGGAATTTATGTGCCAGCCGCTTTGCAGAACCTGCTTCGCGCCGCGGCGGCGGCCATGGGAGGCTGAGCAAAGATGGCGGCTTACGAAGTCACCGATAACTCGCTCCGATCGACAAACATCGCCGCTCTGTGCGAAAGCCGATGGAAGGGGCGCGCCGCCGCGACGCTCGACGAGGCGACCGCGACCTGCCGAATCGCATGCGCTCCTTCCGATCTTCCGGCCATCTGCGAATGGTTGGACGACGAACTCGGCTGCACTTTCGCGACGTTGATCATAGAAGAATCGGTCAAATCAGAATTTTCTCTGACCTATGTGTTCTACAAGGACGCCGCAACGCCGTGGATCTACGTCGAGTTGCACCGTGATTCGTGCGCGTCCGCCGTTCCTTCAATTTCGGGCCTTGCCAATGGACCTTCAGCCGATTGGCACGAGCGCGAAGCCGAAGATTTGTTCGGACTGAAGTTTGAAGGTCATCCGAGACTCGGTGAATTTGTTCTGCACGAGGATTGGCCGGAAGGCATCAATCCAATGCGCAAGAGCTTCGATGCGCGTCGGATGCTCGACATCCCGGAGGAACCCAATCCGACTTGGGTTCCGGCAACGATAGTTTCTGCGCCAGGCAGTTTCGCAATGCCGGTCGGACCGGTGTACTCCGACTTTGCCGAATCGGCCCATTTTCTGCTCGAGACAGTCGGCGAAGACGTCATCCGCACGATTACGCGGTTCTTTTACAAATACCGCGGCGTCGAAAAAACAGCCGAAGGAAAGCCCGTTAGTCAGGCTCTTCTCCTGGCCGAACGCTTCTCTGGGACCGCGGCGTTCTCTCACGGCCTCGCGTTTTGCCAGGCGCTCGAGACGATCTGCAAGATCGAAATTCCACCGCGCGCGCGGGCTCTGCGCACTGCGTTTGCGGAACTCGAGCGGCTACGCCACCATGCGGCGACCATCACCGGAATCTGCAATTCGACCGCGCTGGCAGTCGCGACCGCCCAGGCGGCGATCATCGAAGAGGATCTGCTTCGACTGAGTTGCGAGATTGCGCGCCATCGTTACCTGTTCGGGGCGATCGTACCAGGAGGGGTGGCCTGTGATCTTTCCGAGGTTCAGTGCCGAGATTTGATCAAGAGAACGCGGGAGGTCGCTGACCGACTTTGCGATCTGCACCGGATGTTGCGGTTTTCAAGCAGCTTCCTCGATCGCCTCGAGGAGGTCGGCATCATCTCGACGGAGGCGGCCATTACTTATGGTCTTGTCGGGCCGGTTGCACGCGCCTGCGGGGTGGCGAGCGACATACGTAAAATCCATCCCTATGCCGCATATAAATCGGTCAATTTCACCGTACCCGTAGAACAGGAAGGCGACGGTTATGCGCGGCTGCGCGTCTTTTTCCAGGAAATCGAGCAGTCAACCGCGATCCTTGGCGATATCTTGACGGCGTTGCCAGGGGAAGAAATCTGCTGCCGACAGATCGTGTTACGCGCCGGCGCCGCGCTCGCCGCCGTTGAGGCGCCGTCGGGCGCCGCTTTTCACTGGCTGAGATTGGGCGAGGACGGAACTGTCGCGCGCTACCATGTTACGCCTCCCTCGTTCACGAACTGGCACGGGTTTCACATCGCGACCGAAAATTTCGCGTTTCAGGATTTTCCCATCATCCTTGCAAGCTTCGGATTATCGAACGCGGAGTGTGACCGTTAGGGATCGCCATGGCAAACTGGGTTCTCAAAGGCCTGCGCACAGGAATCAAGACGAGCGATTACCGGTCGCCCGCCGAAACCGCACGGGGTGTGTCTCCTGGTCAGCCGCGCGGCACCGTCCTGCAATCCGCGGAAGATACAGCCGCTCTAGTCGAGCGCTGTCCGACCGGCGCGATTTCGTCTTATGACGACGGTGTCGCGATCGACCAGCGCCGCTGCGTCCACTGTTTCCGCTGCCGCGCCGAAACGGCTGAACCGAGCGTTGCTTGGCGGGACAGTTTCGAGTGGGCCGCTTACGCCGACGATGCCGCGGCGATGCGCAGAAAACTCGATCGGGCATTCGGTCGGTCGCTACACATTCGCTTTCTCGATGCAGGAGCCTGCGGCGCCTGCATGAGCGAAGCACGCCAAATCAACAATCCCTATTACAACGTGCACAATCTCGGATTCTTCATAACGCCGACGCCGCGCAATGCCGATATCCTTATGGTCGCCGGTCCGGTTTCGGATGCGATGCGGCTTCCTTTGCGCAAGACCTACGAAGCGATGCCGACGCCGAAACGCGTCGTGGCGATCGGCGCGTGTGCCGCTTCTGGCGGTGTCTTCGGACCGTGCTTCGCGGCCGGCGGTGGCGTTGCGGAGCAGATTCCGGTCGACGTGGTCGTGCCCGGATGTCCGCCGCCCCCGCTCGCGATCCTTCATGGACTGCTGCTTGTCGTCGGAAGAAAGCCTCCATCCGAATTAATCTCGCGGCCTGCCAACGTTGAGGCGAGTGGGGCATGAGCGACATCGGCTGGCTATTCGAGATTTTCTTCCTGCTCTGTGGCTTGGGCGCCGTCGGCTCGTTTTTGGTGCCGGAGCGTTGGACACCGGCTTTGTTGGCGGCGGTGTCATCCATAGCGGCAGTCTTGCTCTTTGCGGCGAGCACGGAACTCCTTCTAGGGAACGCTTCGCTGCGAATCGGACTATGGCCGATTCTGTCTTTGGGTAGGTTGACTCTCAGCGCAGATCGGCTTTCGGCGATTTTCCTCTTGGTATCGAGCCTGGTCTTTTTTCCCGTATCTCTTTTCTCAAGCTTTTATCTGAGGAAATACCTCGGGCATTACAGCTTGCGCTACTTTAGCGTTCTCTATCACGCGCTGTTTGCGTCCATCGTACTGGTACTGATCGCCGACGACGCGGTCGCCTTCGTGATCGCTTGGGAGGCGATGTCGATCGTAAGCTATCTCCTCGTCGCCTTCGAATACGAACGCGAGGAGAGTTCGCAGGCCGCATTTGTAATGTTGGCAATGAGCGAAGCAGGCACGATCGCAGTTGTGATCGCCTTCATTCTCGTTGCGGTTCACGCCGGAACCTTTGAATTTGATGGGCTGCGGGCTATCGCCCCGGCACTCGGAGAAGAGCTCAAATGGGCCGTACTCCTCCTGTCTTTCTTCGGTTTTGCGGTCAAGGCGGGGCTTGTGCCCGTCAATAGCTGGCTACCACTCGCCCATCCTGTAGCTCCGACCAACGTTTCCGCTTTGCTGTCCGCGGTGATCGTCAATCTCGGGATCTATGGAATCATTCGCTTCAATCTCGACCTAGTTCCGGTGGCCGCCCCGGGAGCTGGCCTGGTCGTCCTTGTGACCGGCAGCATCTCCGCTCTCGTCGGTATTCTCTATGCGACGATCCAAGCCGAGATGAAGCGTCTGCTTGCTCACAGTACCATCGAGAACATGGGGATCGTCGCCGCCGGCATTGGCGCGGCAATGGTCTTCCTCGCTACCGACCATCACGTCGTTGCAAGCATCGCCCTCCTTGCCGCGCTTTATCACCTGACAAACCATTCTGTGTACAAGGCGCTCTTGTTCTTGGGCACGGGCGCGGTGGAGGCTGGTACCGGCACGCGAGACCTCGATCGCCTCGGCGGCATCGGCCGCCACATGCCATGGACGAGCGGTTTCTTCTTGGTGGGTGTGTTGTCCATTTCTGCATTGCCGCCTCTCAACGGCTTTGTCAGCGAATGGTTGACGCTCCAGACTATCCTGCGCTCCACGCTGCTTTCTTCCACGCTGGTGAAGATCATTTTCGCTGTCTGCGGCGCTCTTTTGGCGCTTACGGCGGGGCTTGCAGTCACCTGTTTTGCGAAAGTATTCGCGATGGGTTTTCTGGGTATGCCGCGTTCGCAGGGCGCGGTGCACGCGGTCGAAGCCAAGCCGGCCAATCAGGTACCGCTGGCGCTGCTCGCTGCAACTTGCGTCCTTCTGGGGGTTCTGCCGACTTATGTCATTCCCGTACTTGATCGCGCCTCGACGCCGCTTACACATGCGAGCGCCACAACCGCACTCGTGCCACCGTTTTTTAGCGAGACACAGCAGCGGCGTGAGAACCTGCCGCCCAAATTCCTGGCCGAATTCCGTAAGCTCGGCGCTGACGTAGGAAGTCAGTTGATTCCGGGACGAGGTCTCATAGTCCTGCATCGTGGCGAGGAGCGTAATCCTGTCGTCTTCGCAATGTCGACATCCTACATGGTTGTCGTCCTCGCACTCCTTCTCGCGTTGAGCTTCGTGGCTTTCCGGCTGCTGACGCGCAAGCGCACACTTCATCGAGCCGCAGCCTGGGCTGGGGGTTTGCGTCGGCTAACACCGGGCATCACCTACACTGCAAGCGGATTTTCGAATCCGGTTCGCGTCGTCTTTCAAGCGGTGCTCCACCCTGCTGCAATTGAAGATAACACCGAAGCGGTCGCCCGACATTTCCGGACGGCAATTAGGCGCGAATATACGGATGTCCATATCGTCGATCGGTTGCTGCTTGGACCGTTGCTGCACCTTCTGCGTCAGGTCGCGAGCGTTGTGCGCAAAATGCACGTTGGAAATGTGAACGCCTACGCTGCCTACATTTTCATTACTTTGCTGATCGTCCTCATCGTCGGAACGCTGCTGCTCTAGTTGAGAAAGTACTACGCTTTCTACCCGAGCAACTCCACGTCCACGGGATAGCCGTTTTGACAGTATGACGGAAACGGGAGTGTAATTCGAGCCTCGGAGCCCGTGAACGTCTGCGCGAGTCATTCCCGGCTGAAAGGCTGACCAGTTCGCGCAAAAACAAGCGGCGAACTTAGCTGTTCGTGCCCCCTTATTCGCTTTATTGCCAGGGCACGTGCTCCAGGAAATGTAAAACGTCTTCGTTGAACTGCTGCGGATCCTGGAGGAAAGAGAAATGGCTCACCTCCGGCTGGATGAGCAGGCCGGCGCCGGGGATATGGGCGGCCATGAACTCGGTGTTCTCACGTTTGATCGCCTCGTCATGATCCGCATCAACGATCCAAGTGGGAACTCGAATCTTTGCAAGCGCAGCGGCCGTCCAGTGCGGCTGCGTTTCCCACATCTTCGTAATCTGATCGACAAACGCTTTGTATTGCGTCGGCGTCGGCGAGAGGTGCTTGTACTCCCCTCCAGCCCTGGCGATGAAAGCATTGAAAACCGGGCTCTTTGCTATGTCGGCAACACCGGATGGGTCAGAGTTGGCGGCGAAGGCGAAGAGCTTGGAGACGCGCTCCGGGTGATGCATGGCAATGTCGAGGCCGATGATAGCGCCATCGCTCCAACCGACGATCGCCGCCTTTCTGATCTTCAGATAATCCATGAGGCCGAGCACATCTGAAGCCATGAGATCGTAGCTATAGGGCTGCTCGTTGCGGGTGCTGCGCCCGTGCCCACGGCTGTCCATGACGATCACCCGATAGCGATCCTCCAGCGCCCGAACCTGATTGCCCCAATACTCGGAATTGGCGAGACCGCCGTGCAGCAAGAGGACGGGCCGCCCGTGGCCGAACACGGCGTACCAGATTTTGATGCCGTTGACCGGCGCTAGGCCCCTCTGGAGCGCCTCGGGGAGCGTTGGCGTGGGCGGCAAGGTCAACCACTGCGGAGCGGCACTCGCCGACACGCCGAATGCGAACACAAGAAGCGTGGCCGTGAGACATCGCAAGCGAGGCATCGGACTCTCCTGGTTGTCACGAACACGTCCCCCGCCTTCTTGCTCTTTGCCGGATCGGCCTTCACAGACGGCTCGCAAAAACTTGTCGCGGGGACGGCGCACCGGTTTGGCATACGCGCGCATAGCGCGCCTCCGGACCTACTGGCCTGGATTTGTGCCGCGGTTTGACGACCCGACTGGACAAGCCAATCCGGTGCCACGCATGCATCAGGTTACTTCGCTTGACGCCTAAGCGCCCGCTTACATTTTGAAACGCCGCGCACGCGGCCTTAAAAATCGCTTCGCCTGTCTTTAAAATCGCGCTTCTTTAGCGCCGATAGGCTTCTCTCCGCGATTCCCTCAAAGCTTGCATGCCCCGCCGACATGCAGACGGTCGCGACGTGACCTGAGACATGAGGCGCTCAATCGTGGATTTTAACGGGGCCTTCAATTAGTTCGGGCTTCTGAGTAAGGAGTTTAGACATATGATCCTTGATGTAGTCCGCGGCCAGATGGTTCGACTCATCGGCACCGGCTTTATCTTGGAACACGCTGACAGATGCGCACTCACCGGTGCCTGCATCAAGCCAATAATAGCGTACGAACCCCTTCGCCTTCTTTATGATCGGTACGAACTTGCTGCGCACCATTTTCTCGATTTCTGCACCGTCCTGCGGTCTATAGTGGTAATGACGAATAACTGCGAACATGTCTTCCTCCCTAGGCTAGCATTTCCCCCGATCCCAGCTTGTGCAGGATTTTAGACGTCCTTGGGCTCCCGGCGTGACTACGCCAGACTAGCGATGATCGCCCGATAGGACTCCTCTGGAAAAGCCTTCAGCGTGACGGTGCGCAAATTACCTTGCGCGCCGAGGCGCAGCACATATTTCGCGACGGATTCATCGTCTGGCGCCTCAATTACCGCGACATTGTCGAATGCGCCCATGGTCATAAAGAAATTCTCAAGGATACAGCCGTGCTGCTTAGCCAACTCCCGGCCGGCATCGAGACGCTGCGCCGAGTCCTTGATGTTGCGGATGCCTTGCTCCGTCCAGTTCACGAGCAGAATATACTTGGCCATCGACGTGGCTCCATGAAGCTGGTGTTGACGATCTCCTGGTCACGCGCGGCGATCTTTGATTGTCTACCAACCTCCCCGGTTTCCAACGCGGCAACAGATTACCACTCATTGTCACCGGGAGTCCCGAAAATGACGTGTCAGACGGGACATGCAAACGTAAGCGCAGCTTCTTTCAGCCGGTAGTTCATCGGATCCGAGTCGTCGATGATCTCGGACGCCATTTTTCTCGGCCTCTCCCTCGGTCTCCGTCTCCGCCAGGGCTACGCTAGCAAGAGCCCTCACCCGACATTTAGGCCGAGTTGCTGCATCACCATCGCGAGTTGCTGGTATACAGGGGCGGCCGCAATTGCGCCCGGCGGCATGCGGCCGTCCTTCGCCGCGGCTCGGGCAAGTCGAAGCAGGACTGCTGAAATGTCGGCCTCAGGGATGCCGTGCACTTGTGCCCCGCGGTAATTGCTAAGAATTGCTTGAATTGCCTTTGGCAACCGCTTCTCGTCGATGCCGCCATCCTCGCGCAAAAAAGGAAGCTTCCACGTGGCCGGCTTGTTTGCATTTCCGACGTAAGCGAAACATTGCGCGGACAATTTGTATTTTGGATGCAGGAGGACATCCGTTGGCGCAACGTTCGTTGGCGTCGAGCTGTCTACTACGATCGGCTTATAAATTGCCGGCGCCTCGCACGTCCGATAGATGCCATGCACGCTTAGCCACCAAAGCTCGAGCGGTGGATCCGACGCCCTGGGTCGACGAAAACGCGGTCGCTCAAGCCACCTCCCGCCAAATCTGCAGCATACAGAAAGCGTCCATCCGTTGCCGCTACGCATCGCACCTTCTGCGCATCGGCGTAGCGCCGCGCCTGAGCGACCGCATCCGTGAGCGCCTTCCTGCCGGGCAAGAGCACGCCCGGCCGCTTCACCTCGATGACGAGATACTTTGCGAGATTCCTGCTCAGCACGATATCCGCGTAGTCGAGCTGATACATGAGGTCGCCTTTGTCCCAGTCTAGCACCTGGGTGAGCAAATCCTCGACGATTGCTTCGGCAACTTTTTCGGCTTCGCCTCCGTGCCGCAGGCGATCAGCATAAAACGACTGGAAATTCGGCCACGCCTTCGCAATGCGTTCCGTGCAATGGCGATAGCAAGCAAGCGCCTCGAAATGGTCGTCCATGCCCGACTTTATATCAGACAGGCGGTGTCAATCGATACC
>JBOHJJ010000111.1:0-5415 GCA_050728495.1 Methylovirgula sp.
TGTACCCCCGCGCCCGCATGAATCTCGCGACGACGTCGCCCATCGCGTAATTGCGCACGTGCCCCATATGAATCCGGCCGGACGGATAGGGGAACATTTCGAGCACGTAGTATTTCGGGCGCGGATCGTCGTTACGGGTCCGGAATACTTCCGACTCGTCCCAGATTTTCTGCCATTTCGCTTCCGCTTCGCGGGCGTTGTAGCGCGGCGCGTCCATGCTAAGGAGACTTCGGCCGGAGACCGGCCGATACAGCATCATTTGTCGGATCGGGTCAACGTTGCGAGGGGCGATGGATAAAAGCGGGATCGCCGCGCGGCTTGCCGAGGTGAAAGCGCGAATCATCCGCGCCGTGCACGACTGCGGCCGGGCGCCGGAGGCGGTCAGCCTCGTCTGCGTGACCAAGACGTTCGGCGTCGAAGAGATCCGCATCGCGCTCGACGCAGGCGAGCGCGTCTTCGGCGAGAACCGCGTGCAGGAGGCGCTGCGCAAATGGCCGCAGCTCAGGCGCGCCTTTCCCGACGTCGAACTGCATCTCCTCGGGCCATTGCAGTCGAACAAAGCGCGCGAGGCGGTCGAATTTTTCGACGCCATCGAGAGCGTCGATCGCGACAAGATCGCTATCGCGCTCGCCGCGGAGATCGTCCGCAGCGGCAGGCGGCCGGTCCTCTACGTGCAGGTCAACACTGGCGCCGAGCCGCAGAAGGCCGGCGTCCTGCCGCAGGACGCGGACCGGTTCCTGGCCTTTTGCCGCGACGATCTTAAGCTCGCGATCTCGGGCCTGATGTGTATTCCGCCGCTCGGCGAGCAGGCCTCGCCGCATTTCGCGCTGCTCAACAAGATCGCGGCGCGCAACGCGATTGCGACTCTATCGATGGGCATGAGCGCCGATTTCGAGCTCGCCATCCAATTGGGCGCGACGCATGTGCGGGTCGGCAGCGCGATCTTCGGAGAACGCCCCGTTCCCCCGCGAGGAGAGGATTAGGTTTGGTACCACTATCGTGGGACGCTCACCTCAATTCCTTCCAATATTCCTGGAAGAATCCCCGCGCATCCACGCTGCCGATCTTCTTGCCGGGTTTGGCGAGGTCGCCCGCGCAGTGCCATTCGTAGATCGTGTCGTGGCCGGTGACGAACATCGGGATGAAATCGGAGTTGGGATTTTGCCGGCACCAATCGTTCGCCCCCGGCAATTCGGTGCTCGTGTTGGCTTTGCCGCACGGCAGATTGGCGCCGATCGCACAGAGCAGGACTTTGCCGCCGGCGCAGCGATACTGCGTCGTCTCCAGCGCGTATTTCCCGCTGATATGAAACAGACGGTGGATGGCGCCGGCGAGCGCGGCAGGCGCGGGGCGAAGTGTGTCGTCGTTGCCGACGTGCGCGCAATAGCGCTGCGGCGTCGTGTTCGTGGCATTCGCCCATACCGGGAGCGGCGCGAACGCCAGCAAAGAAACGATCGAAAACCAGCGACGATCGAGCATTTCCTTCTCCGCCTAGCGCACGATGAGTTTGGCGTCGCGCGCCAGCCGCGCCAGCAGCTTGCGCAGATCCGCGGCGTTGAGCGCGATGCAGCCGACAGTCGGCGTAAAGCCCGGCCGCGCGCAATGCAGAAAGATTGCGCTGCCGAGATTCCGGCGTCGCGGTCTAACGTTGTAGTCGAGCACGATCACGAGATCGTAAAGGCCGTCGTCGCGCCACATCGTCTCGTGTCCGACCCGGCTCGGCAGACGGATGAGTCGGTTGTAAGCGGGCGCATTGGGATCCTCGCACCAGCCGAGCGTCCTCGCGATGGGGCGGAACGGCAGTAGCGTTGCGGGGCGACGGCCGAGCCCCGGCTTGAAAAAGCCTTCAAGTAGGCGAAAATGGCCTGCCGGCGTTGCCTTGTCCCCTTCGCGTTTGTGGCGGCTTATGGACGCGGCGCCAATCGCGCAGGGAAAAATTGTTGTGCCAGCGTGCAGCCGACCACGCGGCGTTTGCGATGCGATCCTCGGCTGCAACGTTACGACCAGGCGGCGCAGCTTCACTGGCGCACTCTTTGGCTTGCGGGGTGTAGACCTGGTCTTGACCATGTGATTCGGCCGAGTCTCGTCCGTCTGTCGCCGCGGAGGTTTGACCTGCCGGTTTTGCGGCGCGAATATAGGACCAGCCATGACGCAGGTTCGCAAGATCCTCATCGCCGACGACGACGACGATCTCCGCGGCGAGCTCGTCGAACAGCTTGCCGTGCACGCTGAATTCCAACCGTTCCATGCCCCGACCGCAATGGCGGCGCTCGCCGTCGCCCGCCGTGAAGCGCCGGATCTGGTGATCATGGATGTCGGCCTGCCCGACATGGACGGCCGCGAGGCGGTCAGGCTGCTGCGCAAAGAGGGATTCAAAAATCCGATCATCATGCTGACCGGCCATGATTCGGAAGCCGATACCCTCGATGGGCTCGAATCGGGCGCCAACGATTACGTCACGAAGCCCTTCCGCTTCTCGATTCTCTTAGCGCGCATGCGCGTCCATCTGCGCCAGCACGAGGCGAGCGACGACGCCTCCTTCCGCATCGGGCCGTTTACGTTTCAGCCGGGCTCCAAACATCTCATCAACGAGAAGGGCGGCAAGCTGCGCCTGACCGAAAAGGAAACGGCCATCCTGCGCTTTCTGTATCGTGCCGGACAGAGCGTGGTGACGCGTGAAGTCCTGTTGAAAGAGGTCTGGGGCTATAACTCCAACGTCACGACCCACACGCTCGAAACGCACATCTACCGTCTGCGCCAGAAGGTCGAGCACGACCCTGCGAATTCGCAGCTTCTGATTACCGAAGGCGGCGGCTATAAGCTGGTCCCGTGATGGCGCTTGACGAGGACCTTCGCAATTTAGCCCGCAACCCGATATTAGCGGCGCTCGAGCCGGAGACGTTGCGGCAGGTGGCGCAAGGCGCGCTGCCGCGCACGTTGCGCGCCGGCGACGTTCTGTTTCGCCGCGACGAACCGTCGGAAGGCGGCTTTTTGCTGCGCTCCGGATCGATTGCTTTCGATCCCCCCAGCCACGATGCCACTTCGCGCATCGTCAGGCCGCCGGCGTTGATCGGCGAGATGGCGCTGATCACGCCGACGCGGCGGCCGACGACCGCGACGGCGCGCGAGCCCGCGACCTTGCTCGAAATCCCCCGCGCTTTGTTCCAGCGGGCCCTCAGCCAATCGCCACGCAGCGCCGAACGGTTGCGCCGCCTTGTGGCGACGCGGTTGCGGGGTTTCGTAAACGATCTGGGCGAACTACGCGGACGCGTCTTGAACGATCTCGAAGGAAGCTGAGTGGCGCGATTATGCCGCCGCCACGCCGGTGCCGATCTGGCAGGCGACACCCGTGCCTCCGAGCCCGCAATAGCCGGCTGGATTTTTGGCGAGATACTGCTGGTGATATTCCTCGGCATAATAGAACGGCGGGGCGGCGCGGATTTCCGTCGTGATCGGCCCGAACCCGCGTGCCGCGAGGGCCTTTTCGTACATAGCCTTTGAAGCTTCGGCGGCGCGTCGCTGCGCCTCGTTTGCGACGTAGATCGCGGAGCGGTATTGGGTGCCGACGTCATTGCCTTGGCGCATGCCTTGGGTAGGATCGTGCGCTTCCCAAAACGTCTTCAGCAGCATCTCGTAGGAAATGCGCGCCGGATCGTAGGCAACCAGCACCGCCTCGGTATGGCCGGTGCGGCCGGAACAAACCTCCTCGTAGGTCGGATTGGGCGTCTGGCCGCCCGCATAGCCGACGGCGGTCGCCCATATTCCTTCCCCAAGCTGCCAGAATTTCCGCTCCGCGCCCCAGAAACAACCGAGCCCGAAAAGCGCCGTCTCGATTCCGGCGGGGAACGGCGGTTTCAGGCCATGCCCGGTGACGAAATGAACATCGCCGCTGGCAATCGGCTGGGCGCGGCCGGGCAGGGCCTCGTGGGCTTCCGGCAGTTTCGAGGATTTGCGGAACGGGAACATGAAACACCTCCGCGGGATCGGCGGCATCCCAAGAGCAGCGAACGCCGCCGATTGCAACCGCTCGCTCCCTTTCTACGCGCCGCAGCAGCGCATCGTTACGTCAGCGCGGGCTCAACGGTTGCTATAGCCGATTTTCGGCTGCCGTTTCTGGGTCACAAGCATGAGCAGAACGCCGAGGCCTCCGGCGACCACGCAGGTTGGCATGTGTAGCACGCGCACCATCACCGAGTCCCAGAGGAAGAGCGGAAGCGCATGCTGTGCCGCCTCTCTCACGCTTGCGAACTTGCTCGGTAACAGCCAGAGCATCGTCTTCCCGAAGGGCGCCAGCGAAAGCGCGCCGCCGGCAATGCTGCGCGTGCCATCGACCACCAGCGCCGCAAACGCGGCGGCGAGCAACAACAGGCCAAGAAGGCGGAGGGTCAGGCGAAACATGGGAGATACCGCAGGCGCCTTGCATAGATCGGCGACGGCAATCTGTCCATTGACCGAATGCCGCGCCGGGCGGCTTGCACGCGCGCTTGCCCCGATTATAGTGCCCGCCGCCCGCGCCGAGACACTTTGATGCGCGGGATGAGCGTCCCGGCGCAGCAGGCTGCAAGCCCAGCTCTAACTCTTGCGGAGGGGTGGCCGAGTGGTTGAAGGCGCACGCCTGGAAAGTGTGTATAGGGGAAACCCTATCGCGAGTTCGAATCCCGCTCCCTCGCCAGTTCAGAACAGAACCACGAACGCCTCAACTCGCCTTGCACGAAAGGGTGAGCGGCAGGTCCAGTTCCACACGATCATGCATTACCTTGGGCGTGATGCGGCCGCGCTCGCCCCGTTCGAGTCGGACCAGGCCGTAGCCTTCCATGGTCCTCAGCGTGCGTGACAGGTTCGACTTGGCCTTGCCAGTGATCCGTGCCAATTCGTCGAGCGAGCCCGGCGCCTTCTCGGCGATCACGCGCAGCAATTCTCGATTGCCGGCGGAAAGCACCTTGGCAAACGACTCAGTCGGCTTGTCGCAGATGGCAGAAGCTGCTTGGAGACGACCTGGGTGATCGGGTGCAACCGCGTGCCGCTGCCGCCGGCGAGAATGATGCCGCGCATGCCGCATCCTAACCGGTTTTCAGCAGCCGGGCGACGACCGCGGGAAGCGAGTCGTGCCACGACGGAAGAGCAACGCCGTAAGTCTCGTGCAATTTCCGGGTATCCAGCCGCGCGTTCATCGGGCGACGCGCCGCAGTCGCGCATGGGTCGGTGGTAATCGGCGCGATTGCAACGCGCGGCCGGCCGTGGCGTTCGGCTTCCGCGAAGATCGCGGCGGCGAAATCGGCCCAACATGCCTCGCCGCAACCGGCCATGTGAAAAATTCCGAAAAGCCGTTGTTCGTTCTGGCGCGCCTTCAACTTGGTGCAAATCGCGAGAACGCCGTTGGCAATGTCGAGCGCCGAGGTCGGCTGTCCGAATTGA
>JBOHJJ010000112.1:0-1825 GCA_050728495.1 Methylovirgula sp.
TCAATTCGCCACTCATACTTGCGGATGCAGCATATCGCGGCTGACGTTCCGCCGAACCTGCTTTATGCTGAAGCCCATGGCTTACGACGTCGCCGAGGCACCCGAGGAACGGGGCGCGTCCGCGCCACGTTCCGCCCGGCTTCGTTGGTTGCGGCAGGCCGTATCGGACTTGCGCGGTCGCCTTGGGCGGCTGGGCAGGGTGGCGCTCGACCTCGTCTTTCCCCCGGTCTGCCTTGCTTGCCGCAAGGCGACGGGGGACCACGGCGCGCTTTGTCCCGCTTGCTGGCGGCGCATTAACTTCATCGAGCGGCCCTATTGCGAGCGGTTGGGCACGCCCTTTCCCTACGATCTGGGAATGGAGGGCCTGTATTCGCCTGAGGCGATCGCCGATCCGCCGGTTTATGCCCGCGCCCGCGCCGTGGTGCGGTTCGAGGAGGGTCCGGCGCGCACGCTCGTGCATCGCCTCAAATATAGCGACCGGACGGAGCTTGCCCGACCGCTCGGGCTGTGGATGGCGCGCGCCGGGCAGGAAATCCTTGCCGAGGCTGATCTTCTCGTGCCCGTGCCGCTGCATCGCCGGCGGCTGATCTGGCGGCGGTTCAACCAAGCCAACGCGCTGGCTCTCTCCATCGGACGCGTGTGCGGCAAAAAGGTCGATCCGTTCGTGCTTGCCCGCGTCAAGCCGACGGCGCCGCAGGTTGGCCTGTCGCGCGCCCAGCGCGCCACCAACGTGCAGGGCGCGTTCGCGGTGCCGGAGAATGCACGGCTTTCGGTCGAGGGGCGCGCCATCGTGCTCATCGACGACGTGACGACCACCGGGGCGACGCTCAACGCCGCGGCCCGCGCTTTGCTTCGCGCCGGAGCGAAGCGCGTCGATGTGCTCGTCTTCGCGCGGGTTGTGAGGAGCGGTTGAACTCCCCATATTGCGCGAGGTGGTCGATTCGATGTCCGCTCCCGAGATCCTGATCTATACGACGCGCGCCTGTCCCTATTGCCGCATGGCGAAGGAACTGCTGCGGCAGCGCAACCTCGCCTACGAGGAAATCTCGGTCGAAGAAGATTTCGAAGCGCGGGCGGAGATGACGCAGAAGGCACGAGGCCGCGGGACGGTTCCACAGATCTTCTTCGGCGACCGGCATATCGGCGGCTGCGAGGAACTCTACGAGCTGCATACCAGCGGCAAGCTCGACACGCTCATCGCATCTGGCGGTGACTAGCCCTTCCGTTCGGCCGCGATCATATAGTTCACATCCATGTCGCGGCTCTGCCGCCAGCCGCCGGTAAGCGGGTTGAAGACGACGCCGGTCTCTTCAATGACGTGAAGCCCAGCCGCTTTGAGCGCTGCGGAGAGTTCGCGTGGCGTGACGAAATGCTCCCATGTATGGGTGCCTTTCGGCAGCCAGCCCAGCACATATTCGGCGCCGACGATTGCGAACAAATAGCTCTTGGCTGTCCGATTGAGCGTTGCAACGACGCAAAGCCCGTTCGGCCGCACCATGCGCGCCGCGGTAGCGACGAATGCTTTCATATCGCGCACGTGCTCGACTACTTCCATGGCGAGCACCGCGTCGAAGCTTTGGCCCTCGGCGGCGAGCGCTTCGGCGGTCGTGCAGAAATAGTCGATCGCAAGCCCCTCCTGATCGGCGTGGCGGCGGGCGACCGCGATATTCGTCGGGGCGGGATCGATCGCCGTCACCACGGCGCCGAGCTGGCACAAAGCTTCGGAAAGGATGCCGCCGCCGCAGCCGATGTCGAGAATTCTAAGCCCGCCGAGCGGCCGGCCCGGTTGCGGCTCCGGGAGGTTTGCCTGGAAATGCTCGTTGAG
>JBOHJJ010000113.1:0-3188 GCA_050728495.1 Methylovirgula sp.
GCAGCGTTCAGCGAATGCGCCTATTGAGCGGTCTTGTCCGAGCTCGCTGGCTGCACGAACGGATCGTAGCCATAGTGCTCGCCGGTTCCGACGCGCAGATGCCGCGGCTCGGCAACATCTGAAGCGCCAAGATCATCCGCGGCGCGGCCGCTATAATATCGATAATAGCTGCGCGTCCACTCGACCCGAAGATGGCCGCCGATTTTGACGCAGCGCGTGCTGCTTGCGGCGGACGTGAAGCCCGGTCCATAGGCGGCGCAGGCATCGAGCGCCATTCCTGCAGTTCCCAGGTTTCTCTCCGCGGCCATCGACGCCGAAACACTCAGCACCAAGAGGCTCAATCCGCCAGCGATGAGACCGAAACCCGCGCGCGCTGGATGCAAACGTAATCTCCTCAAACCAATCCATAAAACCGTTTACATTTCTGTCCGACCGTCGCCAGGCGGCGGCGCTCCCTGGGTTGGCCTCTCGTAGGGACAGTTTGAGGCAATATCGTGGAACGAGTCTGTCTTGCCGGGAGCGCACAGCTTTCCAGCGAGCGCGGTGTTTGGTCGGTCTTTTTTGCGGAATGCCGCGCGCCTAACTCCGCCAATCGCCGAGCACCGTCTGCACCAACGCCAGAATTGCCACAGCCGCTGTGTCGGCGCGCAAAATTCGCGGCCCGAGCGAGACACGAATGACGGAAGGTATTGCAAGAATTGCCGTCCGCTCGGCAGGATCGAACCCGCCTTCCGGGCCGATCAAAACGGCGAGCGGCACGCCGCGTTTGGCCGCACTGAGCGCCATGAGCGGATCGCTGCACTCCGCATCCTCGTCGCAAAAGATCAGTAGCCGCTCTTGCGGCCAAGCCGCCAACACGAATTCGAGTTTCAGCGGTTCGGCGACGCGCGGCGGCGCCAGGATGCCGCATTGCTCGGCGGCCTCGATCGCGTTGGCGCGCAGGCGCGCGATGTTGACGCGCGCGGTCTGGGTGTGACGGGTCAGTACCGGCTGCAGCAGGCCAGCGCCCATTTCCACCGCCTTCTGGATCATGTAATCGAGGCGCGCATGTTTCAGCGGCGCGAACAGATAGTGAAGATCGGCGCCTCGTTCCTGGCGGCGCGTTTGGGTAAGCGCGATGAGGGTGGTGCTGCGCGGCGTGCTCGACAGACGGGCGCGCCATTCGCCGTCGTGCCCATTAAAGACAAGGATTTCGGTGCCATCGGAAAGACGCAATACGTTGCGCAGATAATGACTCTGGGCAGAATTGAGCTTCACCCCGGCGCCCGCGTCGAGCCGGGCTTCGACATAGAGCCGCCGCGCGGCGAAATCGTAGCGTGCCATGCGCCTCTCCGCGGACCGCTTGCCCGTCGCGCCGCGTATTTGCTATGAGACCGAATGGTCACATTCAAGCTGATTGTGAGGATCGCCCCATGAGATCCCGGCTTTCCGCTTTGGCCATGGGAGGTGCGCTCTTCGCGTTTGCCTTACCTTGTTGCCTTGCGCCGTTTTCGCCGGCGCTCGCGGCCGAATGCAGCGTCGATATCGGCAATCTGGCGAAGAAGCGGCAGTCGATCATCGACCAGTTGAACAAACTGGCAAAAAGCTCCCCGAGAGGCCAGCTCGATCCGGCCGTCTCCTGCCCGAAATTGCGCGAACTCGCCGGCGCCGAAACCGCGCTTCTCGCCTATCTGCAGAAGAATAAGGATTGGTGCATGGTTCCCGACGAGGCCATCAGCAACCTTGCGATGAGTCTCAATCGCTCGAGGATGGTGGCGGGCCGGGCATGCACGATCGCGGAGCAGATGAAGAAGAACGAAGAAGCAGGCGCCCAAAAGCTGCCGAGCGGCCCGCTGTGACGGCATTGCTGCCGGACGCGTCACCCCTTTTCTTGCGGCTCACCCCGCAACCTCTTCACCCGTTTCTTCAGCTTGCCCGTCTCGATCGACCGATCGGCTGGTGGCTTCTGCTCCTACCGTGCTGGTGGTCGTCGCTGCTCGCGAGCATCAGCCGGCAGACGCCGCCCAACCTCGCGCATCTCGCGCTGTTTTTCCTCGGCGCCGTAGCAATGCGCGGCGCCGGTTCCACCTATAACGATCTCATCGATCGCGACATCGACGCCAAGGTCGAGCGGACGGCCGGCCGGCCGCTGCCTTCGGGACGGATCGGACCGCGCGCCGCTTGCGCATTTCTGCTCGCCCAAGCGCTCGTCGGGCTGATCGTGCTGCTTTGCTTCAACCGCTTCACGATCGGGCTCGGCGCCGCTTCGTTGCTGGTCGTCGCCGTCTACCCGTTCGTGAAACGCGTCAGCTTTTGGCCGCAGGCGGTTCTGGGCCTCGCCTTCTCCTTCGGCGCATTGCTGGGCTGGGCGGCGGCTTACGGCAGGCTCGGCGTGCCGGCGCTGCTGCTCTATGCGGGCGCCGTCGCTTGGACAATGGGCTATGACACCATCTATGCCCTGCAGGATATCAGCGACGACTTGGCCGCCGGAGTGAAGTCGACGGCGCTTTATTTCGGCGTCCGGGTCCGCCGCGCAGTCGCGGCGTTCTACGGCGCCGCGTTCGCCTTGTTTGCGCTCGCTGTTTTCGCCGCCGGCGCGGCACGGCCGCTGGCGATCGCCGCAATCGTCGGCATGGGAGCGCATCTGCTCTGGCAGGTCGTCAAGCTCGATCCCGCCGATCCCGATCTGGCGCTGCGGCTCTTCCGCTCCAACCGGGACGCCGGCCTCATCTTGTTCGCGGGTCTTGCCGGCACCGCGCTTGGGCTCTGATCTATTCCTTGCAGGTGACGATGAAGGAGTTGGCGTCGATATGCGCCGACGGCGGCACGGTGTTGACGGCGCCGGTGGCGATGTCGGCGGCGCGGCCATAGACGATCGGCTGGGCGTAGCCATGGGCCTCGCACCAGGCGGCGGCGACAACCTCGGCGCAAGACCGGTCCTCACCGATGCAATCGTTCAACCCATAACCCTCGTCGATGGGGATCACGAACGTATGTGTCGTCGCGGCCAGCACCTTGTCCTTGAGCGCCGTCAGCGCAACGAGGCCGGCGAGGATGGCGAGAACGACCCGAAGGAGCCTCGGCGAATTACGTACGAGCGCCGCCATGAAATCCCCCGAATGGTCGCATCGCCATCGCGCGCGCAGACCTGTTGATCTTGAAGCGTTTTTCAGATCGGATCCGAGAAGATCGCCGCACCGGATCGGTCG
>JBOHJJ010000114.1:0-12909 GCA_050728495.1 Methylovirgula sp.
CGTGTCTCACCCCAACCCGTTTTCTGCGGCGAGCGCCAGAAGGTCCGTCTGCGGGCGGGCGCCGTAATGTTGGATGATCTCGGCCGCGGCGAGTGCGCCAAGCCGCGCACAATCGATCAGATCGCGCGCCTTGGCGAGGCCGGTGAGAAAGCCGGCGGCGAAAAGATCGCCGGCGCCGGTCGTATCGACGACCTTTTCGACCGGAAAGGCTTTGACCGCATGCGTCTCCTCGTGTGTGACGACGAGCGCGCCCTTTTCCGAGCGCGTGACAACGCCGAGAATATCCTCGTCGCGTAATTGCGCGACCGCCGTTTCGAAATCCGCAGTCGTGTAGAGCGCATGAAGTTCGCTCTCGTTGGCGAAAAGGATATCGACGCTGCCGTCGCGGATAAGGGTTAGGAACTCATCGCGATAACGTTCGACGCAGAAGGAATCGGAAAGGCTCAGCGCCACGCGCCGCCCGGCGGCGTGGGAGATCTCGGCGGCCTTGAGGAAAGCCGATTTTGCCGTCGGCGGGTCCCAGAGATAGCCTTCGAGGTAGGAAATTTTCGCCGCGGCGATGAGATCGGGATCGACATCGTCCTCGCCGAGGAACTGGCACGCGCCGAGATAAGTGCTCATCGTGCGCTGCCCGTCGGGCGTGACCAGCACGAGGCAGCGTCCACTCGGCGGACCCGCCGCAGCGGGCGCGGCGGCAAACGCCACGTCTGCGGCGCGGATGTCGTGCGAGAACATTTCGCCGAGCGGATCGGCTTTCACCTTGCCGACGAAGGCCGCCCGACAGCCGAATTTTGCTGCGCCGATGATCGTATTGGCGGCGGAGCCGCCCGAAACGACGGTCGTCTGGCCCATCGCGCGATAGAGCTTCTCGGCCGCGGTTTCGTCGATGAGGCGCATCGTGCCCTTGGCAAGGCCGTGCGCGACGAGGAAATCGTCGCCACACGGCGCGATCACGTCGACGATCGCGTTGCCGAGGCCGACGATATCATAATGGGTGGATTCCATGCGGGCTCGTTTGCTTGGCCAAAGCGAGCCGTCTCGCATTCGAGGCGAACGCGGTCAAGCCGGCGCTTGCCGATATTCGGAAGCTTCGTTCAGAGGCCGTCGAAGAGCGCCGTCGAGAGGTAGCGTTCGGCGAAAGAGGGAATGATGAGGACGATATTCTTGCCGGCGAATTCCGGACGCAGGCCGACCTCGACGGCGGCGGCGACCGCGGCGCCCGAAGAAATCCCGACCGGAATGCCCTCGAGCCGGGCGACCAGCCGGGCGGTGTCGAACGCCGTCTGGTTGCCGACCGTTACCACCTCGTCGATGAGGCTGCGGTCGAGAATCGAGGGGATGAAACCGGCGCCGATGCCTTGGATCTTGTGCGGTCCGGGCTGACCGCCGGAGAGAACCGCCGAATCCTCCGGCTCGACCGCGACGATCCGCAACGAGGGCCGGCGCGGCTTCAACGCTTGCGCCACGCCGGTAATCGTCCCACCGGTGCCCACCGCGGAGACGAAGACGTCGATTTCGCCGTTGGTGTCGTTCCAGACCTCTTCGGCGGTGGTGCGCCGATGGATCTCGGGATTGGCGCGATTGTCGAATTGCTGCGGGATCGCGGCGCCGGGAATCGTGCTCGCAAGCTCGTGCGCTTTGGCGATGGCGCCTTTCATGCCTTGCGGGGCAGGGGTGAGTACCAGTTCGGCGCCGAGCAAAGCGAGCATCTTGCGCCGCTCGATCGACATCGATTCGGGCATGACGAGGATCAGCCGATAGCCGCGCGCCGCCGCGACAAAGGCGAGCGCGATACCGGTGTTGCCGGAGGTCGGCTCGATCAACACCGAGCGGCCAGGCGCAATCTTGCCCGCCGCCTCCATCGCAGCGATCATGCTCACCCCGATGCGGTCCTTCACGCTGCCGATCGGGTTGAAGAATTCGAGCTTGGCCAGGAGGTTGGCCTTGACGCCTTTTTCGGCGGCGACCTTCTTCAGCCGCACCAGAGGCGTATCGCCGACCGTATCGATGATCGAATCGTAAATGCGCCCCCGCCCGGGCGTTTGCGCCGGGCTACCGGCTTCCCTCACTGCGGCCTGCGGCATGACCTTCCTCCTTGTCGCGGGCGCATCCTACGGAACGCGAACGAAATCCGCGAGAGATTCGTAAATCCGTCTTTGGAGCAACGCCGCGGCGCGGAAGCTTGCCTTGCCACAGCCGAAGCCGGCATTCATCCTCTCGGCTGCGGGACGATGCGCAGATAAGGCCGCGGCGCGGTCCATCCGGCCGGGTATTTCTTCTTCGCGTCCTCGTCGCTGACCGAGGGAACGATGATCACGTCCTCGCCGTAGTGCCAGTTGACCGGCGTTGCGACCTGATGTTTCGCGGTGAGTTGAAGGGAATCGATGACCCTCAGAATCTCATCGAAGTTGCGGCTGGTGCTGGCCGGATAGTTCAGCGTCAGCTTGATCTTCTTGTCGGGTCCGATGACGAAGACGGAGCGTACCGTCATCGTGTCTGACGCGTTGGGATGGATCATCCCATAGAGATTAGCGATCTTGCGCTCTGGATCGGCGATCAAGGGGAAGTTGAGGCCATAGCCCTGCGTATCCTTGATGTCCTGCGCCCATTTGCCGTGGGCGTTCAGCGCGTCGACGCTAAGACCGATGATCTTCACCCCGCGCTTGTCGAATTCCGGTTTCAGCTTCGCGGTGTAGCCAAGTTCGGTGGTGCAGATCGGGGTGAAGTTCTTCGGGTGCGAGAACAACACGGCCCAGGAGCCGTCGATGTAATCGTGGAATTTGATCGGGCCCTCGGTCGTCTGCGCCTCGAAATCGGGCGCGATGTCGCCAAGTTGGAGTCCCATGTGCCACCTCTGAAAATTGCCCGGCAGCGACGGCGCATACCGGTGAGAAACGTTGGCTTCCGATCTGAAATTTCCAAGGCTTGTGCGCGAAAAACAGCCGAAAGCCTATCCTTGGTAAGATAATATCATTATTTCCATCCATCGCAAGGTTATCCCGATTATACACAAAATCAAATCGTGAAATCTGGCTTAACGTTTTCGTCCAGAAAGATCTTTTTCTCTCCCGCCACGCGGCAAATGTCGTCGATCGTCACCAATTCGAGCTGCCCGAGGAAAGCCTCGCCGGCACGCTCGATCAGCGGAGCGATCACGTTAGCGACGAAGCGGCTCTCGGCCTTGGCGCTATCCTCATCGTCTGTGACAGCGCGTACAACCTCAGCGGCGCTGATGCGGCGGCGCTCGCGCGCCAGTTCATAGCCGCCGCGCGGACCGCGTACGCCCTTCAGGATGTCGGCGCGCACCAGCGCCTGCAACAGAGTTTCGAGATGGCGCGGCGGCAGATCGAGCCGGCCGGCAAGCGTCTTGGCGGCGACCGGCTGCGGGCGCGCATGCAGCGCGATATCGGCGACGGCGGCGAGCGCCAGCATGCTGCGGCGGCAGAGAAGGATCATGCCTTCTTCTCCAACAAGCCGCCGGTCGATCCATAGCCGCCGGCCCCGCGCCGCGTCTCTTCGAGAAGGGGAGCCGCCACGAACGTCGCGCGCGCCACCCGCGCCACGACAAGCTGGGCGATGCGCGCGCCGCGGGTGACCTCGAACGGCTCGCTGCCGAAATTGACCAGCAACACGCCGACCTCGCCGCGGTAGTCGCAATCGATGGTCCCCGGAGCGTTGAGCACCGTGACGCCGTGCTGCAAGGCAAGCCCCGAACGCGGCCGGACCTGTGCTTCGAATCCTTGTGGCAATTGCACTGCGATGCCGGTCGGCACGAGCAAGCGGGCGCCGGGCTCGATCACGATTTTCGCGTCGGCGGCAATCGCCGCGAAGAGATCGGCGCCCGCCGCACCGTCGCTTTGATAGGTCGGCAAAGGCAGACCTTCGCCATGCGGTAACTGGCGGACGGCAACGGCGAGCAACGTCTCATCGCGCATGGTTTGCCTCGAGGAGCTTGGCCAGATAAGCGACGAGTTTCAGCGCGACGTGCTCCTTGCGCATGCGCGGCCAGGTTTCCGTCCCGCCGCGCGTGACGATCGTCACCTGGTTCTCGTCCTGGCCCAGTACGACGTCGCCCACATCATTGGCGATGATCATGTCGCAGCCTTTGGCCGCCAATTTCGCGCGGGCGTTATCGATCAGATTTTCGGTCTCCGCGGCAAAGCCGACGACGAGACGGGGACGCGCCGGATGTTGCGCGACACGCGAAAGAATATCCGGGTTTTCGACGAGTGGGAGGACCGGCGCCTGCGCGCCTTTTTTGAGCTTCTGCGCCGCGGCCGCGGCAAGCCGCCAATCCGCGACCGCCGCCACCGCGATAAAAATATCGGCGGGCAGCGCCGCTTCAACCGCGGTGAGCATTTCCGCCGCCGTCGTGACGTGCTGCGTTGCAACGCCCGTCGGGTCCGGCAAAGCGACGGGGCCGCTCACCAACACGACGTCGGCCCCGGCCTTTGCCGCAGCTGCCGCGACCGCGTGTCCTTGTTTGCCGGAAGAAACATTGCTGAGATAACGCACCGGATCGATTGGCTCACGAGTCGGGCCCGAGGTCACGACCACGCGGCACCCCGCGAGCGGCTGGCCGGGCAGCGCGATCCGCGTGTCGCCGCGAAGTGCGTCTTCGATCGCCGCGAGGATCGCGGCGGGCTCGCTCATCCGACCTGTGCCATGTTCGCCGCAGGCCATATCGCCGACCTCCGGTCCGACGAAGAGAACCCCGTCTTGGCGCAGCGAAGCGACGTTGCGCCGCGTTGGCGGCGATTCCCACATCCGCACGTTCATTGCCGGTGCGACGAGAGTCTTCTTGTCGGTCGCGAGCAGCAGCGTCGAAGCGAGATCGTCGGCGAGCCCGTGCGCAAGCTTGGCGAGAAGATCGGCGGTCGCCGGCGCCACCACGACAAAATCGGCGGCACGCGAGAGCTCGATATGCCCGATCTCCGTCTCGTCGGTCAGCGAAAACAGATCGTCGAAGACTTTATTGCCGGAGAGGCTTGCGACGGAAAGCGGAGTCACGAACTCCTTCGCCGCTCTGGTCATGACGACATTGACGCTCGCTTCTTGCTCGCGCAGGCGGCGAATAACTTCGAGAACCTTGTAGGCGGCGATGCCGCCGCCGATGACGAGAAGAATGCGTTTGTCTTTCACGCCTCGTTCTCCGATGCACGCGTCGATGAGCTGATCTTCCGGTGCATCGCCTGCGGCTCAACGCAAGAGGAAGAAAATCATTATAGCGGCGATGAGCCAAAGTGCGAAATGGCCAAGCCTTGCGCCGCGCGCCTCGGCTTTGCCGATCTGGGCGATCGCCTCCTCCGAAAGTCCGAACCCTTCTTCGGCCATGCGCTCGATTTGTGCGACGATGTTCTCGGTGCGCAGCAACGCGGCAGGTAGATTGGCGGCGAATTGGCCGAGCGAAACGAGCGCCCGCCCGGTATCCTCGAGCTTGCCGATCGGTCCTAGGTTCATCTCCAGCCAGCCGTGCACCACGGGCTCGGCCGTAGACCACATGTCGAGCTTCGGGTCGAGGCCGCGGGCGACGCCTTCAACGACCACCATGGTCTTTTGCAAAAGTACGAGCTCGGTGCGGGTCTTCATGTCGAAGAGCGCGGTGATCTCGAAGAGCAGCGTCAACACGCGCGCCATCGAAATCTGGTCCGCAGTGCGCGCATGGATCGGCTCGCCGATGGCGCGGATCGCCTGCGCGAAATCTTCGACCTTGTAGCGGCGCGGTACGTAGCCCGCTTCGAAATGTACTTCGGCGACGCGCCGGTAGTTGCGCGTGATGAATCCGTAGATGATCTCGGCAAGAAAGCGCCGCTCCTTGATGCCGAGCCTTCCCATGATGCCGAAATCGACCGCGATCAACCGGCCTTGCCGATCGACGAACAGGTTGCCTTGGTGCATGTCGGCGTGAAAGAAGCCGTCGCGGACCGCGTGGCGCAGGAAGGATTGGATGATTGTGCGGGCGAGCGCGGGTAGATCGAGGCCGGCGGCGGCGAGCGCAGCGGTATCGGACAGCGCGATGGCGTCGATCCATTCGAGCGTCAGAACTTCCCTCTCGGTGCGGTCCCAATCGACGCGCGGCACGCGGAAATCGCTTTCGGATGCCGTGTTCTCGGCGAATTCAGAGGCGGCTGCGGCTTCGAGCCGGAAGTCCATCTCGATCTTCACGGTGCGGGCGAGCGTATTGACCACTTCGACTGGCTTTAGCCGTTTGGTCTCCGGGAACCAGCGCTCGGCGAGCCGCGCCGCGAAATACATGTCGGAAACATCGCGCCGGAAGCGCCGCTCGACGCCGGGGCGCAGCACCTTTACGGCAACCTCGCGCTCGCCGTGCGTGTCGCGGACGCGGGCGCGATGCACCTGCGCAATGGAAGCGGCGGCAACCGGTTCGCCGAAACTGATGAACAAGGTGTCGAGCGGCCGGCGAAAGGCCGCTTCGATCGCTTTGATTGCCAGCTCGCGTGAAAACGGCGGCATGTGGTCCTGAAGAAGCTCGAGGCGCAGCGCCACTTCCGGCCCGACCACGTCGGGCCGCGTCGCCAGAAACTGTCCGAGTTTCACGTACGAAGGGCCGAGCTGGCTGATCGCTGCGGGCAGGAGATCGAGGTTCTGATCGCTATGTCGCTTGGCGATGAGCTTCGCCACGCCGAACGGCGGCCGCGCCGTCAGCGGCAGCGTCATGATGTCGATGTCGCGAAACAGCCCGGCGCGGGAGAGGACGAAGCCGGCACGTCCGATACGCAACATATGCCCGAGGATGAAACGCACGCCTAAAGCTTCCAGCCGGAATGGATCGCCACGATCCCGCCGCTCAGTTTCGAGAACGACGCACGCGAAAATCCAGCCGCCTCGATTTTATCGCGGAAGGCTTCGGCGGAAGCAAACCTGCGGATCGACTCGACAAGATAGCGATAGGCGTCGGGGTCGCCGGTTACGATGCGGCCAAGCGTCGGAATGGCGCGAAACGAATAGGCGCGATAGATTCGGTCGAGCGCGGCATTGTCGACCTGCGAGAACTCAAGACAGAGAAACCGTCCGCCGTGCCGCAACACGCGATAGGCTTCGCCGAGCGCCGCATCGATGCGCGGCACATTGCGGATACCGAACGCGATCGTATACGCATCGAACGCGCCGCTCGGAAAGGGCAGGGACTCGGCGTTGCCCTCGACGAAGGTGAGATTTACTCGCTTTTGCGCGGCGCGGCGACGACCGATCTCCAGCATGTCGGGATTGATGTCGAGAACGGTGACCTGCGTCTCCGGGCCGCCCGCCTTGGCGATGCGCAGCGCCACGTCGCCGGTTCCGCCGGCGACGTCGATCAGCGCGAAGGCCCGTGTCTTCGGTACGCGCAGCATGGATACGAGCCGATCCTTCCAGAGCCGGTGCAGGCCGCCGGACATGAGATCGTTCATCAGATCGTACCGCGCCGCGACGTTATGAAAGACCCGATCGACGCGACCTTGCTTCTCGTCCAAAGCCACGCAAGCAAAGCCGAAATCGGCGTCTTCCGCGCGCCCGTCGAACGAAGACTGCCCCATGCTTCTCCTCCGGACGCAAACATAGCGCGCGGCACCGACGGTGGCTATGCGCGGCACGATCCGTCTCTTGCCCGGTTTCGGCCATTCCCGTCAAACTGCCTTGTAATCGAGGCTTAACGGCCGCGCTTCCTGCTATAAGCGATGCGCCGCCCGGGAGGGTTCGACCGCATGCCCGAACTGCCGGAAGTGGAAACGGTCCGCCGCGGCCTCGAAACCGCGATGGTGGGCGCGCGCTTCGCGCGGGTCGAGCAGCGGCGGCGTGATCTGCGCTTCCCGTTTCCGAAGAATTTCGCGGGCCGTCTCGAAGGCCGCAAAGTCAAGAGCCTGAAGCGCCGCGCCAAATATATTCTCGCCGAACTCGACGACGGCCATGTCCTCGTCCTGCATCTCGGCATGTCGGGTTCGTTCCGCTTCGAGGACGAGACGCACGCCAAGACTCCGGGCGACTTTCATCACCTGCGCTCGAAAGACGTCGCACACGATCATGTCGTGTTCCACCTCTCGACCGGCGTGCGCGTGATCTACAATGATCCGCGCCGCTTCGGCTTCATGGACATCGTCGAGGGCGGCAAACTTGCGGAGCATGCTCTGCTTCGCAATGTCGGCATCGAGCCGCTCGGCAACGAACTCAACGGCGCCAATCTGGCGCGGCTCTTCGCCGGCAAGACGGCGCCCTTGAAGAGCGCGCTCGGCGACCAGCGGCTGATCGCCGGGCTCGGCAACATCTACGTCAATGAAGCTTTGCACCGCGCCGGCCTTTCGCCACGTCGCGCCGCGGGCTCGATCGCCCGCAAGAATGGTGCGCCGACCGAGCGCGCCGAACGGCTCGCACGCGCCATTCGCGAAGTGCTCGAAGAGGCAGTCGCGGCGGGCGGCTCGTCGTTGCGCGACCATCGCCAGACCAATGGTGAGCTCGGCTATTTCCAGCATAAGTTCCGCGTCTACGACCGCGAGGGGCAAGCGTGCCCACGCTGCAGCGGCACGGTGAAGCGCATCGTGCAGGCCGGCCGTGCGACATTTTTCTGCGGCGCGTGCCAGAGGTAGGCACACTCTCTCCCGGAGGGAGAGGGCTTACGCCTTCAGCACTTTCCCCGGCACGACTTTCAATATCGCCGCGTGGTCCTCGAGCCCGGCGAATGCGGCGCGGTCGGCGCCGGTCAGGAAAACCTGAGATTCGAGCGCGACTAGCCCTTCGTAGAGCGCCGCGCGGCGCGCCGCGTCGAGATGCGCGGCGACTTCGTCGAGCAAGATGAACGGCGCGACGCCGGAGAGGTTGGCGACGAGGCGCGCATGCGCCAATACCAGCCCGACGAGCAGCGCCTTCTGCTCGCCCGTCGAGGCGCGCGCCGCGTCCGTTTGCTTGACGCCGTGGCGGACGAGAAGATCGCTCGTGTGCGGGCCGGTGAGCGTGCGCCCGGCGGCGGCGTCACGGCCGCGGTTTTCGCGCAGCAGCCGACGGAAGATCTCTTCGGCTTCGAGCGCCGGCCGGTTGGCGATCAGATCCTCGATCTCGCCCTTGATACTGAGTTCGGCGAAAGGGAAGAGGGAGGCGGCGTCTTTTGTCGCCTCGATGACGCTCGTAAGATGCGCGATCGTTTGGTTCCTGGCGGCGGCGACCGCGATGCCGAGTTCGGCGACTTCGCGCTCCGCGACGTCAAGCCAGCGGTCGTTTGCGCCGCGCTCTTCGAGCAGCCGGTTGCGGTTGCGCAGCGCCCGTTCCAGCGCATTGACGCGGCTGCCGTGCTCGGCATCGAGCGCCAGCACCAGGCGGTCAAGAAAGCGCCGCCGCTCGCTTGCCGGGCCGGCGAAGAGAACGTCCATTGCGGGCGTCAACCAGACGACGCGCACGTACTCTGCAAAGCGCCGAATCGAGGCGACCGGCTCGCGGTTCAACCGATAGCGGCGCGGCGTTCCCTCGGCTTGCGGCTCGATGCCGGTACCGAGCTGAATCATCCCGTCTTTGGTTGCGACGTCGACGGAGATGGCGAACGTGCCCGGGCCGCCGATGCGGGCCAATTCGGCAAGCTCGGCGCGGCGCAGGCCGCGTCCCGGAGAGAGGAGCGAAATTGCCTCGATGAGATTGGTCTTACCGGCGCCGTTCTCGCCGGTGAGTACGATCGCGCGTGCCTCGAGGCGGAGATCGAGCCTCGCATAGCTGCGGAAATCGGCGAGCACGAGGCGGCGAATCGAAGGGCGCGGTGAATGGGGTTCACCCGTCGGCGCGATCATGATCGCCAAGGCTTGCCGACGGTCTCGTCAGCGCCGCGCTCCTTCCTCGCCATTCTTCGGCCCTCCAGCGGCTTCAAAACCATGCCTCAGGGAGGGCCACGCTTTGGCGGAGAAGCAGACTTGACGTTATCATACGCCTGAATCTTCACCCACGAGATGATCTTCCAAAGATCGTCGGGCTTCGCAATGATGGAACCATAGGATGGCATGGGCGCGACGATATTTTGGAAGCCCCGTCTCGAAAAGCCCTGCTTTTGCAGATCGATCGAGCCCAGTGCGACGACGCGGAACAAAGTGTCGTCAGCGTCGCCATAAATCCACACGCCGGTGGTGATCGGCGGGCACATGCCACCACCCCCGCCACCACCATGACAGCCGGGACAGCCAAAGCTGCTGTAGAGCTTATGGCCTTCAGCCGCGAGCGCCGGGTCATGCGCAGCCTCTTTGGCAGCGTAGGGATTGACGAGACTCCCAACCTTGGAGTTTTGCGCCATTTCAAGCGGCGTCTGAGGTGACGCACCGGCAGCAGCCGGCGGCACGATTGCGAAAGTCGCGCCGATAGCAAGCCCAAGGCTCAAGAACATTTTGAACGTCCTCTCGCCCATCATCTTTGCGCCCTTCCCTTAAGTTGCAATCCTTGGCACCATTCGCCGGGACTTGGTCGAATTCGTCGACGCGCGAAAGATTTCGCGCTACGTAGACCTGTTCGCGCGACATGGGAGACGGGTAAAGTGAAAATCATCTTGAAATGCGCATTAGCTTTATTTTTGCTTTCGCTGGCGGGAGCTGCGGGTGCCGTGTCGCCCCCTGAGCCTGCCAAGAAACATCCATGTCACGATGACGCTTTTCGCCTCTGCCGACAAGACATCCCCAATCACGCCAAAATTCACGCGTGCCTGCTGCTCAACGTTGCGCAGCTCAGTCCCGGTTGCCGGGCAATCGTCAGCTCTCGCTAAACTGGCCCCAAAGCGCGAAAGCATTTAGGCGGGGCGCCGTGGTTTTGCGGTTATTGGATCGCAGCGCTCCCTGGAATTGTAGCATGCAAGGAAAGCCGAGCCGTCCGAGCCGAGATCCACAAACGGGATCGTCCTTCCGGTTGACTCGCCGCGGCGACGATCTCGGTCGGCTCGCCGATCTTTGGGTCGCGAGTTGGCAGGCGGCGATGCCCGACGTCGATTTTGTCGCGCGGCGCAGCTGGTTCCTCGCGTACGTTAGGGACATCGAGGCGCAAGGCGGAGAGACGATCTGCGCCTTCGCGGCCGAACATCTTGCGGGCTTCATTCTGCTCAATAGATCGCGCGGCGTTCTCGAACAGATCGCGGTCTTGCCGGAACTATTCGGCACCGGCGTCGGCGCGCTGCTGCTTAACGAAGCAAAGCGGCTTTGTCCCGCCGGTCTCAGCCTTGAGGTCAATGCCGACAATCCGCGCGCCTTGCGCTTCTATGAGAAGGCGGACTTTGCGCGGCAGGAAGCGCGCGCCAATCCGACATCGGGTCTCAAGACCTGGCAGATGCGCTGGCCTCCCGGCTGATGGTCCGCTTTGCCCCTGGTAATTGCCGCCGGGCGGCCCTAGATTGACCGAGCGGAGCTGCGGGGTGCGTGGAACGTATTCCCCGGGGCCTTATCGATCTCGAAGGGAGCTGTCCCTGACCTTGCCCGTGGGCTTGGACAAACGGCGCCCACCTACTTTGTAGGTTCCCGGGATCGCAGTCCACGGCCATCGCGGCCCCGCGCTTTGCTCTTCTCTCCCCACCCAGCGTGCATGGACGTCATCTCCGCCAAAGCCGATTTGCGCCGTGAAGCTTTGGCGCGCCGCAGCTCGGTGACAGAGGATGACGCGCGCACCTTCGCGCGTCGTTTGGCCGAGATGGGCGCCGCCTTCGCCGCCGAAAAAGCCGCCAAGGTCGTCTCGGCCTATTGGTCGATCAACGACGAAGCCTCGACCTTTTTGCTGCTCGACCGGCTCGCCGCGCAAGGCGTCGCGACGGCTCTGCCGGTGATGCAAGGCCGCGGCGCGCCACTTTGCTTCCGGCTCTGGAAAAAGGGCGAGCCGCTCGGCGCGGCCAAATGGGGAATCAACGAGCCCTTGCCGGGCCCCGAAGTCTTCCCCGATCTGCTTTTCGTGCCGCTCCTGGACTTCGACCGCGCCGGGAATCGCCTCGGCTATGGCGCCGGATTTTACGATCGCACGCTCGCAAAGCTGCGGGCGATGCAGCCCATCGCCGCGGTCGGCGTCGGCTACGCGGTCCAGGAATTGCCGGCAATCCCGCACGAAAGCTACGATCAAAAGCTCGATTTTATACTGACCGAGCGCGAGTGGATCGTTTGCACGTAAGCTGGAGCGCTTGCCGCTTTCGCCGCGCCCGCCCTATGCTGGAGGCGCGAGGACCTTTTGATGCGGCTTCTCTTCATCGGTGACATCGTCGGCCGTTCCGGACGAATCGTCCTCGTCGCGCAATTGCCGAAACTCCGCCAAGCCTGGCGGCTTGATTGCGTCATCGTCAACGGCGAGAACGCGGCGGGAGGGTTCGGCATCACCGAGACGATCCTCGCCGCCCTTCTCGCCGCCGGTGCCGATTGCGTGACGCTCGGCAATCACGCCTTCGACCAGCGCGAGGCGCTGACGTTCATCGCCCATCAGCCGCGCCTGGTCCGGCCGCTGAATTATCCGCGCGGCACGCCCGGCTCCGGCGCCGCGCTTATCGAGACTGCGAAGAACAAGCGCGTGCTGGTCGTCAATCTCATCGGCCGGACATTCATGGATGCGCTCGACGATCCGTTCGCGGCGGGCGGCAAGGAGATCAGCGCCTGCCCGCTCGGCGAGGCCTGCGACGCGGCGGTTGTGGATTTCCATGCCGAGGCATCGAGCGAGAAACAGGCATTCGCGCATTTCATCGATGGCCGCGCGACGCTCGTCGTCGGCACGCATACGCACGTGCCGACCGCCGACCATCAGATCCTTCCACAGGGCACGGCGTTTATCACCGACGTCGGCATGACCGGCGATTACGATTCGATCATCGGCATGGAGAAAGAGGAGCCGATCCGCCGTTTCCTGCAGAAGACGCCGGGGACACGCATGGAGCCGGCGGCCGGTGAGGCGACGCTCTGCGGCATCGCGGTGGAAACCGGCGCGAACGGGCTC
>JBOHJJ010000115.1:0-4371 GCA_050728495.1 Methylovirgula sp.
ATCGAGAACCAGCGCGAGCCGTCGGTCAGTTCGACCACCTGCGTCAGAATGCGCCCCGGCTCGCTGAAAGCGCTGTGAATGTTCCAGAGCGGGCACGTGCCGCCGGAATTGGCGAACGGAAAACGTCCCGAGGAAAACCGTTTCGAGACGTTGCCGGCGCTATCGACGCGAATGAGAAAGAAGGGAATGCCGCGCGCCGTGGGGCGCGCCAGCGTCGTCAGCCGCTGCGCGACCTGCTCGTAGCTCGCCCCGAAGCGTGCGCCGAGCAGTTCGATGTCGTAACCCGACAGTTCCGCCGCTTCATGGAATTTGCCGTATGGCATCATCAAAGCGGCGGCGAAATAATTGCCGAGCGTGACGCGCAGCAGGCGGCGGCCGAGCTCGTCGCCGGGCTCTAGCCGGAAGGTAAGATCGCTCAGGAGCGGATCGAAGTCGGTGAAGGCGAGCTGGTAAGCCGCCTGGAACGTGCGGCTCGGCGGGGCAAGCACCTCGGAGATCAGCAATTGCCGACGATGGTAGTCGTACCAGCGCAGCCGATCGCCCATGACTTCGACGGGCAGAACGCGCACGCGAATGCCGTGTTTGGCGCGCAAATGCTCGGAAATCGCAAAGAACAGCTCGTGGCCGGCGAGCGCAAGTTCGGAGGCGAAGGTCTCCGCGGCCTGATCGAGTTCGGCGAAATGGTTGCGCTGCGCATGCAGAATGGCGCGCACCTGATCGACGGGGTTCTCCCGCAGAATCGCCTCGCTGCGATCCGGATCGGCGCGCAGGCTCGCCTCGCTTGCCTCGCGGGCCGCGATATAGGCGCGATAGAGCCGCTGCATGGCGGAAAGAAGCGTCGGCGCATGTTCGGCGGCGTCCTGCACCTCCGTCCGCGGCACGCCGGCGTCGCGCATCAGCGGATCGGTCAGCAGTTGTTCGATTTCGCCGATCGTCTGGTTGGCGTCGCCCTCCATGAATTCGCGCGGATCGACGCCATAGACGTCGGCAAGCCGGATCAAGACCTGCACGGTGATCGGCCGTTGATTGCGCTCCATCAGGTTGAGATAACTCGCCGAAACGTCGAGCTCCTCGGCCATGCGGGCTTGGGTCACTTGGCGTTCGCGCCGCAGCCGTTTGAGGCGTGCGCCGGCAAAAATTTTGCGTGACGATGTGGGTTGCGAAGCTAGGCTCATCGGGCAGGCCTAGCAGAGTAAATTACTTTACACAATTACAATTTGTTCTGTCTTATTTTGACAAGACAACCCGATTTTGCCAAGGCCAAGGGTTGCGAATGGGGGGGATTTGCTAGTTAAACAAAGCACGACAGGCGCTTTTTGCCTGCCCCTTGTCAATCTATGTCAACACCATGTAATCGCGTCCGGAGAAATCCAATGACCAATGCTGCGAGTTTCGAGGATCTGGTTCCCGCGCCGAAGGGCCGCTTCGATGGCATCCGCCGCCCCTATACGCCCGCCGACGTTAAGCGGCTGCGCGGCTCGTTCCCGATTGCCCATACGCTCGCCGAACGGGGCGCCAACAAGCTCTGGAAGCTGTTTCAGGAAAAGCCCTATGTCCACGCGCTGGGCGCCTTGACCGGCAACCAGGCGGTGCAGCAAGTCCGCGCCGGGCTGGACGCGATCTATCTTTCCGGCTGGCAAGTTGCCGCCGACGCCAACGTCACCGGCGAAATGTATCCGGATCAATCGCTTTATCCGTCCAATTCCGGTCCCGAGCTGGCACGCCGCATCAACAATGCATTGAAACGTGCCGATGAGATCGAGACTGCCGAAGGCCGCGTCACGCGCGATTGGTTTGCGCCGATCTTCGCCGACGCCGAAGCAGGCTTTGGTGGCGCGCTCAACGTCTTCGAGATCATGAAAGCCTATATCGAGGCCGGCGTGGCCGCGGTCCATTTCGAGGATCAGCTCGCCTCCGAGAAGAAGTGCGGCCACATGGGCGGCAAAGTGCTGATTCCGACGGCGCAACATGAGCGCAGCCTCGCCGCGGCGCGGCTTGCCGCCGATACGTGCGGCGTCCCGACGTTCATCGTCGCCCGCACCGACGCGGAATCGGCGAAACTCATCACTTCCGACGTCGACGAGCGCGACCGCCGTTTCATCGAACCGGACAGCCGCACGCCCGAGGGCTTCTTCCGCCTCAAAGCCGGCGTCGATCATTGCATCGCCCGCGGCCTCGCTTATGCGGAACTCGCCGACATCCTTTGGTGGGAGACGTCGCATCCCAATCTTGAGGACGCGCGCAAGTTCGCCGAAGGGATTCATAAGCACTATCCGGGCAAGCCCATGGCCTATAATTGTTCGCCGTCGTTCAACTGGCGGGCAAAGCTCGACCCGGCAACGATCAAAAAGTTCCAGCGCGAACTTGGCGCCATGGGCTACAAGTTCCAGTTCGTTACGCTGGCCGGCTTCCACGTGTTGAACTTGTCGATGTTCAACCTCGCCGACGGCTATCGCGATCGCGGCATGGAGGCCTATTGCGAAGTGCAGGACGCGGAGTTCGCGGCCGAAAAGCACGGCTATACGGCGACCCGCCACCAACGCGAAGTGGGCACCGGCTATTTCGACGCCGTCGCCGAGGTGCTTTCGGGCGGCAAGGCCTCGACCATCGCGCTGCGCGAGTCGACGGAAGCCGCGCAGTTCCAAGGCAAGAAGGTCGCGGCCGAATAATCCGCGCCCGGCTTGTAGGGCCGGGCCGAACGGTCTATAGGGGCGCCGTCGCGGCGCCCCTAGCATTTGCGGCGCCGGGCGAGCACCGCGTGGAAGCCAATCGATGAAATCCGAAGGCCATCCCAACTACCACTTCATCAAAGTCGTCATGACCGACGGCAGTGAATACGTGACACGCTCGACCTATGGCGAGCAGGGCGCGACCTTGCACCTCGACATCGATCCGAAGACGCATCCGGCCTGGACCGGCGGATCGCAGCATCTCGTCGATCGCGGCGGCCGGCTAACGCGCTTCACCTCGCGCTTCGGCAATCTCGGGCTTACCAAGAAATAGCGCACCTTCGGCGCTCATTCGCCCAAGGCGAAAGCGGCGCGCAGCATCTCGAGCTGCGGTTCGAGCGGCCGTACGACACGCGTCTGGGCGGCCTGTTCGGGCGCCGGATGGATCAGCCGGTCGAGGTGGAGAATGCGGGCTTGCAGGCGCAGCGACCGCTCGATGAGCGCGACGAGCCGCGGCGGCAATTTTGCGAAGCCGTCGGGCCGGGTGGAAATCTGCTGCTCGCTGAGACGAACCTTGCGTTTTTCGGTTGCCGCCTCGCCGTGCGTCAATTCCCCTTCGTTGACGGCACGCTGCAGCAGCAGCCACGAGGCGATCTGCATCAGCCGCGTCGTAAGGCGCATGCTTTCCGTGGCATAGGCGAGCGCGACAATGCGCGATAGCCTTCTGGCTTGCTCGCGTCCCTCGCCGTCGAGGTAGACTGCGGTCTCCTCGACGAGTGCCATGCCTTCGTGGAACAGCGACCGAAATGACGAAGACATCGCCAGCCGATCGACGAAGGAGACGGCGCCCTGGTTACCCAACTCAGTCATTCGAATACGCTCTTACCGTCCCCAGCGGGAACGCCTGCCCTGTGCCATCCTAACCCATTACGCGGGGGGCAGGCATTAAGCTCTCGGAAAGGTTAACGGATCCGCGCGGGCGCGCAAGAGCAGCTTGAGCGCCAAAGAAAGAGCCGCAAAAGCGGCTCTTTAAGTCGATGTTGGGGAGGTGTGAGACCGAGGCGGAAACTTCTCGGCTCGGCCGGCTCGTGCCGGCACCATTTCTTAATAAACGACAAAGTTTAATGAAAAGTTAGCCGATTCGCGGCGCTTCGCTCAGGAGGCGGATCGGAAAAAGGCGGCGGCGCTGGCGCGGCTCGCCTCCTTGGCCTGGTGGGCGTGCTCGAGCCGCTCGATCTCCGCCCGCAATGCCGCGATACGCTCGCCAAGTTCTTCGACCGAGAGTTCGTCGAGCACCTGCCCAATCACATGGATCGTGGGCGCCGGGCGCGGCGCGAAGATATCCTCCTCATTCTTGCTCATGATCGTCCTCGACACCGAAAAGCCGAAAATCTCATTTTAGCTCGCGCCACTCGAAATTCGTCGACAAATCTCGGCGGCGTATCCGAGTGCGCCCTAGGTTTCGGCGGGCGGAGGCGACGGTTGCATCCTGCGCCATCGTTTCCTAGATATATTTCCGTTTCCCGTCATAGACATAGGTTGCGTGGCCGGTTCGAGTTGCGGCACAGCAAGCTACGCTCGGCTTGGCGGGCAAAGGAGAAGAAAATGGACAATACCCCTCTCATGCCCAAGGCAACCGCGGTCTGGCTGGTTGAGAATACCTCGCTGAGCTTCGAGCAGATCGCCAATTTCTGTAAGCTTC
>JBOHJJ010000116.1:0-7750 GCA_050728495.1 Methylovirgula sp.
TCGAGGCGCAGTTCGGCTTCAACCGCACGACGCCGAAACTGTTTCTGCTCGATCAACTGAAGGGAATGGCGCTGCAGCTCGCGCTCACCGTTCCGTTGCTCTACGGGTTCTTCGCTCTGCGGCGCGCATTGCCGGATTATTGGTGGATCCTGGCTTGGTGTGGCCTGATGGCGGTGATGATCGCGATGATGGTGATCTATCCCACCTTTATCGCGCCGCTCTTCAACAAATTCACGCCGATGGCGGAAGGGCCGATGAAGATCGGCATCGAGGCGCTGCTTCGCAAGTGCGGCTTCGAATCGAAGGGCCTGTTCGTCATCGACGCGTCGAAGCGTTCGGCGCACGGCAACGCCTATTTCTCGGGCTTCGGCAAAGCCAAGCGAATTGTCTTCTTCGATACGCTTCTGGAGAAGCACTCCAGCGATGAAATCCTTTCCGTGCTTGCCCACGAGCTCGGCCACTACAAGTTCGGGCATGTATATTTGAGGATCGTCGAGACCGCGATTCTCGCCTGGCTTGCTTTCATCGTTCTGCATTGGGCTTTCGCCGCGGACACGTTGGCGCGTACTTTCGGGCTGCCGGACGATCCGGGTCTCGTCTTGATGATCGTGCTGATTGCGCTCGGGCCGGTCTCCCACCTGATCTCCCCGCTCACGAATTTTCTCTCGCGGCGCGCCGAATTTCAGGCCGACGATTTTGCGAAATCCATGGTCGGCGGCGAACCGATGATCGCCGCGCTCACCAAGCTCTCGCGCGACAATCTCACGACGCTGACGCCCGACCGGCTCTACGCGGCGTTCAATTATTCACACCCGCCGGTGCCGGAGCGGATCGCGCATTTACGAGAATAACGAAGCGGCCGCGCGCTAACTTTTCTTCTCGGCGCGCTGCTTGATTTGGCGGACTTGCGCAAGCTGGCCGCGTAAAATCTGCAGCCGGTCCTTCTCGGCTTTGCCCAGATCTTCGAGCGCGAGATGATTGAGAATGACTTCCAGCGCGTCGCCGATGCGGCCCAGTTGCCGACCATAACTGCCGACTTCGCTAAGCAGAGTGCGCTCGAGTTGCGGGTTTGACGTTTGGCCCAAATCGATGTTGACGGCTCCGAACTGCGCGCCCTGCTGATAAGCGGTCAAAGGGTTGATGGCCTGCCAGAGCTGCTGCGGAGCGAATGAAACGGTAAACGGGTTTGCCATGGATCTCCTCCTATAGGAGGCGAACTTACGGCATGGATATGCGCACCGACAATAGGACGCCCGTTCAGGCAAGCCCCAGCTTTCGCGCAGCACGACCGCCGCGGCAGTGTCCGCGCCCAGCTTGTTGGGCCGCTTGTCAGTTCGGTTTGCGCTCGAAGGCCGCGCTGAGGATGAGCTCGACGCGGTCGCCGACGAGCGGCACGTAGCGCGCCACGCCGAATGCGCTGCGGCTAATGACGCCGCGCGCGTCGAAGCCGACGGTATAGGCGTTGTCGAGCGGATTGACGCCGGCGCCGTTGAAGACGGCGTGCAGCGTGAGGGGATGGGTTACGCCGTGCAGCGTTAGGTCGCCCACCACGTCGGCGCGGTTCGGCCCGGTCGGAGTCACCTTGCGGGAGACGAAGCGCGCTACAGGAAAATGCGCCGCGTCGAACCAATTCGTCCCCTTCAATTCGCCGTCGAGCTTGGTGTTGGTGGTCGTCACCGAAGCGATGGGTACGCGCACTTCGAGGCGGGTGGCGGCGAGTTGCTTCGGGTCGAGAACCAGCGAGCCGCTTGCGCCTGTAAAATCGCCGTACCAGGTGGTGAAACCCATATGCGATACGGCGAAGACAATGCGCGTATGTATGGGCTCCACCGCATAGATACCGGCCTTGACGGCGGCGGGACTGGGATTGGCGGGAGAAGTAAGCCCCTGCGCGTGGCTCACGGCAAAGAGAAACGCGCCCGCGGCGGCGCTCAGAAACCGGCGAATGAACATGCTTTCTCCGCTGCTATTGCGTCACCGCTCAGCGCCGCCGTTTATCGAACCAAGCCTGGACTTCTTCCATCGGGACGATCTCTTCGTCGGGCCCTTCGATCGCGGTGATTTCCTTGCGGTCTTGCTGCGCCAGCTTCCACGCTTCCTCTAGGGCTTGCTCCTGCGACGCATATTCGCGCGAGAGCATTTCGTGATTGAGCGCAAGATCCATGTAGCGCACGTGCCAACCCATGCTGCGATTCCTTATCTCCCGCCGGACTGATCGCGCCTATCTTACGCGCCGGTCCGGCGCGTTCAATGGACGAGAAGACGGGAGATCTTGCCGATGACCTCGACGAAATCCTTGTTAGACAGGCCGAGCGCGCCTTCAAACGGATAATCGAGAAGCCGGGCCACGACAAGAATGCTGGTGATGCCGGCCGCGAAACACGCCGAGATCGCCGCGGCTGTCGTCCGATAGGGGATCTCGGAAAGCGACACGAAGAGAGTAAACATGATCGTGAAGGCGATCAGCACCCACCAAAGCGCGACGGGGATGCCGGAGCCCGCCTGGAAGATCCGCGTCTCGCGCTGCGCATGCGCCTCGTCGAGCAGCGACATCATCGTCACCTTCTTGTCGCTCTGGTCGTCGGTGACTTTGAGGTTGGCGACTTCCTGGATGAGCGCCTGCAGCTTGAGATCGGTGCTGGCGTCCTCCGTGCGGCGCGCCGCCATGATCGGCCATTCGCGGTCAACGACGCTTTCGAGATAGGCGCGCTCCTTCGTGAGGATCGCATCGGCCTGCGCGGGCGGCAAGGTCGCAGCGATCATGCTGACGCCGTGCATTGCGCCAACCTCGAGGTTGATGGACGCCGCCGCCTGGTTGTACTCGCCCCAAGCTTCGCTGAACACGAAGGCGAGCAGTACGGCAAAGACCACGCCGAGCTGGAGAAAGACGGTCGAGCCCACCTCATGATGCTTACGGCGGGCTTCGACGCCGACGACGCGCTGGACGAGTATCGCCGCCAATGCCGCCGCAAGCGCGGCGAGCACGATGATCGATACGGCGGCGGGGTAGCCCATGCGTGATCGGGGGCCGGGGGATGGATTGCCGGAAATTTGTCGTATTCCGGCGGCTTTGTCCATCTAGCGAGGGTTTGGCACCTGTCGAAAAAGGAAGAGCTTAATCAGCATTTAACTAAAAATCGCCTCAATGGGGCGCCAGCAAGGCCAGCGTGCCGCTGGGGGGCCTTGAGGGAATCGAACCGGTTGGAAAGCGGGGCGGATGACGTACGGCGCCGGCACATACGATTTCATTCCCGTGGAGCGCGGCCATTTCTCGCGCGAAACCTTTTCCCACACCGTTTCCGGCGCCGTCGCGCTCACGCTCAGCATGCTCGTCGGGGGCCTGATCCTCTACGCCCATTCGACCGCCACGCATTACGCGCAGCCCGAGATCGCCTACAACTTCGAGGGTGCGCCGCCCACGCCGCCGCCTATGTCGGCCCGCGTCGTCTATGCGCCGCCGCCCGCGACCGCGCTGAAGATCATCGACAAACCGCCGGCCGGAACGCCGGCCGCCGTCGCTGCTTCGGATGAATATATCGCGCTGCTCGATCCCACCTATTCGCTCGGCGGCGCGCCAGGTCCGCTCGAGCAAAGCGCGCCGCTGCGGCCGGCATTTGAACCTTTCCCCTCGGCGCTGCCCGCGCAAGTCGCAGAGGCTGAAGACGTCGGCCCGGCGCCGATGCCGCCGATGCCCGAACAGTTCGTCCAAGGCGTCCCCTTGCCGGCGCCGCGTCCTTCGGATCTTGATGTGGCGGCAAGCCACGGCCCGGCGCACGCGCGCGCCCGCGAGATGGCGGAGAACCGGCCCATTCTCGCCCCCGCCGATCACCCTTCCTTCTTCGAAAAGCTTTTCGGCTGGTCGCAGTCGTCCGGGCCGGCGCTCGCCTATGCCGCGCCGGAAGACGGCAGCGAGGAGCCAAAGGCCGCAGTGCCCTACGATCATTGGACCGCCGTCTATGACATCTCCGCGCACACCGTCTATCTGCCGGATGGAACGCGGCTTGAAGCGCATTCCGGGCTCGGCGCCGCGCTCGACGATCCGCGTTACGTCAGCGAGCACATGCGCGGACCGACGCCGCCCGGCACCTATGACCTGCAGCCGCGCGAACAGCTTTTCCATGGCGTGCAGGCGCTGCGCCTCATTCCCGTCGGCAACAGCGACACCTATGGACGCGCCGGACTACTCGCGCACACCTTCATGCTCGGCCAGAACGGCGACTCGTTCGGCTGCGTCTCGTTCCGAAATTATCAGGCATTCCTGCGCGCCTACGAGAGCGGCGAGGTCCGGCGGCTGACGGTGGTGGCAAGGATGGATTGAAGGGCGCTAAGGCCCTACACGTCACGGCCGTCCCGGACTTGATCCGGGGATTGAACCGCCGACTTCTTGGATGCGGCGATCTTCGCTTTTGTCGATCGCTTTATCGCAATGCCAAGACCCCCGTCCGTCCCAACTTGGGCGGACTCGTAAGCGAAACAAACGCGTAGGCAAGAAGACGAGCCCGTTCCAACCCCGAAATGCCGGGCGTGGCGGCGATGTCGCTCTTGAGGGCCTCGAACCCAGCGCGCCGCTGCTTTTCATCGACGGCCACGGCCAGGGCCGTCGCATCGATCTGCAGTTTCATCCGATGGTAGGCCGGCCGCTCCGGATCGACCGGCGCGCCATACTCAGCCTTGAAGACGACGATGGGATCGTTCGCTCCCGGCGACCATCCGTCATATCGCCAATCCGGCTCGACGGCGACGCCAATCCGATCCAGCATTCGGTTGAGCTGTTTGCGTGTTGCAGGCGGCCCCGTGCCCGCCAACTGAAACAATCGCCGCGACTTTATGACCACGCTGCATCGCGGTCCCAAGATTTCCGACAATCGGTCGCTCAGCGCGGCGCCCGGGAGGTTGGGCCGCAATTTCAAATCGGCGGCCACACCGATGAGGATCAGAACAGCGGCTACGTCCGTGGAGAAAATATAGGCGCCTCTCGCGAAGAGGATGAGCAAGAGAAGCACCAACAGCGAAAGCGCCGCTGCCGACCACCTTTCTTGCGAACGCCTAGGCATGGAAAGTCCGGCCTCAACTCCTTCGACGGTGCGCGGCGCGGGCATCGAAGAAGCTGGCGCATCGAAACACGGTTAATTTTAAACGCCTACTGCAATGAATGGGTAAGGTTAACGGCGCGGGCCGTTAGCCAGCGTCCCTTGTGGGCACGGAGGCTTATTTAGCGTTCTCAGCGGGATCGTTCGGGCGCGGAATGTCGTGGGTCCTGGGGTTCGCCGATTGTCATCGCCATGGGCGACGTGATTGGAACGGTCTTCGACGGAAATCTGGTCCTCTCAATCGGAAGGATTGGCGCAGCAGAATACGGCTGCGGGCCTCGTGATGGGCTGGTCCTGATCGCTGTTGCATCTTGCCCGTTGTTTTTGGGAGAGATTCCCCACGTCGCTCATGTTTGAAACGAGCACCCGATACGTACACTAGACAAGGTTGCCTTGACCGGAACCGAGCGCCGCACTTAAATCGGCTGCTCATATGCGTGTCGAGGCTGAGATGCCGATAACCGAGTGCTTGCAGAAGGCTGAGTCCTTGTTGGAAGCTCGATCGGGTTGCTCATCTCCCATGCCGCAGGATGCTCTTCCGCTTGTGATTGCCGTTTTAGCCGAATTCTGCGGCAGTAGCTCTGTGTGTGATTTGGCTAGCCAAATCGAGGTCGCAGCCAAAAATCCGCAAGGCAATCGTGCATCAGCTTTGTTTCTCATACGCTGCTTGGGCGTACCCGGCGCAATTCCTGAAGGTAATTGGAACGATCGACAACACATCCACCGAAAGCTCGTAGAGCTGGTGGAGCAAACTACGCCCGATATCGCTGATTATTTCCGTTTGGGGGAGAAGAAGCAAACCGTCGACAAAATCGAAACTCTGCGCGATGTGCACCGGCAATGCGTGGAGCTTCTGGAAGTATTTAGCACTTTGCCAAGCCGACCCGAGGAATTTGCCTCTCGACGACAAGACATTTTTCGCGCGCTGAACAACAAGTTCTTGAAGTCTTACCTAAATAATTACGACTTCGTAGGTTTGTCGAGCGTTGTACGAGCTGTAGTCAATGACGTATGCGACCTGCTCGAAACGTCTGACGCGACCTTCGGCCCTAAGTTGCAGCATCTGATGGAAAAAGTGCAAACAGAGATCCGAGGGGCGGAAACTCGTTTTGATTTCCTTGCAGCACGCGCATTTCTACCTTTCCTTCGAACGGCGCTCGACGTAGTCAACCAGATCGAGAAGCAATCATCGGATCGATTTAAGTGCGCCTTGCGTTCTCGTCGAAACCCTCCAAAGGTGGTTGAGCGAAGGTACCGCTTGCATGAGCCGAACCAAATCGTCCGAGTAAACTATACCGCTTGTGAATGACGGGCCTGGCATTGCAGCGGATGTGAGCGTGCAAGTCGTTAGCAGTGGAGATGAAGTTGCGCTCAGTGGAAAGCCTATTGACATAGGGACCGTGCCTCCCGGTGACTTCGCTTTGAGTTTCAACATGCTGGTGGGCGAGCTTTGCAGCGAAGTGCGCTTGCTCGTAGAAATCGAATGGCGAACCGCTCAGAAGGGTGATCGTCAGTCAATTGCCTTCGAAGCTCAGCTCTTGGCGCAGGATCCGCACATCGCTTGGGAGGATCTGGAGAGGGCTGATCCGTACAGCACCGAGGTTGCACAAGGCGACGAATTTGTGGGCCGGCGCAAAAAGGTGATGGCGCTCGTCAATCGCCTTCGAAAGCAACGCATGCAATCGTCGTACATTACCGGTCAAAAACGCGTCGGCAAGACATCGCTCGCCCTTGCAGTTCAAGATCTTGTAGCTCGGGAAGTAAATTCCGAAGCGTTGATCGAAGTGGTCTATCTCGAATACGGAGACTACGCTCGGAGGGATGCTGACGCGACAGTGGAGGCACTTGGAAACGCAGTCGCGCAAAGGCTACTTAAAGATGTTCCGCAAGAGAGTCGCCCTACTGACCTTGATTTTCGAGGCTCGTTGGCACCGTTGAATCAAATTGCGCAGACGCTTTTAACGTCGTTTTCGAGCCGCAAATACGTCCTGATTCTTGACGAGTTTGATGAGATCCATCCGGAGATGTACCGCTTCGGCCCTCTTGCGGAGGTATTTTTCTCTAATCTTCGTACACTTAGCGCGAAGAAAAATATCGCTGTAATGCTCGTTGGCGGCGAGAACATGCCATTCATTATGGGCGCACAGGGAGACCAGCTTAACAAACTAATTCGAGAACCGCTGGACTACTTTTCCAGAGGCGATGAATGGAAGGATTTCTGCGAACTCGCGTATCAGAACGGCAATGTCCCACTAAACTGGTATGAGTCAGCCCTCAATGAGCTGTTTAATTATACGAATGGTCATCCGTATTATACGAAACTGCTTTGTGGTCGGATCTTCCAAAACGCTGTCGCCGAACGTGATACAGAAGTAACGCTTGATGAAGTAAAACGCGCCGTTCCTAGCCTAATTGATACACTCGACACAAATGCATTTGCACATTTTTGGAAGGACGGCATACCTGCGGGCCGAGAGGAGTCAGAAATAATCGAACTAAAGCGATGCCGGACCCTCGTCGCGATCGCTCGCACACTAGGGTCCGGACTCATAACCAATAGCTGACGGTTGCTGCCAGGCAGACGGCGGCGAGGAAGTTGACGGCGAGACGATCGTAGCGGGTTGCGATCCGCCGAAAGTCTTTCAGGCGCCCGAACATCC
>JBOHJJ010000117.1:0-2722 GCA_050728495.1 Methylovirgula sp.
CGATGTCGTCGGTGGCGGCGCTCGAAGACTACGCGACGGCAACCGCCGGCAGTCTCTTTCGTCTCGCCGCGGCGATCCTCGGAGCTGCCGACGGCAACACCGAGGCCGCTCATGCCGGGATCGCTTACGCGGTGACAGGCCTGCTGCGGGCGATGCCCTGGCATTTCGCCGCCGGCCAGCTCTATGTTCCGCTCGATCTCCTCGCCGCGCACGGTCTCGAGGCGGCAGCACTGCGCACCGGCACCGACACGCCGGCATTCCTTGCCACGCTCGCAGATCTGCGCGGCCTGGCACGCCAACATCTTCGTGCATTTACCGCGCCCGGCGCGGGCAAGGCCGCCTACCTGCCGCTGGCGCTTTGCGAGCCCTATCTGCGGGAAATGGAAAGGCCCGGCTACGATCCTTTTGCGAGCCGCATCGACCTGCCGGAATGGCGCCGGCTCTGGCTCCTGTGGCGCGCCGCGCGGCAGATGTAGGTTTCCTCTCCGCTTCGAAATGTTTTAGAACGCGGCAACGAAATTGTCCTCGATCAGGCTCTTACCGACATGAATGACGCGACGGCCAAAAAGGGCCCCGATTACTCGAAGAGCCTTTATTTGCCGAAGACCGATTTTCCGATGCGGGCAAGCCTGCCGCAGAAGGAGCCGGCGCTGCTCGAACGCTGGCAGGAGATCGATCTCTATCGGCGGCTGCGCGAAGAAGGACAGGGCAGGGCGAAGTTCGTGCTGCACGACGGACCGCCTTATGCGAACGGCCATATCCACATCGGCCATGCGCTCAACAAGATCTTGAAAGATCTCGTCACCCGTTCGCAGCAGATGCTCGGCAAAGATTCGAATTATGTGCCGGGCTGGGACTGCCACGGCCTACCGATCGAATGGAAGATCGAGGAAGAGTACCGCGCCAAAGGCAAGAACAAGGACGAAGTGCCGATTCTCGAATTCCGCCGCGAGTGCCGCGCCTTTGCCGCGCATTGGGTGGACGTGCAGCGCGACGAGTTCAAGCGGCTCGGCGTCGTCGGCGATTGGGATCATCCTTATGAGACGATGACCTTTCCGGCTGAGGCGCAGATTGCTCGCGAGATCATGAAATTCGCCGCCAACGGCGCGCTCTACCGCGGCTCGAAGCCGGTGCTATGGAGCGTCGTCGAAAAGACCGCCCTAGCCGAGGCGGAGGTCGAATACGAGGACCACGTCAGCGATACGGTGTGGGTGGCGTTCCCGTTGAAATTTGTTCCGGACGTAACAACCGAAAGCAGCGGTCAACGCGAATTGCTGGAAAAAGCGAGCATCGTGATTTGGACGACCACGCCTTGGACGCTTCCGGCGAATCGCGCGATTTCCTATTCGGACAAAATTGCCTACGGGCTCTATCGCGTGACCGCCGCGCCGCAAGGCAATTGGGCGAAGATTGGATCGCTCTATGTTCTCGCCGATGCGTTGGCCGACAGTGTTTTTAAGGCCGCCAAAGTCGAGGGCTATGAGAAGCTCAAGCCGGTCTATGCGGAGGATTTGCGCGGCGCGGTTGCGGCGCATCCGCTGACACGCAGCATCAGCGGCTACGGTTTTCCGGTTCCTCTTTTCGACGGCGAGCATGTCACTGAGGATACCGGCACAGGATTCGTCCATACCGCGCCGAGTCACGGCCGAGAAGATTTTGACATCTGGATGGCCAACAAAGCCGAGCTCGAAGCGCGCGAGATCGACACGCGCATTCCTCACACGGTCGATGCCGACGGATTCTTCACCAAGGAAGCGCCGGGTTTTGAGGGTAAGCGCGTCATCGACGACAAGGGCAATAAGGGCGATGCCAACGACGCCGTCATCCAGGCGCTGATCGAATCCGGCAATCTCGTCGCGCGCGGCCGGCTCAAGCATCAATATCCGCATTCCTGGCGTTCGAAGAAACCGCTCATCTTCCGCAACACGCCGCAATGGTTTATCGCGATGGATAAGAAGATCCCGCTCTTCGCGAACCCTCACCCTGAGGAGGCGCGAAGCGCCGTCTCGAAGGGCGAGGGTTCCTCATCCTTCGAGACGCCCGCTTCGCGGGCGCCTCAGGATGAGGGGCAGAGCGGCGCGACGCTGCGCCAAATTGCGCTCGCCGAAATCGCTGTGACGCAATGGGTTCCGCCGGCCGGCGAGAACCGCATTACCGGCATGGTCGCTAATCGTCCCGATTGGGTCGTCTCGCGGCAGCGCGCCTGGGGCGTGCCAATTGCGATTTTTGTCCACAAGGCGACCAACAAAATCCTCGTCGATCAACGCGTCAATGCGCGCATCGCAGCCGCCTTCGAAGAACAAGGGGCCGATGCCTGGTTCGAGCCGGACGCGGCGGCGGCCTTTCTCGAACCCGACTACGCACCCGCCGATTACGAAAAGATCGACGACGTGCTCGACGTCTGGTTCGATTCCGGCTCGACGCATGCCTTCACGCTCGAAGATCCGCTGCATTTCCCCGGCCTCGCCGGTGTCACACGCATCCGCGACGGCGGGCGCGACGAGATCATGTATCTCGAAGGATCGGATCAGCACCGCGGCTGGTTTCAATCTTCATTGTTGGAGAGCTGTGGCACGCGCGGCCGCGCCCCGTTCGACGCGGTGCTGACGCACGGGTTCGTCCTCGACGAGAAGGGCCAGAAGATGGCCAAATCGCTCGGCAACGTCGTCGCGCCGCAAACGGTCATCGCCGACGCCGGTGCCGACATTCTGCGCTTCTGGGT
>JBOHJJ010000118.1:0-19077 GCA_050728495.1 Methylovirgula sp.
GCGCCGATCCCGATTGCGAGATAAAGCAGATCGAACATGCGCATGACCTCCGTCGGGCTGTGCAGCGGTTTGCGCGAAAAACTCGCCGCTTCACATCGATCGTTCACGCGCCAGTATTTGAGGAAGACGGCATATAGGATCGAGAGCTTTACAGCCTCCCGATCATAAAAAACTCATATAAGCGCTCGGAATCCGTCGCGGCTCCATGTACGATGGCAATCTGGAGACCTATCGGTGCGGCGCGACGGTTAATTGGGAGTCGGGCTTCGATTCCCTCCGGGCGCGCAACTGGCCGCATCGTTTCCTTATCGACCGGATTGATCGATACAGTCAGTTTAGGCGCCCTTACGCATCAGCACTTTTCGCGCGGCAATCTTTTCCCACGAATGGTGCGACCGCGACGCGGCGTATTCTTCTTGAGCTGGTACGGCACGGCTAGTAACTGGCGCGGGATTCCCCAGGCCTTGCTGATCTTGTCGATCATCTCGATTGTCAGGCCGCGTTTGCGGCTCAGAAGCTCGGAGGCTCGCGCGCGAGACCCGACGATCTCGCTAAGCCCGGCTTGGCTTCGGCCGAGTTCGGCGATTGCATATTCAATGATCTCGATCGGATCAGACGCTGCAACGGGCCAGCGCTTGCGCTCGTAGGCATCGATCAGCGTGGCAAGGGCGTCAAGCTCTTGGCTCTCGACGCTATCTTCCGGCGCATCCCAAAGCTTCTCGGCGGCGGCAAGAGCGCGGGTGTGGTCTTCGTCGTTAGTGATCGGACGGATTTCCACTCTGATCTCCTTTAGAACATAGAAACTGTGAGCGCATCGATTTTGTCATATTCGGCGTGCGTACCGATGAACTTGATGAAAGCGATCTTGGACCGACATTTGAACGCAACGATCAAGCGATAATCGCTTCCAGCGACTTCAAATTTCACGCGTTCACCGTTCAACACGACAGCTTTGGGGAACGAGAGCATCAGGTCATTTGGCGAAGTCCATTCAACGGCGCTCGCAATCTCGTACCAGCGTTGAAGGGATGCCTGGGTCTCCGGATGCTTGGTCCAGTAAGTGACTAACGTCTTGAGCGACAAGATCCTCACGTGGCTTTATACGACGTTCCCAACTTGGGAGCAATAGAAATGTTCCCATAATGGGAATAAATTAGCTTGAGGGAAAGACGCTGAAAACAGCACTTGGCGTGCGCCAGTTCGATGCACGCCGGTCACAGCTTCGCCCCCGGAAACCACTCGACGTAAGTGTCGTTCGTGCGGCCATAGTAGAGCGCGCCACGACCCACCAAACTGACCATGTAGCCGACGCAGCCCGCGGCCGCGATCCGCGCGCAGAATTCCAGATATTGGATTTTCTGCGCCTGGATCGCGCGCAGCGCCTTTTCTACGCCCTCTGCCGAGAACTTCTGCGCCGGGACGCTCGGCTTATGGCCATGCTCCACCTCGAAACTGCCGTCCGGCAGATAACAGGTGCGGGTGGTGGTGATGAAATCGGCATGTTAGCGCTCGATGCCGGCCGCCATTAGGTTCTTCACCACTTCGGGGAATGAGATCCGTTCTTCGTCCGACGCCTTGGTCATTTCGCGCACGACATCCTTCACGTGGGCGTCCATGTGCTTCTCCTTCAGGTTCTCAGTTGCTCGTACGTCTGCCGGCCTTCGTGCGCTGGGCGCTCAATCCACAGGCCCCCCTTAATCCTTGTCGACTACATTTTCGAGGCCGCCCGGCGCGACGGGAATTATGTCGCCAGGCTTATTTTGGCCGTCGACCGCGCCAACAATCTCCCCTCTTGCAAAGAGGAGAGGTCCGATGCTCGATCACGTTGGAATCCGCACCAAGAAATTCGTTGCGCTCGCCAAATTCTATCAAAAAGTCTTGGCGCCGCTCGGATATGAGAAGCTCGTCGAGTTCGACGAGGCTGCCGGCTTCGGCCGGGATCAGAAGCCGGCGTTGTGGATTGGCGCATCGGATGAGGCGAGATCGTCCATCCACGTCGCCTTCGCCAGTCCGACGCGCGCTGCGGTGCAGGCATTTTATGAGGCAGCGCTCGCCGCCGGCGGCCGTGACAATGGCAAACCCGGTCTGCGTCCGGACTATCATCCTCATTATTACGCGGCGTTCGTTATCGACCCCGATGGAAACAATATCGAGGCCGTCTGCCACGCGGCGTGAGCGCACAGCGGCGGGCGTGCAAAGGCACTTCCTCGCCGCATCGCTGCGCCGTAGCTCGCATAGCTTGCGGGCCTAGGGTGCGGGCGGTCTGGTAGGCTTGCGGAGACGAGAATAGCGGGGACATGCCGGCACGCATTGGCGGTCATCGACGCCGCGTTCGGCCGAGTCACAAGATTGTGGTGAGTGGCAAAAACAGAACAATCACAGGGTTTTGAAATACTTGGACAATCGGTCTGTTAGGTTGACGCACGGTTTTTCCGCGCGGAGCCAATCTTGCCAACTCGTTCGAAGGAATGCGAAGGAGAATCGCTGCCGATCGAAGGGCTGCGTTTCGGCGTCTGGCGCCGCGTAGGCGGGTTTTGTTCCGTGGATTTGCCATCGCAGAATTTTCCCCCGTCCGGAATATTGCCTTTTGCGGCGCTCGCCCTCTTTGCCGGAATTTTGCTAAGCGCTTGCACCGTCGGACCGGATTATGTGCGGCCTGCGGCGCCGACTTCGGCGCATTTCAAGGAAGCAAAAGGTTGGAAAATCACCCGTCCAAGCGACACGCTCGATCGTGGCGCATGGTGGTCGCTTTACAAGGATCCGAAGCTCTCGTCGTTGATGAGCCAGGTCGAGATTTCGAACGAGACGGTCAAGGCCGATCTCGCGGCCTATGATCAGGCGGTTGCCCTCATCCGCGAGACGCAGGCGGGCTATTTTCCGACGGTCACCGGCAACGACAGCGTCACCTACTCGCACCAAGGTTCGGGCACGTCGGTCAGCAACGGCATCACCATCGGCCGTTCGTTCACGAACGTGGTATTCAACCCGGTCGCTGACGCGACCTGGGATATCGACGTCTGGGGCCGCATCCGGCGCTCCGTCGAAAGCAATGCGGCCGCCGCGCAAGTGAGCGCGGCCGACTTGCAGAACGCCAAACTTTCCGAACAAGCCGCGCTCGCGACGGCCTATTTCAACCTGCGCGCCTCCGATTCGCTGATCGCGCTCTACGATGCGACGGTCGTCGCCTACAAGAAGACGCTCGACATCACCCGCAATCAATATAACGCCGGCACCGCGTCGCAGGCCGACCTCAGCGCCGCGCAGACGGAAGTTCTCAACACCGAGGCGCAAGCAATCGCCGTCGGAGTCGTTCGAGCCCAATACGAACATGCAATCGCGGTGTTGATCGGCCGGCCGCCGGCTGATCTGTCGATGAGAGTCGGCATTCTCGCCAGGAACATTCCGCACATTCCTGTCACCGTTCCCTCGGTCTTGCTGGAACGGCGTCCGGACATTGCCGCCGCCGAGCGCACGCTGCAAGAGGAGAACGCGCTGATCGGCGTAGCAGTCGCCAACTTCTACCCCACCATCAGCTTGACGGGCATGTTCGGTTACAGCGGGGTCACGCCGCTGCCGATCACGGTTGCGAATGAAGCCTGGTCGATCGCCGGCAGTGCTTCGCAGCCGATTTTCGATGGCGGCCTACTGAACTCGCAACTTGCCGCGGCGCGGGCCGTCTACGAAGAGAGCGTCGCCAACTACCGGCAGACCGTGCTCACCGCCTTCCAGCAGGTTGAAGATGAACTTGCCGCGCTGCGGATCCTCCGAAAAGAGCTCGTCACCGAAGAAGAGGCGGTGAAAGCGGCGACCATAGCGGTGCAAGTCTATTTGAACCAATACCAGGCCGGCACCGTTTCCTTCACGACCGTGGTCACGGCGCAAGCAACGCAACTGGCCGATGAGGTCACCGCGCTCAACATCCGCCAGAGCCTTTTCGTCGCAAGCGTAGCTCTGATTGAGGCACTGGGCGGGGGATGGGACGCTTCGCTCCTGCCCAATCTCAACGGACTCTCGAAGGTGCCGACGCTCACCCCTCCGCTCTGAGGGGAACTTACAGGCCGCTCGGCCCTTCTAGGTCACTAAGAAGTAATTTGCCTTTTTCGCCCATGGAAGGAAGGGGATAAAGCCCGCGCCGCCGGGGCGGCGCCGGCGAACCCCAGCTCCTCGGCTGGATTGGAAGTATAGGTTAATGGCATAGTTTGTAGAATGTTCGTTGCAAGGCCGGGCGCAAAACGACCTTGGCGCGGTCCCCATGCGGTCACGGCTTACGCGGGGTCGCGAACGGCGGGCGTGCAGAAGTTAACCGCCCCGCTCCCGGGTAATTTTCTGCCGGCAATTTGATCGCCCGGGATCGGGCGAACGGATGAGACGAATGGACGAGAAAGTCGACAAGCGTCGCCAGTCGCAGGGTCCTGGCCCGGCCAAGGATCCCCCGCTCGCGCTGCCGGCTCGCGAAAAAATCGCCGGAGAACTGCCGCCGCCCGGCCCCGGCGAACCGCTTGCCCGCGAGAAAGTCGCACCGCAAGCTCCGGAAACCGCGCCCGCCGAACCATCGCCCACGCAGCCCGCAAAGCCGCGCCGGCGGATCCTTGGGTTTCTGATCGGCTTGCTCGTGATTATCGGGCTTGCCTATGGCGGCTATCGCGTGCTCGCACCAAGCTCGCTGCCGTCGCGCGCTGGACGCGCGGCTTCGGCGCCGCAATCCGTCGGAGCCGCAACCGTCGGCACCGGAGATATCCGCGTCATCTATAATGGATTGGGAACAGTGACCCCGCTGCAGACAGTTACTGTGAGAACGCAGATCAATGGTCAGCTCATGCAGGTCGCTTTTCAAGAAGGGCAGATGGTGAAGAAAGGCGATTTTCTGGCGCAAATCGATCCGCGGCCCTATCAGCTCCTGCAACAGCAATATGAGGGTCAGTTGCTGCACGACCAGGGCCTGCTCGAACAGGCGAAGATGGACCTCGCCCGTTATCAAACTCTGGTCACCCAGAATTCGATCGCCCGGCAGCAAGCCGAAGACCAAGTCTATGTCGTCAAGCAATATGAAGGCTCGGTGCAACTCGATCAGGCCGAGATCGACCAAGAGAAGCTCAATATCGCCTATTGCCACATCGTTTCGCCGGTCACCGGACGGGTCGGCCTGCGCCTCGTTGATCCCGGTAACTACGTGCAGACAACGGATACCGGCGGCCTCGCGGTGCTGACGCAATTGCAGCCGATCTCGGTCATCTTTTCGCTGCCGGAAGACGATATTCCGAGTGTCACCGCGCAGACGAACGCCGGCGCCGTCCTCGCCGCGACTGCCTATGACCGCGCCAACGTCACCGAACTTGGGACCGGAAAAATCACTGCCCTCGATAATGAGATCGATACGACCACGGGAATGGTCAAATTCCGCGCCGAATTCCCCAACCCCGACAATGCGCTCTTTCCCAATCAGTTCGTGAACGTGCGCGTATTGGTGCGCACCTTGAAGAACGTCGTTACCGCGCCGTCTGCCGCCATCCAGCGCGGCGCGCCGGGAACCTACGTCTATATCGTCAATCCCAACAGCACGGTTTCGGTGCGCCCCGTGACGCTCGGGCCGAGTGACAACGGCATGGTGCAAATTCTCTCCGGCCTTAAGCCCGGTGACCGCGTCGTGACCGACGGCACCGACCGCCTGAGCGACGGCGCGCGCGTAATGATCCCAAGCGCGGAGACGGGCAAGAACGGCGCCCCGGCGCCGGCAACCCACAAACTTCGGCATAAAGCCCAGTGAGCTTAAGAGGCCGAGGAGAACCGGCGCGATGAATCCGTCGCAAACTTTCATCCTGCGGCCGGTCGCGACCTCTCTGCTCATGGCGGCGATCCTGCTCTCCGGGCTGTTCGCCTATCGGTTTCTGCCGCTCTCCGCTCTGCCGGAGGTGGATTACCCGACCATTCAGGTCCAGACGTTCTATCCCGGCGCCAGCCCCGAGGTGATGACCTCGTCGGTGACGGCGCCGCTTGAGCGCCAGCTCGGCGAAATGCCGGGCCTTGATCAGATGACCTCGTCGAGTTCGGCCGGCGCTTCGGTCATCACGCTCCAATTCGACCTCAGCCTCGGCCTCGACGTCGCCGAGCAGGAAGTGCAAGCGGCGATCAATGCCGCCAACAACCTGTTGCCGAGCGGCCTGCCTAACCCTCCGGTCTACGCGAAAATAAATCCGGCCGACGCGCCGATCCTGACGCTCGCCGTGACTTCCTCGACGCTGCCGCTGACCACGGTCGAGGATCTCGCCGAGACGCGCCTTGCGCAGAAGATATCGCAGCAGGCCGGCGTCGGACTGGTCAGCATCAGCGGCGGCAACCGGCCGGCGATCCGCGTGCAGTTCAATCCCCGCGCGCTCGCGGCCTACGGGCTGAACATCGACGACATCCGCACCATCATCGGCAACGGCAACGTCAATATGCCGAAAGGCGGTTTTGACGGGCCGTCGCAATCCTCAACTATTAGCGCCAACGACCAGCTCACCGCCGCCAACCAGTTCAACAGCGTGATCATCGCCTATCGCAACGGCAATCCGGTGCGCCTCTCCGACGTCGCGACCACAGTGCGCGGGCCGGAGAACACCAAGATTGCCGCCTGGGCCAACAAGACTCCGGCGATTATCCTCAACATTCAGCGCCAGCCCGGCGCCAACGTGATTGAGGTTGTGAACGGGATTAAGCGTCTGCTTCCGAAGATCGAAACAGCACTGCCCGCGGCGCTGAATATCACCGTGATGAGCGACCGCACGACGACGATCCGCGCCTCGGTTGCCGACGTGGAATTCGAGCTCTTCCTGGCGGTGGCGTTGGTCGTGCTCGTTATCTTCATCTTTTTGCGCAACCTGCCGGCGACCTTCATCCCGAGCCTGTCGGTGCCGTTGTCGCTGGTCGGCACGTTCGGGGCGATGTATCTCATGGGATTCAGCCTCGACAACCTCTCGCTGATGGCGCTGACGATCTCGACCGGATTCGTCGTCGACGACGCCATCGTCATGATCGAAAACATTTCGCGCTACGTCGAGGCCGGCGAAAGCCCGCTGCAGGCTGCGCTGCACGGTTCGGAACAGATCGGCTTCACGATCATCTCGCTGACGGTCTCGCTCATCGCGGTTTTGATCCCGCTGCTCTTCATGGGCGACGTCGTCGGCCGCCTCTTCCACGAATTCGCGCTGACGCTTGCCGTGACGATCGTGATCTCGGCGGTGGTTTCCTTGACGCTTGTGCCAATGCTCTGCGCGAAGCTTTTGCGGCATCGGCGCGAGTCCGAACGCAACCGCCTCGACGTTGCCGCCGAGCACGGCTTCAACTGGATCATCCGGCAATACGGCCGGGCTCTCAACGTCGTGTTGGAACACCAACCGCTGACCTTGTTGATCGCGATCGCCACGCTCGCCGTGACGGTCCTCCTCTATATTGCGATTCCGAAAGGCTTTTTCCCGGTGCAGGACACCGGGATGATCCAGGGCATCACGGAAGCGGCGCAAGGCATTTCCTTCGATGCCATGCGCGACAGGCAACAGGCGCTCGCCGCCGCCGTCCTCAAGGACGATGATGTCGACAGCCTCAGTTCGTTCGTCGGCGTCGACGGCACCAACATGACGTTGAACAGCGGGCGGTTGCTCATCAATCTCAGGCCGCACGACGAACGCCAGCAAAACGTGACCGAGATCATCCGCCGCCTGCGACGAGAGACGGCGGGGGTCGAAGGCATCAAGCTCTATATGCAGCCGGTGCAGGATCTCACTATCGATACGAGCGTCAGCCGCGCCCAATATCATTTCGTCCTTGAGAATCCCAATACGAGCGATCTGCAGACTTGGGTGCCGCGGCTGCTGCAACGTCTGCAAGCTCTTCCCCAGATCACCAACGTAGCTAGCGACATGCAGGACCAGGGCCGCGCCGTCGATCTCGTGGTCGATCGCGCCACCGCGAGTCGCTTCGGAATCACGATGGCGACCGTCGACAATATGCTCTACGACGTCTTCGGGCAGCGCATCATTTCGACGATCTATACCGAATCCAATCAGTATCGCGTCATCATGGATGCCTCGCCCAATCTCCAGCACACGATAAGTTCGCTCGATACACTGTATCTGCCTTCCTCGCTGTCGACGACGAACGGGCAAGTGCCGTTGGCGGCGATCGTGCACATCGACCAGCGGCCGGGGCCGCTGTTGATCACCCATTATGGGCAGTTCCCGGCGACCGACATTTCTTTCGACGTCGCGCCCGGCTCCTCGCTCGGCGCGGCAGTCACGGCGGTCGATCAGGCAGAGAAGAGCATCGGCCTGCCGATCAGCTTCATTTCCTCGATGCAGGGCAGCGCTGCGGCGTTCAGTGCCTCGCTCAGCAACGAGCTCATGCTCATCATCGCCGCCGTTATTACGATGTATATCGTGCTCGGCGTCCTCTACGAGAGCTTCATTCATCCGATTACAATTCTCTCCACGCTGCCATCGGCCGGCGTCGGCGCGCTGCTGTCGCTGATGCTCGCCGGCGACGAGCTCGACGTGATCGCTATCATCGGCATCATTTTGTTGATCGGCATCGTGAAGAAGAACGCGATCCTGATGATCGATTTCGCGCTCGACGCCGAGCGCAACGGAGGCTTGGCGCCGCGTGACGCGATCTATCAGGCCTGCCTGCTGCGTTTCCGGCCGATTCTGATGACGACGATGGCCGCGATTCTCGGCGCGCTGCCGTTGATGCTCGGTACTGGCACCGGATCGGAGCTGCGTCGGCCGCTCGGCGTCGCGATCGTCGGCGGCCTGATCTTCAGCCAGGTTCTGACACTGTTTTCGACGCCGGTCATCTATTTGTACTTCGATCGTCTGGCGCTTTGGCTCTCGCCGTCGCGCGCCGCCGGCCGGCTTAGCCCGCGCGAGGCGGGGGAATGAATCTTTCCTCGCCTTTCATCCGGCGTCCGGTCGCCACGACTCTGCTCACCGTCGGCATCGCGATAGCCGGCATATTGGGCTTCACGCAGCTGCCCGTCGCTCCGCTGCCGCAGGTGGATTTTCCGACGATCGCAGTGCAAGCATTGCTGCCGGGGGCAAGCCCCGATACGATGGCGACCAGCGTTGCGAGCCCGCTCGAACGACGGCTTGGGAAAATCGCCGACGTGACCGAGATGTCGTCGATCAGCGGCGTCGGGCAAACGCGGATCACGCTGCAGTTCAGCCTCGATCGCGACATCAACGGCGCGGCGCGCGACGTGCAGGCGGCGATCAATGCTTCGATGGCCGATTTGCCCTCCAGCCTGAAACAGAATCCGACCTATCACAAGATCAACCCGGCCGATGCGCCAATCCTGATCCTCGCGCTGACGTCAAAAACCTTGACGCCGGGCGAACTGTACAATTCGGCAAGCAACATTCTCCAACAGCGCTTGTCGCAGCTAAAGGGTATCGGCCAAGTCATCGTCGCCGGCGGCGCTCTGCCCGCGGTACGCGTCGAACTCAACCCAACGGCGCTTTTCAAATACGGCGTCGGTCTTGAAGACGTGCGCGCCGCGCTCGCCGCCGCGAATGCAGACAGTCCGAAGGGCGCGATCGAAGACGGCGGTTGGCATTATCAGATCTACACCAACGATCAGGCAACGAAGGCGGCGGACTACAAGCCGCTGATCGTCGGCTATCGCAACGGCAATCCGATTCATTTGTCCGATCTCGGCGAGGTCGTCGACTCGGTCGAAGACTTGCGCAACGAAGGATTGGCGAACGGCAAGCCGGCGGTTCTGGTCATCTTGTTCCGGCAACCGGGTGCGAACATCATTCAGGCGGTCGACAGAGTGAAGGCCGAACTGCCCTATTTGCGCGCCGCGATGCCGCGCGACGTGAACCTCATACTTGCTTCCGACCGCAGCCTGACCATCCGCACCTCGCTGCGCGATACCGAGCGCACGCTGGCGATCGCCGTCGGACTGGTCATATTGATCGTCTTTCTGTTTCTCGGCAACGTCCGCGCCGCGCTGGTTCCGAGCGTCGCCGTCCCGGTATCGATTATCGGGACGTTCGGGGCGATGTATCTTCTGAATTACAGCCTCGATACGCTCTCGTTGATGGCACTGACGATCTCCACGGGATTCGTCGTCGACGACGCGATCGTCGTGCTGGAAAACATTACGCGCCACATCGAGGCGGGCGTTCCACGCTTCCGAGCCGCATTGCTCGGGGCGCGCGAAGTTAGCTTTACCGTGACCTCGATCAGCATTTCGCTGATCGCCGTCTTCACGCCGATTCTGTTGATGGGCGGGCTGCTCGGCCGCTTGTTCCGCGAATTCGCCGTAACCTTATCGATGACGATTCTGATTTCACTGCTGATATCGCTGACGGCGACACCGATGTTGTGCTCGCTGATTTTGAGGGTGCGCGCGCCCCGCCAAAATCAGCGTTGGCGAAACCCGTTTTCCGTCCTCTTCCGCGGCTACGAGCACAGCCTGGCTTGGGCGCTGCGGCATCAGACGTTCATCATGCTCATGTTAGCCACTGCGCTGACCACCACGGTGCTCCTCTTCCTCGTCATACCGAAGGGCTTTTTCCCGGAACAGGATACCGGCCGTTTGGTCGGATCGATCCAGGCCGACCAGAGCATTTCCTTCCAAGCGATGAAAAAGAAATTGGCACAGTTGATGGCGATCGCGCAGGCCGATCCTGCCGTCCAGAGCATCATCGGGTTTACCGGGACCGGAAGCGGCGGACCGCGTGCCGGCGCAAATGAGGGCTCGGCCTACGTGACCTTGAAGCCGCGCTCGCAGCGTAAGCAGTCCGCTCAACAGGTCATCGCTACGCTGCGCCGTGAGACGGCCGCCATCCCTGGCGCGCGTCTCTATCTGCAGGCGGTGCAGGACATCCGGGTCGGCGGCAGGCAGAGCAATGCCGAATACCAATATACGTTGCAGGGCGATGACGCGACGGAAGTCTACGCGTGGTCGCAAAAGCTGCTGAAGGCTTTGCAGGGGAGCAAGATTCTAAAGGACCTCAATACCGATCAGCAGCAGAAGGGTCTGGAATCGGACGTCATTATCGATCGTGACATGGCTTCACGACTCGGCCTCACGCCGGTGCAGATCGACAACACGCTCTACGATGCCTTCGGACAGCGGCAGGTCTCGGTCATCTATAGCGCCGTCAACCAGTATCACGTGGTCATGGAAGTCGCGCCCCCCTATTGGCAGAGCCCGGACACGCTCAAAGATATCTACGTCAGCACGGCCGGTGTTCCGCCTAGCGGCACGCAAACCAGCAATGCGCCGATCGGAACGGTCGCGGCGAGCGCCGCACCCGTCGGTTCCGGATCCACGGTGACGAACGCCGCGTCGACGAATTCGGAGATCAATACGGCCCGCAACGCCGAGACCAATGCGATCGCCAATACCGGCCGCGGCAGCACCTCGGCCGGAGCGGCGGTGAGCACCAATCTCGAGACTATGATTCCGCTCGCCGCCGTGGCGCATTTCGCGCCCGGCAATACGCCGCTTGCGGTCAATCACTCCGGTCTCTTCGTGGCGACGACCCTGTCGTTCAATCTGGCGCCCGGCGCCACCCTGGGCCAGGCCGCGGCGGAAATCGAGCGCACCGTCCAGAGCCTGCATATGCCGGCGACGGTCCGCGGCAGTCTGCAAGGGACAGCCAAGCTGTTCCAGTCGTCCCTGTCGAACGAACCGATGTTGCTCGCCGCGGCGATCATCGCAGTCTACATCGTCCTCGGCGTGCTTTACGAGAGCTACATTCATCCGATCACGATTCTTTCGACGCTTCCTTCGGCGGGAGTCGGCGCGCTGCTTGCCCTGATGGTGTTCCATACCGAGTTCAGCATCATCGCCCTGATCGGCGTGATTCTATTGATCGGCATCGTGAAGAAAAACGCGATCATGATGATCGATTTCGCGATCGAGGCGCGCCGACAAGGGATGAACGCACGCGACGCGATTTTCCAGGCCTGCCTCTTGCGCTTCCGGCCGATCATGATGACCACGACCGCCGCCATTTTCGGTGCGGTTCCGCTGGCGCTGAGTTTCGGCGAAGGCGGCGAGATCCGCCGGCCGCTCGGCATATCGATCGTCGGCGGCTTGATCGTCAGCCAAATGCTCACGCTCTATACGACGCCGGTGCTCTACCTGATCCTCGATGGTTTCGGCGAGTGGGTCCGAGGCACACGGCCGCGAACCGCTAATTTGCCGCCGCGTTCGGCAGCGGATCTCGCAGAGTAGCAGGCGGATCGTCACCATGGCCAACGCTGGCGCGCGGCGCGGCGCGGCGGCAACTTTCGCTTCAGGGCCTTAGATAATCGTGGACCACGCGGCCGTAGAGCAAAGTCAGATCGGTGGTGAAGTGATGTGCGGCAACGACGCGGTGCACCGGCAAATCCGCAACCGGCGCGTTGACGTGCGGCACGAGATGCAGCCAGGCATCGTCGTCCACGACGTGCATCGGCTGCGCGAGGGCTAGCGCCTTCAGTCTGGAATTCCGACGTGCAGCGCCTGGTTTCTCTCGATGATCTCTTGGCGCATCTGCCTGCGCATCTTGCCGGCTTCGAAGAGCCGCCGGTCGAGCTCGGTTTCCATTGCGAGCGGCGGAACCGGGCAAGGCGTCCCGTCGGGGTTACGCGCGACCATGGTGAGATAGCAGGAGGCGGCGTGGCGCGCCTCTTTGCTCGTCAGGTTCTCGGCGATGACTTTAATGCCGATCTCCATCGAGGTGCGGCCGACGTAATTGACGTTCGCCTTGAAGGTCACGAGTTCGCCGACCTCGACGGGCTCCTTGAAGATTACCTGATCGAGCGAAGCCGTCACCACGTAGGTCTTGCAGTAGCGCGCCGCGCACGCATAGGCCACTTGATCGAGGATCTTGAGGATCGACCCGCCGTGAACATGACCGGAGAAGTTGGCCATGTCCGGCGTCATCAGAAAGGTCATGAACAGAGATTTTTCCTGGGTGCTCATCTGCGCTCGGCCGGTGGGGCTTCGATCTCTGCTCTAAAGCAGCTTGGGTGCAAAACTCAAGGCCGTGCGACAGACCCGGCTCAGCGACAAGATTGCGAGCGGAATAAGCCGGAATCCGAATAAAGCGGATTGCAGCGTGCGCCCTTGAAGAGGAACCAAGCTCCAAGAACGAGGAGCAGCACCATCAGAATGCCGAGGCAGATGGCCAGCGGGTGAAAAGGCTCGTCTTCTTCGAAATTGGGTTCCCGATCCGCGCGTGTCGATTCGCGGTCCCCTCCCGCCGAAGGATATTCTTGCTTGCCCGACGGTTGCGCCGGACTGACCGGCGAAGACCAATCTTCAACGCTCTGGGCAGCCTTTTCGTGGTCGGGCTTCAAGCGAGGCTTCCGAAGATCGTCAATACCGTCTGTTGGAGCGCGTGACATGAGCATGTCCGGCGAGCAAGCGTACCTTAGTACGGCCGAGCGCACGCGCATGCAATCGTCCGCCGCGCAAGACGAGGAAGCCGTGAACGCGCCGACGCCCGTGGTCAGCCGCAACCGGTTTTGGCCTCTGCCGGCGTCTCAATCCGCTCTCGCAACGGGGCCCGAGCGTCCTGGCTGAGTACGGTTCTTACCATTGCGAGATGCGACAGTGCCTGCGGGAAGTTGCCGACTTGCCGTCCGGCCTTCGTGTCATATTCTTCACTGAGTAGGCCAAGATCGTTCCTCAGAGATAGCAGCCGATGGAGAAGGGCATTGGCTTCGGCCGCTCTCCCCTGCCTTTGATAGGCATCGGCCAGCCAAAAACTACAGGGGAGGAAAACTCCTTCGCCGGAAGGCAGTCCGTCCACAAGGTTATCGGTGCGATAGCGAAGGACGAAGCCGTCGACCAAGAGTTCGCGTTCGATCGCCGCGATCGTACCGGCGACGCGCGCATCATCGATAGGCAAAAATCCGACTTCCGGAATTACGAGGAGGCTCGCATCAAGATCCGGACTGCCAAAACTTTGCGTGAAGGTATTGCGGGTTGGATCATAGGCGCGGACGCAAACCGTGTTGTGGATCTCGTCCCTGGTTGCATGCCATCGCTCAAGCGGCGCCTCCAATCCAAATTTTTCAGCATCGCGAATCGAACGGTCGAAAGCCACCCAAGCCATCACTTTGGAGTGCGTGAAATTCTTGCGACCGCCGCGTATTTCCCAGATTCCATCGTCGGGTTCCCGCCAAATCTTCTCAAGGTGCTCGATCGCCTTGCATTGGAGGGCCCAATCGGTGGCGCGCGGACAAATCTCGCCTTCCCGCGCCAAATGCAGGGTGTCCGCCACTTCGCCGAACACATCGAGCTGCAACTGCTCCGATGCGGCATTACCAATTCGGACAGGAGAAGCACCTTGGTAGCCGGATAACCAAGGAACTTTCAACTCCGACAGCCAGCGTTCCCCGGCGACCCCATACATGATCTGGAAATCGCTCGGCGTTCCAGCGACCGCGCGGCGCAGCCAATTGCGCCACGCGCTCGCTTCATCGTAATAGCCGGCACCCATCAAAGCGGCCAACGTCAACGAAGCATCACGCAACCAACAGAAACGGTAATCCCAGTTGCGGGATCCGCCGAGCTGTTCCGGGAGCGAAGTCGTCGGCGCTGCGACAATCCCGCCGGTCGCAGCGAACGTCTGCGCCTTGAGCGTCAACAGAGAACGCAAAACCGCTTCGCGCTGCTCGCCTTGATAGGTGCATTTCGCCGCCCAAGCGCGCCAGAAGCGTTCCGTTTCGTCGAGCGCGGCATCAGCATCTACTGGATGTGGCGTCTCAAGATGCGAGCGGCCATAGGTGAGGACAAAGGGCACGCGCTCGCCAGCGCCGACCGTGAAGTGTGCCGACGTAGAAAAGTCCTTGCCCCGGATTTTCGCGGGCGTGCGCAGGACTGCGAGGTTCGGACCGGCGATGGCGACAATCCCGCCGCCTTCCGGCAGCCGGGTGACCCAAGGCACGGATGCGCCATAGTCGAAACGCAACGTGATGTTCATGCCTATGCGCACGTTTCCTTTTCTGCCTTCCACGATACGGATGACGGAAGAATGCGCCTGCCCGATCGGCATGAAATCGAGCACCGCAAAGGCGCCCTCGGTCGTTGCAAATACCGTTTCGAGAACCATCGTATCGCCGCGATAGGAACGCGAGGCATTCACGACGGAATCTGCGGCCGTTATGGACCAGCGGCCATTTTTTGTGCCACCGAGCAAGGCCGCGAAACAGGCAGCGGCGTCGAACCGCGGCCAGCAGAGCCAATCGATCGAGCCGTTGCGCCCGACCAGCGCGGCGGTACTGCAATCGCCGATGAGGCCGTAATCCTCGATCGCCAGCGGCCTGTCAGAATCTGCACTGTGCCCGGTCATGTCTCGTCCAGTGGCAACCAGCGTCGTCCATCCCGCGCAAGCAGCTCATCGGCCGAGGACGGCCCATCGCTGCCAGAAGCATACACTTGCGGCGTCCCCTCCGCCCACGCTTTGAGCAGCGGATCAACGACCGCCCAACTCGCCTCGATATAATCGGCGCGTTGAAACAGTGTCGCGTCTCCCATCATGCAATCGTAAAGCAGGGTCTCGTAGCCGACGTTCGGCGGTTCCTTAAAAAAATCACTGTAGCAAAACGCAGCCGCCACATGGCCGAGCCGCATTGCCGGTCCGGGCACTTTCGCGCAAAGCTCCGTCCTCATGCCCTGAAGGGGATCGATCTGCAGCCGCAAGACGTTCTGGGCAAGCGTTTGCGTTCGCGCAAACGGCGGGATCGAAGCGGGCTTGAATACGAGCGCGATCTCGGTCTGCCGCGCGGCGAGGCGCTTGCCGGTACGCAGATAGAACGGTACTCCGGCCCAGCGCGCGTTATCGATCGTAAGCTTCACGGCCGCGTAGGTTTCGATGAGGCTCTCCGGCGCAACGTGCGGCTCGGCCCGATAGGCGTCGACCTCGCGCCCTTGAACGCGTCCTGCTCCGTATTGGCCGCGCGCCGCATCGCCTGGGGGAATCGGATGAACCTGTCGCATCAATCGTGCTTTTTCGTCGCGAAAGGCCTCGGCATCGAGCGAACTCGGCGGTTCGATCCCGATCATGCAGAGAAGCTGAAAGAGATGGTTCGGGATCATATCTCGCAAGGCGCCGGTCGTCTCGTAAAAAGCGCCACGCTCCTCGACTCCAATCGTTTCGGCGGCGGTGATCTCGACGTGGTCGACATAATCTTTGCGCCAGATCGGCTCGAACAAGATGTTGGCGAAGCGGATTGCCAGAATGCTCTCGACGGTTTCCTTTCCGAGGAAATGATCGATGCGATAGAACTGGCTTTCGTCGGCCTGCTTGAGAATCCGCGCGTTAAGAGCCTTCGCGGAGTTCAGATCCCGGCCGAACGGCTTCTCGATGACGACCCGCCGAAATGCACCCTGCTTCTGCTTCAGGAGGCCGTTTTCGCCGAGGCGATCGACGACCGGCCCAAAGAAGCGGTCGTTGATGGCGAGATAGAAGACCACGTTGCCATTAAGGCGGCGGCCGAGTTCGCGATAAACTTCGGGCTCCTCGAAATCACCCTTAAGGTACGTGAGCCGGTCGCCAACGAAGCCCCAGGCTCGCGGATCGATCTTCGGCGTATAGAATTCGGCGGTCGGGTCCTTCGTGAAGGACTGCATCGTCTCGGTTAGCGATGCGCGCCACCCTTCGTCGGTAGTGTCGGTGAGATCGACGCCGATGACTTGAAAACGCGCATCCAAAAGATGGCTGCCGGCGAGATCATAAAGCGCCGGCATCAGCAGGCGCTTGGTAAGATCGCCACCGGCCCCGAAGATGACGAGCGTGCAGGAAGGAGCGCATTGCGTCCCCGAGGACGAGCGCGCTTGGAGACGGATCGGGAGATGCCCTTGCCGCGTTGTGGTCACGGGCTTAGCCTGTTCGTTGATGGCGCGTTCGCTCGCATGCTGATCCTAGCGAAACCCGCTTTGCCGCTCAATGGTTGCTTGAACGCGGCGAGCCAAAATGGCGCACGCGATGGGCAATCTTTACGACGTCGTGATCGTCGGCTCGGGGCCCGGCGGCGCAACCATGGCTTGGCGACTTGCCCAAACCGGCAAGCGTATCCTCTTGCTTGAGCGCGGCGATTACCTCCCGCGCGAGCGGGAGAACTGGGACGCCAAGGCGGTGTTCATCGATGCCCGTTACCAGGCGAAGGAGACCTGGTATGGCGCCGACGGCCGCAGTTTCCACCCCGGCCTCCATTATTTCGTCGGCGGCAGCAGCAAAGTTTACGGCGGCGTGCTGCTCCGCTTGCGCCAGCGCGATTTTGGCGAACTTCGACATCCCGACGGAATATCGCCTGCCTGGCCGATCGGCTACGACGTATTCGAGCCCTATTATCAGGCTGCCGAGGTCCTCTATCATGTGCATGGGTTGCGCGGCGAGGACCCGACGGAGCCGCCTGCCTCGCAGCCCTATGCCTATCCGCCGCTCGCCCACGAGCCGCGCATTGAAGCGCTGTTCGAGGGGATGAAGCGCGAAGGCCATCATCCTTTTCATCTGCCGGTCGGTATCCTGCTTGACGAAGAGGGCGACAAGGCGCTGCCGCATTCGCCGTGCATCCGATGCGATGCCTTCGATGGGTATCCCTGCCTCACGAACGGCAAAGCCGATGCGCAGATCATCTGCGTCGATCCGTCGCTTGCGGCGCATCCGAACCTCACGCTCTGGACGGGCGCCTATGTCGAGAAGCTAAGGGCCGATCCCCGCGGCCGCACGGTCACCAGCGTGGAGATCACCCGCGACGGGGAGCGAACGAGCGTCTCGGGCGATATCATCGTGGTGGCGTGCGGCGCGCTCTCCTCGGCGCTGCTGCTGCTGCGTTCGGGCAACGACGCGCATCCGAGCGGCCTCGCCAACGGCTCGGGCCTCGTCGGCCGCAATTACATGCGCCACAACAATTCGACGGTGCTGGCGATCTCGCGCACGCCGAACCCGACGCGTTTCCAGAAGACGCTCGGGCTCAACGATTTCTATTTCGGTTCGGATGATTGGAATTATCCGCTCGGTCACATCCAGATGGTCGGCAAGTCGCATGGCGTGCAGATCCGCGGCGAGGGCCTACCGGCCTGGCTGCAATGGTTGCCGGAAATGCCTTTTGACTGGATCGCCCGGCATTCTCTGGATTTTTGGCTCACCTCGGAGGACCTGCCGCTGCCGCAAAACCGCGTCTATTACGAAGGCGGCCGCATGCGGCTCGACCTTATGCAGACGAACCTGGAAGCGCATCGGCGGCTGAAGCAGAAGCTGCGCGAGCTCTGCGCCAAGCTCGACGTGCATCCGCATCTCTTCCCGCGCTCGCTCTACCTCGGCAAGGATGTGCCGATCGGCGGCACCGCGCATCAGGCCGGCACGCTGCGCTTTGGCTCAGATCCTTCGACTTCGGTGCTCGACGTGAACTGCAAGTCGCACGAGCTCGACAATCTCTATGTCACGGACGCGAGCTTCTTTCCGTCGATCGGGGCGGTGAACCCGACTCTGACCATCATCGCCAATGCGCTGCGCGTGGCAGATCACATCATCGCGCGGATGAACTGAGCATATTCGTGATCCTCACCCTTCGAGACGCGCTTACGCGCTCCTCAGGGCGAGGGGGTGTTCCCAAGCCTTCATGCTGAGGAGCGGCGCGAAGGCGCCGTATCTCGAAGCATGAAGGCTTTTCAGCAGATCTCGATCTCGACGATGTGGCCATCGGGATCGCGCAGCAGGACGCTTGGCCCGTCACGCCGGATGAGCCGGTCAGAAAACGATTGGCAGAGAGCCTGCAGCGCATCGCCGCTCTCGATAGCGAAGACGAGCCGCGTCGCGGCGATGTCATCGAGCCGTGGTAGCGCGACATTGCGATCGAACGCACCGCGATAGCAGAGGAGTTCGGCATGCGGCTTTGCACCGGTTGGAAGATCAAGCGCGGTGACTTCGACTTCCGCGTTCGGCACCGCATCGAGCCGTTCTTGCGTAGGCCCGACATTCAAGGAGCGCGCTCCGACGCTCAACCCGAGGCGCGCGTAGAAGGCGAGGCTGCGCTGCGTATCGGCCACCGAGATCGCGGAATGGTCGATGCGCAGGAACAATTCGCCCGAAT
>JBOHJJ010000119.1:0-2871 GCA_050728495.1 Methylovirgula sp.
AATTACGTACGAGCGCCGCCATGAAATCCCCCGAATGGTCGCATCGCCATCGCGCGCGCAGACCTGTTGATCTTGAAGCGTTTTTCAGATCGGATCCGAGAAGATCGCCGCACCGGATCGGTCGCCGCGCAACGCCCCACTGGAAGCTGGCGCGTAATCCGAAGTCGATTGTGCGTTTGCGCCGCTAAGAAAGCGTTAAGCTGGAGTCGTCGCGTCGGGCGCGACCGCGTCCGAAACCGCGCGAAGAGCTTGACCCTGTGCGGGTTCTCGCGCATGGTCTGACGATGACGTGCTTCATCCGCATCAGCCGGATCATTAGCGGCTAGCCTTCGCGCTGGCCTGAGCCGTCTCGTCTCCTTCAAGAGTTCCGATCCGACGTCAGGGCCAGTTCGAGGCGGAGGAAATCTATGGCCTTGCAGCTCACCAATACGTTGACGCGCCGGAAGGAGGAGTTCGCGCCGATCGACCCTGCCAACGTGCGTATGTATGTCTGCGGGCCGACGATCTACGACGATGCGCACATCGGCAACGCGCGCCCGCTGATCGTCTTCGATGTTTTGTTCCGCCTGCTGCGCGAAATCTACGGCGCCGAGCACGTCACCTATATCCGCAACATCACCGACGTCGACGACAAGATCAACGCGCGCGCCGCCGAACGCGGCATTTCCATTCGCGAATTGACGGAAGAGACCAACGCGATCTTTCAGGCCGACGCCCGGGCGCTCGGTTGCCTCGAGCCGACGGCGCAACCGCGCGCCACCGAACATATCGCCGCGATGATCGTCATCGTCGAAAAGCTGCTTGCCGCGGGGCACGCCTACCGCGCCGACGGGCACGTGCTCTTCGACGTCCCTTCGATGCCGGAATACGGCCGATTGTCGAAGCGCTCGCTCGACGAGATGATCGCCGGGGCGCGCGTCGAGGTCGCGCCCTACAAGAGAGGGCCGATGGATTTCGTCCTGTGGAAGCCCTCGGCGCCGAATGAGCCCGGCTGGGAAAGCCCCTGGGGCCGCGGGCGTCCCGGCTGGCATCTCGAATGTTCGGCGATGAGCTGGGAATATTTGGGGGAAGTATTCGATATCCACGGTGGCGGCATCGATCTCGTCTTCCCGCATCACGAGAACGAAATCGCCCAGACCTGCTCAGCCTTCGGGCACGACGTGATGGCCAAGTGCTGGCTGCACAACGGCTTCCTGCAGGTCGAAGGCGAGAAAATGTCGAAGAGCCTGGGGAATTTCGTGACCATCCACGAAGCGCTCAAAGATTGGCCTGGAGAGGTCACCCGCTTCAACATGCTCAAGACACAGTATCGCCAGCCCATCGATTGGACGCTTACCGGCCTGCGCGAGAGCCAGCGTGAGCTTGATCGCTGGTATCCGGTCGCCAAACAATTCGCCGCCTCGACCGCGATGCTAGCGGCGGATTTCCTGGCGGCGCTCCAGGACGATCTCAATACGCCGGATGCGATCACCGCGCTGCGTCGCCTCTATCGCGAAGCTTCGGAGAATGTGGCCTTCGCGGGCGCCCGGTTCGCTTCCTGCGGGCATCTCATCGGGATCTTCGAAAAAGATCTGGATGATTGGCAGGCGGCGCCCATTCCGATCGACAAAGATCGCGTGCAGGGCCTCATCTCGCGCCGCCTCAGCGCCCGCGCCGCGAAAAATTGGGCCGAGTCCGACCGCATCCGCGACGAGCTCGATGCGATGGGGATCGCGCTGAAGGACAACAAGGACGGGACGACGACCTGGGCGGTGAAGCGGTGACCCGCGCTCGCCTCACCCTTTACGACACGACGCTGCGCGACGGAGCGCAGACCACGGGAGTCGATTTCTCTCTCGACGACAAGCGCCACATTGCGGCGCTGCTCGATACGCTCGGCCTCGATTACATCGAGGGCGGCTATCCCGGAGCCAATCCGCTCGACACCGAGTTCTTCGCCAAGAAGCCGCCGCTCCAACACGCGCGCTTTGCCGCGTTCGGCATGATCCGCCGCGCCGGCCGCTCGGCGGCCAATGACCCGGGCGTCGCTGCATTGCTCAACGCGGATGCCGACGCCATCTGTTTCGTCGCCAAGGCCTGGGATTTCCATGTGCATGTGGCGCTGCAAACTACGCTGGAAGACAATCTCGACGGCATCGCCCGATCCGTCGAAACCGCGCGCGCAACAAACCGCGAGACGATGCTCGACTGCGAGCATTTCTTCGACGGCTACAAGGCCAATCCTTCCTACGCGCTCGAGGTCGCGACGACCGCTTACCGATCCGGAGCGCGCTGGATCGTGCTCTGCGACACGAACGGCGGAACCCTGCCGCACGAAGTGGAGCGTATCGTTGGCGAGGTGACCAAACATATTCCCGGCGAGAACCTCGGCATTCACGCCCATAACGATACCGAAAATGCAGTCGCCAATTCGCTCGCCGCGGTGCGCGCCGGCGTGCGGCAGATCCAGGGCGCGCTCAACGGGCTCGGCGAGCGCTGCGGCAACGCCAATCTCGTCTCGCTCATCCCGACGCTGCTCTTGAAGCGCGACTATGCCGAGACCTACGAGATCGGCGTCTCGCTCAGCCAGCTCGGCAGCCTGACCAAGGTGAGCCATACGCTCGACGAATTGTTGAACCGCGCTCCCGACCGGCATCGCCCCTACGTCGGCGCTGCCGCCTTCGCCACCAAGGCCGGCATTCACGCCTCGGCGGTGATGAAGGAGCCGAAGACCTATGAGCACGTCGTGCCCGAGAGCGTTGGCAATCGCCGCCGCCTGCTCGTTTCGGGCTATGCCGGCAAGTCCAACATCTTGGCGGAGCTGGAGCGTCTCGGCGTGCATCTGGAAAAGGACGACCCGCGCCTCGCCCGCCTCCTCGAAGAGGTGAAGGA
>JBOHJJ010000120.1:0-2395 GCA_050728495.1 Methylovirgula sp.
CCCTCGTGCAGCATTTGACGCTCGCGGCGCGGCTTGCCGCGCTCGGCGAAAAAAATCCACTGCCGGTTTTTCGCGTCCACGCCGAGGGCCGTCTCCTGGACGGCCGCCTCGAACCGCAGCCCGACGACGTCGTGCCGCGCTTCGCTTACGAAGAGCACCTCGATGTGTTGACAGGGCGGCAGGGGCGCAGCGAGGACAGGGCGTGGCCGCAGTCGACGAAGCGCATTTCGGAATTGCGCCTGGCGCTCGAATTCGAGCGCACCGCAAGTCTCGGGCGCCGCCACCCCGCGGAGCTTTCGATCGACATCATCGATTATCCCGGCGAATGGCTGCTCGACCTGACGCTGCTCGACAAATCCTATCGGCGTTGGTCGGAGGAATCGCTCAAGGCGGCCGAAGCGCGCGCTCCGCTCGGAGCCGAATGGCAGAGTTACGTGCAAGGCTTGGACGCCAATGGGCCGGCGGAAGAGGACGTGGCGCGCCGCGCCGCGGCGCTCTTCAAAGCCTATCTTCAGGCCTGCCGCGCCGCGCCGCTCGCCGCTTCGTCTCTGCCGCCCGGCCGTTTTCTGATGCCGGGCGATCTCGAAGGCTCGCCGCTCCTGACGTTTTCGCCGCTCAGGCTCGAAGCGGAAGTGCGACCCAATTCGCTCGCCGCGATGATGGCGCGCCGCTACGAAGCTTATCGAGCCCACGTGGTCAAGCCGTTCTTTCGTGATCATTTTGCGCGGCTCGACCGGCAGATTGTGCTCGTCGATGTGCTGGCCGCTTTGAATGCCGGGCCGATGGCGCTGCGCGATCTCGAACGGGCGCTGGGCGACGTGCTCAACGCCTTTCGCACCGGCAAAAATTCGATCCTGTCGAGCCTGCTGCGCCCGAGGATCGACAAGATTCTCTTCGCCGCGACGAAGGCCGATCATCTGAACCATGTGAGCCATGACCGGCTCGAAGCCATTCTGCGGCGGGTCACTGCACGCGCCATCGCACGCGCCGAGAATCTCGGCGCGGCAATCGACGTGGTGGCGCTCGCCGCGGTGCGCGCGACGCGCGAAGCCAACGTCGGACGCGGCGGCGCGATGTTGCCGGCGGTCATCGGCACGCCGTTGCAAGGCGAGCACATCGGAGACGAAGTTTTCGACGGCGAAACCGAAGTGGCGATTTTTCCGGGGCAACTTCCCGAGGATCCTGACGCGGTCTTTGCGGGCAATTGGTCGGCCAAGGACGCAGGTGAGGCAGACTATCGTTTCGTGCGCTTCCGGCCACCGATTGCGGCGCGCGACGCTGCGGGAGCGCCGCTGCCGCTGCCGCAGATCCGCCTTGATCGCGCCTTGCAATTTCTGCTCGGCGACCGGCTGAAATAAGATTGCGTACCGGACCTGAGGAGCGATCGTGCCGTCCGAGCCAAAATTGAAGCCGCAGGTTTTCCATCTCAAGAAAGGCGAGGATGAGCCGCGCCGCGCCGCGTTCGTCATCGAGCCGGTCGCCGATTTCGTCGAAACCGAAGCCGCGGCGGCAGCGCCCGTCGATCCGACGGAGCGGGTGGTCGAGGTCGCGCAGCGCCGCGGCATTACCAAGAGCTCGCTCGTCTCCTGGGGCGGCCTGTTCTTCTCGGCCGCGGGCGGATTCCTTCTGGTCGTGCTCGGCAATTGGCTGGCGGGGCTGATCGGCGGGCTCTTCGCGCGTTCCCCAGTCCTAGGCCTTGTCGCGGTCGTACTCGGCGGGTTGGCGATCCTCGCGCTACTCGTGCTTGCGGCGCGCGAAATCTTCGGCATCGCCCGGCAGAGCAAGATCGCCCGCCTGCACATGGCCTTTGCGACGGCGCGCGCCGCCGACGATCGCGGCGCGGCACGCCGTCTCGTCGCCATGCTCGCCGCGCTTCAGGCCAAGCGGGACGCAAGCGCGCGGCTCCTTGAGCTCACGGGCGAGATCATCGACGGCCGCGATCTCATCGACATCGCCGAGCGCGATCTCGTCCTGCCGCTCGATCGTGAAGTGCGGCAAGAGATCGCAATCGCCGCCAAGCGCGTCTCGATGGTGACGGCGATTTCGCCGCGCGCCTTGATCGATGTCGCCTTCGTAGCCGCCCAGGCGCTGCGGCTCATTCGCAGGATCGCCGAAATCTATGGCGGACGCCCGGGATTTTTCGGCTTTCTTAAGCTGATGCGCTCGGTCGGTGCGCATCTCGCCATCACCGGCGGTGTCGCGGTCGGCGATTCGCTCCTCCAGCAGGTGCTGGGGCACGGGATCGCCGCGAAGATCTCTGCGCGGCTGGGCGAAGGCGTGCTCAACGGGCTGCTCACGGCCCGCGTCGGGCTTTCCGCCATGGCGGTGTGTCGGCCCATGCCGTTCGTCGTCGCCTCCTCGCCGGCGATCGGCGATGTCGCGCCATTCCTCTTCC
>JBOHJJ010000121.1:0-7036 GCA_050728495.1 Methylovirgula sp.
TCGGCGGCCTGTGGCAGCAAGGCCCGCAAGTCGAGGTCACGCTCGAAGCCAACCCGTCGAGCGTCGAAGCCGGCCGTTTCCGCGAATATCGCAGAGCCGGCGTCAACCGCGTGTCGATCGGCGTACAGTCCTTCAACGACGCCGATCTGAAAATGCTCGGCCGGTTGCATACCGCGGCCGAGGCGAGCGCCGCTCTCGATGTCGCGGCTTCGGTATTCGAGCGCTATTCCTTCGATCTCATCTATGCCCGGCCGCAGCAGAGCGTGAAAGAATGGCGGACGGAATTGAAGACGGCGCTGGCGCGCGGCTCCGATCATCTGTCGCTGTACCAGCTCACCATTGAACCGGATACGATCTACGAGCGGCTCTATCGCGCCGGAAAACTGCCGATGCCCGACGCCGATACGGGACGCGCCTTCTGGGATACGACGCAGGAGCTGACGTCCGCGGCGAACCTGCCGGCCTACGAAGTCTCGAACCACGCAAGGCCCGGTGCCGAGAGCCGGCACAATCTCATCTATTGGCGCTACGGCGAATATGTCGGCGTCGGGCCCGGCGCGCACGGTCGCATCAATACCCCGAACGGCCGCCGCGCCCAGGCGACGGAGCGCCATCCCGAGATGTGGCTGACGGTCGTCGAGGCGGACGGTCAGGCGTTCGTCGAAGACGAGTTCCTGTCGAGCGAGGAACGCGGCGACGAATTTTTGCTGATGGGGCTGCGCCTTGCGGAAGGAATCGAGCCGGCTCGTTTCGAAGCCGTGGCCGGCAAGCGGCTCGATCCGGCGCGGATCGCCTCGCTCGTCTCCGACGGCATGGTGGAAGTAACGCCGGCCGGCCGGATCCGGGTCAGCGCCGAAGGCTTTCCAGTGCTCGACGCGGTCGTCGCCGATCTCGCGGCGTAACTCACATCGCCGAGGAATTTGCCGCCAGGATGCGCGGCGCGGGACTGAGCTGCGCGGTCGTCCCGTTGTTGATCTCAAGGACCGCCAGCGCGCGTTCGTTGCGGCCGTTCGGCAGGAAGCGGAAGACGCCGTCGACGCCGTTGAACCCGGCGCGATTGGTCAGCACTTGTTGGGTGAAATGATCGGCGCCTGGGCGGCGCGCCAAGGCGACGGCGAGCGCCGCCGCATCGTACCCAAGCGTCGCGATGCGCGTCGGATCAGAGTTGAACTTGGCGCGATAGCGCGCCGCGAAGGCGGTAAAGCCGGCGTTGTTCGGGGCGGCGAACCAGGCGCCTTGCAAAGCTGGCAAGCTCAGCACCCGCGCATCGTTCCAAAGCCCGGTGCCGAGGATTTGCACCCGCCGCGAACCGAGGCCGGCCGCGGTGAGCGCTTGCGCCATCGCTGGCATGGCATCGGCCTGCTCGGGAATGAACAGCGTATCGATTCGATCGCCGAGCGCCGCGATTTTCTGAACGGCCGTACGAAGGGTCTGCGGCTGATAGGTTTCCATCCCCATTACCCTGAGGCCGCGGCGCGCCGCATACTCCTGGAACTCGGCCTCCGCCACTTGCCCGTAGTCGTTGGCGGGGATCAACGCGGCGAAGGATCTTTTGCCCTGCGCGGCGGCGTAATCGACGATCCGATCGACGTAATTCTCGATCAGGAACGAGAGCAGATAGACGCCCGGCTCGGCGGTCGAGGTATCCGTCGAGAAGGCCACGACGGGTTTGCCGGCGGGTTGGGCGATCTGGCCAACGGCGCGAACGTTCGGCGAGAACAGCGGCCCGAGAATGAGTTGGTCGCCCTCGGCGATGGCCGCCTGCGCCGCAGCGCTCGCGCCCTCCGGGGACGAACGATCGTCCTTGACGAAGATCGTCACGTCGTTGCCGCCGGTCTCCGAAATGGCGAGATCCGCGGCATTGCGCAACGAAGTACCGACGAGGCTCGGTGTGCCCGTTCCTTGCGTGAGCGGCAGGATCATCGCGACGTGAATCGGCCCGGTGCCGATCTGATCGCCGCTGGCCGGCGTGCCTTGCGGGCCCGGCAACGGCTCCGATTGGACCGGCGTCACCGGCGCCGAGGCCACGAAGTCGCTGCCATTGCTCTGGCCGGAGGACAAGGAGCCGCAGGACGCCAGACCAAGCACCGCCAGCGTGGCGCAAAGCTTTATGCCGCCGAACGATGCAGCGTGCCAATCAAGTCCGGCGAAAGAGCCGTTAGCCAAGGCGAAAGACTCCTCTCGGCGCATCAGGAACGGGCCGCATCGCAACGCTCGGCGAACCCCCGGGACGCGCCTACGCGGCGCATTTGTCCGCATCGCCCGAGGAGAGTTCAGACATATATCGCTTTTCCCGCAACCGAAAGTAAACGACAGCGACACCTTTGCCCAGCTTGTGATCGGACGGGTGCTGTTCTACAAATGAAACGTTTGGATGGTATATAGAACGACCTCGGGTGTGAGATTCCCATGAACGCGCGCAATAAGCTGGACCATCCGGCGACCTTCGCCGCCTTTGGGCTCAATGCCGAAGCAGAGCCGCTCGCTCCTGGCCTGCATGTCGTGGCAACACCAATCGGCAATCTCGCCGATATTTCCTTACGTGGGCTCGCAACTCTGGCAGCCGCCGACGCGGTCGTGGCGGAGGATACGCGGGTGACCAAGACGCTGCTCGCCCATTACGGCATCGCCACCCCGCTTGCCGCCTACCATGAGCATAACGCCGAGGTCATGCGGCCGCATCTTCTTGCGCGGCTTGCCGCTGGAGCGGCGCTTGCGCTCGTCTCCGATGCCGGCACGCCGCTTATCTCCGACCCCGGCTATAAGCTCGTCGCGGAAGCTTTGATGCAAGGCATCTCTGTCACCTCGGTGCCCGGCGCCTCCGCCGTGCTGACGGCATTGGTGGTCGCCGGCCTGCCGACCGACCGTTTCTTCTTTGAAGGCTTTCTGCCGCCAAAATCGGCGGCGCGGCGGCAAAGGATTGCCGAGCTTTCAGCAATTCCCGGCACGTTGGTGTTTTTCGAGGCGTCACGCCGCGTCGCCGAGACGCTCGCGGATCTAGCCGCCGTGCTGGGGCCGCGCGACGCGGCCTTGGCGCGGGAATTGACCAAAGTCTTCGAAACCGTGCGGCGCGGCAAGCTCCCGGATCTCGCGGCCGCGGTAGCCGCCGCGACGCCGCCAAAAGGCGAGATCGTGCTGCTTGTCGGACCGCCGTCGCGCGACGCGCCGGCAATCGAAGCCGCCGATCTCGATCTTCGCATCTGCAAAGCGCTCGAGAGCCTCTCGGTGAAAGAAGCCGCGGCCGTGATCTCCGCGGAGACGGGCCAGCCACGGCGCAAAGTCTATGCCCGAGCAGTCGAACTTTCGGCCCGCGCCCGCTAAGAAGCGCCGCCGGGCGCTGCGCTCCGGCCGCCGCGCCGAGGCCGCGGCGGCTCTATATCTGCGGCTCAAGGGCTACCGCATTCTTGCCCGGCGTTTCTGCGTCAACGGCGGCGAGATCGATCTCGTCGCCCGAAAGTTCGATGCAATCGTCTTCGTCGAGGTGAAACTTCGCCCGACGCTCCTCGAAGCCATGACGGCAATCGACGCCAAGAAGCGCCGGCGCGCAGCCCGCGCCGCTTGCTTTTGGCTCGCCGCAAATCCATGGGCGGCGCGCTTGACGCTGCGCGGCGATGCGATCTATCTCGCCCCCTGGCATTGGCCGCGCCATGCGATCGCCGCGTTGCCTTTGGATATCGGCTAGATTTCTCGGGTCCGACGAAAGTCCGTCGCAATGGACAGGCAAAGATTCGTCGATCCTTCCGGCCGGCGTTCGATTTGACGATGTGGGACCCCGCGGCCACGGACATATGATGGGACATTGATGCGATGAGCAGGCCCGAACGCGCCTTGCAGACGACATCTCCACGGGAGATCGGCGACGACGAGCGCAGGGAGACCGCAGAAGACGCGATGGGACCAGGCATCGCTGCCGACTTGATCGCGGTGCTCGTCGCCGTGACCGCCGGCGAGCCGCGCGTCCTCACGCTGCAAGACGCCCGGGCGCTCCCTTCCGGTCCCTTCGAACTGGCGCATCGCTCCCTGCAATCCGGGATGCGCGCCTGGGTCGAGCGGCAGACGCATCATCCGCTCGGCTATGTCGAGCAGCTGTACACGTTTGCCGATCGCGACCGCGGTCTTGGGCCCGATCAGCGGGTCATTTCGATCAGCTATCTGGGGCTGACCCGCGAGCAGCCGACGGCGGACGGCGATGAAGCGAGCTGGCAGACCTGGTACGTCTATTTCCCCTGGGAAGACCGCCGTCTCGGCGTCCCGCAGTCGATCGAACAGGTTCTGCTGCCCAACCTCAGAGCCTTCGCCGAGGCGGCCCCGACCTTCGCCTTGCGCCGGCAACGCGCCAACCGCATCGCAGTGACCTTCGGCCTCGAAGGCAAGCCCTGGAACGAAGAGCTGGTGCTGCAGCGCTATGAACTGCTCTACGAGGCGGGGCTCATTCCCGAGGCGCGCCGCGCGAAGCCCGAGCCTGGGCCGGCGCCCGTGCAGGGCCGCAGCATGATCCTCGACCATCGCCGCATCCTGGCAACGGGCATCGCCAGGCTGCGGGCGAAGATCAAATACCATCCCGTAGTATTCGAGCTGGTGCCGGACACGTTCACGCTGCTGCAGTTGCAGCGCTGCGTGGAGGCGCTGGCCGGACGGCTGATGCACAAGCAGAACTTCCGCCGGCTTGTCACCCAGCAGGAACTCGTCGAAGAAACTGGCGAGGTGAGCCAGGACACGCGCGGCCGGCCAGCCAAACTCTTCCGCTTCCGCCGCGAAGTGCTGACCGAGCGGGCCATCGTCGGGACAAAACTTCCGATCTCCCGGTCTTGACAAAACTTATACTCAACCCCAGCATATTAGCGAGTAATGCTCAGGCGGAGTATATACCATGGCCACGACTGTGCTCGCGCCTCGGGAGGATCTTCACGCCAAGGTTCGCCATCAAATCCCGGCCATCGAATGGCCGGTCTTTGCGGCGGATATCGAGGCCATCGAGGCTTTGAAAAAGCACCGCAACGCGGTGATCCTGGCGCATAATTATCAGACGCCGGAAATCTTCCATTGCGTCGCTGATATCGTCGGCGACAGCCTCGCCTTGGCGCGCGAAGCGACTGAGGTCGATGCCGATGTCATCGTCCTGGCCGGCGTCCATTTCATGGCCGAGACGGCCAAACTTCTCAATCCGCGCAAGACGGTCCTGATCCCGGACCCCGCTGCCGGGTGTTCGCTTGCAGAATCGATCACGCCCGAAAACGTGCGGGAACTGCGCCGCCGCTATCCGGGCGTGCCGGTGGTCGCCTATGTGAACACTTCCGCCGCGGTGAAGGCCGAATCCGACATCTGCTGCACTTCGGGCAATGCCCGCGCCATCATCGAATCCCTGGGCGTGCCGCGCGTCATCATGATCCCCGACGAATATCTGGCCAAGAACGTCGCCGCCGAGACCGGCGTCGAGATCATCACCTGGGCGGGGCATTGCGAAGTGCATGAGCGGTTCGGGGTCGAAGAGGTCGCCGAGCTTCGCGAAGATTATCCCGGTGTGGTCATTCTGGCGCATCCCGAATGTCCGCCCGACGTCGTGCGGGCTGCGGATTTCTCCGGCTCGACCGCGGCGATCTCCAAATACGTCGCTGACAAACGGCCGCAGCGCCTCGCGCTACTGACCGAATGTTCGATGAGCGACAACATCGCGATCCAATATCCGGAGCTCGAATTCATCCGCCCCTGCAATCTCTGCCCGCACATGAAGCGCATCACGCTTGCGAAGATCCGCCGCGCGCTGGAGACGATGCAGCATGAAGTCGAGATCGATCCATTGACCTCGGCGCGGGCGCGCCGCTCGGTCGAACGCATGCTGGCGGTGCGGTGATGGACAACCACGATCTCGATGGACGCCCACTCATCGTCGGCGGCGGGATAGCCGGGCTGATGACGGCGCTGTCGCTCGCCCCCGCGCCTTGCGTGTTGCTGAGCAAGGCGCCGCTCGGCGCCGGGACGTCGAGCATCCTGGCGCAAGGCGGGATTGCGGCGAGCGTCGGGCCGGACGACGATCCCGCGCTCCATATCGCCGACACGCTCGCGGCCGGCGACGGGCTCTGCGCCGCTGCCGTGGTCGAGTGCATCATCCGCGCCGCGCCGCAGGCGGTCGAAAGTCTCGAACGTTTCGGAGTGCGCTTCGACCGCGGGCCTGACGGCGCGCTACGCCTCGGCCTCGAGGCTGCGCATCGGCGCAAACGCATCGTACACGCCGGCGGCGATTCGACCGGACGCGAGATCACCCGCGCGTTGACGCAAGCGGTGCGCGCCAGCGCGTCGATCACCGTGATCGAAGGTCTCGCGGCGCGGCGTCTCGTTGTCGAAGACGCGGCAATCACCGGGCTCCTCGTCTATGGGCTCGGTGGGTCGTCGCTGTTGCGAACGAGCCGCATCGTGCTTGCCACCGGCGGCGTCGGCGGTCTTTTCATGCATGGCACGAATCCCGTCGGCTCCTTCGGCCAAGGCCTCGCACTCGCGGCGCGCGCCGGCGCGACACTCGCCGATCTCGAATTCGTCCAGTTTCATCCGACCGCGCTCGATGCGCCGGGATTTCGCTTGGCGCTCATCAGTGAAGCGGTGCGCGGCGAAGGCGCCATCCTCGTCGATGAGGAAGGCACTCGATTCATGGCCGATACGGCGCGTGCCGAACTTGCGCCGCGCGACGTGGTGGCGCGCGCCGTCTGGCGCCATATGAACGAAGGCCATCGCATCTTTCTTGATACGCGGCGAGCAAAAAACCTTGATTTTGCCGCGCGCTTTCCCGGCATCACCGCGCTTTGCCGGGCAGCGGGCATCGATCCCGTCCGCGAACCGATCCCGGTCCGCCCCGCCGCGCACTATCACATGGGCGGCATCAAGGTGGATCTTGAAGGATGCACCTCGATCGATGGGCTCTGGGCGTGCGGCGAGGCCGCATGTACCGGCTTGCATGGCGCCAATCGGCTGGCCAGCAATTCGCTCCTCGAAGCAATTGTTGGCGGAGGCCTCGCCGCCGCGAGCGTCGCCGCGAGCCCGGCGG